>JADDQF010000155.1:0-17193 GCA_016781505.1 bacterium
AGGTAATCCGGCCGTCTGGGCGAACCTGTTTGGTTTGGGGCTTGCCGACATCATGCAGCAGCGCGGCCACCTTGAAAAAAACCGAGCGCGGCTGCCCGCCGAGCATGGTTTGCGCCATGCGCTCCCTCAGAAGCGATGGATCTTCCAGCTCGGCCGTAAGTTGGGGATAACGCCGTGCTGCCATCGGCAGCCGTAGATCCTGGTCCGTTAACGTCTCCGCAACGTTGTTCTCGGGGCGTTCACCACCAAGCCTTGCCAGCAGCCACTCGGCCGCGGCGACGGTTTCAAGCAAATGATCTAGCACCGGCAAAAAATGCTGTGAAGGCTGCGCACAATCACGGGCGGCATCCAGTTCCGGAATTATGCGCGTCAACAGGCGAACGTCGTCCAGATACCGGAGGTAGGGCGCAGCCTGTGCCGCTGCCAGCAGCTTCAACAACTCGTCGCGCACGCGTTCGCGGGCTACCTCGTCAATTAACGCTGCATAGCGCCGAATCGCCGCATCCGTTGTCGCTTCGATTGCAAAGCCGAGCTGGGCGGCAAAGCGCACCGCCCGCAGCATCCTCAACGGATCATCGCTGAACGCTGTTGGACCACACATCCGGATGCGACCGGCAACAAGATCATCACGGGCATCCGTTACGTCAATCAGTTGCTCGTCGGTGAAACCGGAGGCCGTAGCTCGTTTAAGAGAAACAGCCAACGCATTGATGGTGAAGTCGCGGAGCTGGAGATCTTCCGTGATCGTCGATGCGCGTAGCCGGACAAGATCCAGCACAAGCGGCTGCTCAGCAGCAACCGGGAACACAATCCGAGCTGCATCGGTCGTCTCGTCCAACAGCACAAACGCGCCGCCGGTTTGGTCGGCGAACTCACGTGCCAGCGTGATCGCAGGACCATCCACGACGATATCAAGGTCGCTGCCGGGCACGCCTCGGAGGAGATCACGAACATAGCCGCCGACCAACCAGCCATGAGCACCGCGTTCCGGCAGCAGCGCCGCAAGCTGTTCCAAAAGTGGCGTGTGTACAGCCGGTATCACCCAGGCGGTCATTGGTTACGCTCCTTGCAGCGCATTCAGCAGCGCCGGCGCAATCCCGTCGATGGCTTGGACCGGTACAAATGCGCCGGCGGCCGGGCCAAACGCCAGCAGTGGAACTGCATTTCGGGTGTGAATACGGGTTGTGGTATCCTCGCTATTGCCGTGGTCGCTGGTCACTACCAGCGTATCCTCCGCAGCTCGCGCTTGCAGCACACCGGCAAGCAGCCCATCGACCAGCGCAAGTGCGTCCGCCACGGAGATGCCGATGCGGTTATGACCAGCCAGATCGGGAAGATATGTTTCGAACGCGACCAGATCATGTGTTCGCGCAAGCCGGACCAGTCGTGCGCCGGCTACTTCGGGTGCAATCTCGGGTAACATCGTAGCGCCAGGACGCGTGCGAGCTAACTGCTGCGAAACATCCCAGGAGAGCGCACTCCCCGCCAGCAAATCTTCGATTCCCCGTAACGTAAGCCCGGCTTGGAGTGCTGCCCAGGTGCCCGCTGTATGCCGAAGCCGCCGCTGCGCAACGGCTTCCGGATAGCCTGGCAGATAAGCATTCGTCCACGCAACGCGAGCACCCTGCTTTTGCGCTGCCAACAGCAGATTATGTTGAGCTAACTGCGCGCGCATGGCAATCGTTGGATAGCTTGGCTGGTGCCGTCCGTTTGCGGCCGCGGCATTGAAGCCGCCATAGATTGCGGTATGGCCCGAGCCACTTTGGGGCAGACCCGGCACGCCAAGCGTGGCATCCACCGGCCGAGCCAGGAGACCTGTGGTCCCGATCAGGAGCGTATCAGTTAACGGCACGCCAAGAAAGCGTGCAAGCTGGGGCAAGCCACGCGCTACGGGATTTTGCGGCCCAGCCGGAGCCAGGCCAACGCCGTCGATCAGCACAAAGATCAGCGCCATACAGCTTAGCAGCGATCAACAAGAGACGAAGGGCAATGTGCTCGCCCCTCGTCTCGGATCGCAAACCTCGATTCCTTGTGTTTAGCCGAGCTGTTCTTTGACCAGCTGCGCAATATCGGTCGGCAGCTTGGCGACACGCACGCCGACGGCTTCGAGGGCGGCAATCTTTTCTTGGGCGGTACCCTCGCCACCCGAGATGATGGCCCCGGCATGGCCCATCCGTTTACCGGGAGGTGCCGTCTGCCCGGCAATAAAGCTCACGACCGGCTTTGAAACGTTGGCCTTGATAAAGGCCGCCGCTTCCTGCTCGGCCGTGCCGCCAATTTCACCGATCAGCACGATCGCTTTGGTCTCGTCGTCAGCTTGGAACAGTTCAAGTACGTCGATAAAGCTAGTGCCAATGATCGGGTCGCCACCGATGCCCACAATCGTCGATTGGCCGAGGCCAAGCCTGGTCAGGGCATCGACCGCCTCATAGGTCAGCGTGCCCGACTTGGAGACGACGCCAACCGGGCCGGAGGTGGCGATATGCCCTGGAATGATCCCAACTTTGGCTTGACCGGGCGTCAACAAGCCGGGACAGTTAGGACCAATCAAGCGCGCACCGCTACGCCGCACCACCTCATAGGTTGCAACCATGTCGTTGGCCGGAATGCCCTCGGCTAACGAGATAATCAGCGGTATGCCGGCATCTACGGCTTCCAGGATCGGGTCAGTGGCGTTGAGCTCGGCGGGAACGGCAATCCATGAAACATTGGCGCCGGTAGCCTTCACCGCTTCACGCACCGTATTGAAAACAGGCACCTTCCCGTCTACGGCCATTTGGCCGCCGCGTCCCGGAGTGACACCAGCCACTACATTTGTGCCATAGGCGAGCATGGCTCGTGTATGAAACGTGCCTTCATTGCCTGTGATGCCTTGAACCAACAGCCGCGTATTTTTGTCGACAAGAATGCTCAACGTACCCTCCTGGTAAGCCAGCAGCCAACATGCTTCAACCTGCGGTGAACACGCGCCTTTGCATTCGCTCCACCTTGGCCGCAAGCACTGCTAGCTGATCGCGGATTGCCATTTAGCGCATCTGCTGCTTCAACAGCGCCATGTCTGCGTCTACCATCATCGCCACGAGCTGCTCAAAGGATGTTTCGGGCTCCCAGCCGAGCTTCGCCTTGGCCTTAGCCGGATCGCCAACCAGCAGATCGACCTCGGCTGGCCGGTAAAAGCGCTCGTCAACCACAACATAGTCTTGATAATTTAATCCCACATGCCCGAACGCCAGCTCACAAAAGCGGCGAACCGTGTGAGTTTGTCCGGTCGCGATCACATAATCGTCGGGCTGATCTTGTTGTAGCATCAGCCATTGCGCTTTCACGTAGTCCTTGGCAAAGCCCCAGTCGCGCTGCGCATCCAGGTTGCCCAAGCGTAGCTCGTTGCTGAGACCGTGCTTGATCTGCGCGACGGCATGGGTAATCTTGCGGGTCACGAATTCTAGCCCACGGCGAGGGGATTCATGATTGAACAACATACCGGAGCAGGCGAAGAGGCCGTAGCTTTCACGATAGTTGACGGTGATCCAGTGGCCGTAGACCTTGGCCACGCCATAGGGCGAACGGGGATACAACGGGGTGGTCTCGCGCTGGGGCACCTCAACCACCTTGCCAAACATTTCGGAGGAGCTGGCCTGGTAAAAGCGTATCGCCGGATCGACCAGGCGGATCGCGTCCAGGAGCCGCGTCACACCCAGGCCGGTAACCTCACCCGTCAGTACCGGCTGCGAAAACGAAGTTTGGACAAAGCTTTGAGCAGCTAGGTTATAGACCTCGCTCGGGCGATGCTCGCGCAGCACCCCGATCAGCGACACTTCGTCCATCAGGTCGCCGGGCGCGAGGATAATATCGTTCTGGATATGATTGATGCGCTCAAAGTTGACGGTAGACGAGCGGCGGATCATGCCGATCACTTCGTAGCCCTGCTCCAGCAAAAATTCCGCCAAATATGAACCATCTTGTCCGGTAATCCCGGTGATCAGCGCACGCTTAGGCATTATGCTCCTCTTTTAAGCTAAACCGCCGCGTCAGCTCGCACTGTTGACGCAGACAGCGATACCATGTCAGGAGTATAGTGCGTGACACCCGGGTATGCTGCTATGTGAGTTAGCACAATTTCCTACAGTATCAGCTAAACTACCGGTATGTCAGAAAAACTTGGGGACCGGCTAGCGCAGTATCGCGTCACGCTGGGCTGGACCCAACAAGAACTTGCTGATCGAATTGCGGTTTCGCGCGTTGCGATCTCGCACTTCGAGATGGGCTTGCAGCTGCCGTCGGAGCGGACAATCGCATTATTGGCCGGCGTGTTTGGCATTGAGCCTGTCGAGCTTGTCGCCAACACCTACTACCCGCCCGCTAAAGCCGAGCGCTTGCCGCCCATCGTCGCCCGCTACACGGTGATCGAGCACGAGCTGGCGCTGTTGGAACGAGACCTTGGCTGGATCCAGCGCATCGCTCATCTGCCGCATGGCCACAGCCTCGCCCTTGAAACGCTCCATGGCTGGCGCGAACGCCTCGCCCAACTCTTGGACACTACCCTGGATCGGCGCAGCGAGCGGCAACTGCAGGAAGCCCAGTCCGTGGTGCGGCGCGCGTTGGGCGAGCAAGCAGCCCGACGCAAAGGCTAGCTGCCTGTCCTGCGCTGCCTTTGGAGCTTAGGCGATAGCGCTCCTTCAGCACTACACGCCGCGCGCTACCTCGACCACCTTTTGCGCCGCCTCGCCCAACGACGAAGCCGGAATTAAGTTCGCATCGGCCAGGATCCGCGCGCCTTCTTCGGCATTGGTGCCTACCAGCCGCACCACCAGCGGTACCTGACGCGAGATTTGACCCAGCGCCGCCACAATGCCCTTGGCTACCTCGTCGCCGCGGGTGATGCCGCCGAAGATGTTAATCAACACCGCTTTGACGTTGGCATCCGACAGAATGATGTTAAGCGCCGAGGCGACTTTTTGCGCGTTCGCACCGCCGCCGATATCCAGGAAGTTGGCCGGCTCGCCGCCATACATTTTGACCACGTCCATGGTCGCCATGGCCAGACCGGCGCCATTGACCATGCAGCCAATATCGCCGTCGAGCTTGATAAATGTAATGCCGGACTCGCGCGCTTGCAGCTCGGCCGCCGGCTCGCCTGCGGTGTCCCGCAGCGACTCGAAGTCGGGGTGACGGAACAACGCCGAGTCGTCCAGCAGGATTTTGGAATCCAGGGCCTGCAGCGTGCCGTCGGCCCTGATCACGAGGGGGTTGATTTCCACCAAGGAAGCATCGGTGTCTTTAAAAATCTTGAAGATGCCCATCGCAATCCGGGCAAATTGACGCGCCTGCTTGCCGTCCTTGAGCCCAATATCGAAGGCCAGCTCCATTGCCTGGTATTGCTGCAAGCCCAGCAGCGGATCGGCGGCGAGCTTAAGGATCGCCTCAGGATTGGTTTTTGCCACCTCTTCGATCTCGACGCCGCCCTCGGCCGAGGCAATCATCACAATGCGCTTGGTCGCCCGATCCAGGATTGCCGACAGATAGATTTCTTTATCGTAGGTGATCGCTTCGGCGACCAACACCTTTTCCACGGTCAGCCCTTTGATATCCATGCCCAAAATTTGGCGGGCTACCGCCTCGGCCTCCTCCGGCGTGTCAGCCAGCTTCACACCACCGGCCTTGCCGCGACCACCGACCTGCACCTGCGCCTTGATAACGACCTTGCCACCGATCTGCTCGGCAAGCCGCCGCGCTTCCTCGGGTGTTGTCGCCACACCGCCGCCGGTCACTGGCAGGCCAAAGCGTTCCAAGATATCGCGAGCCTGATATTCGTGTAGCTTCATGCAAGCTCCCTCGCTGTGCTGTACATCGACTCCTTGCTGAGGCGCTATGGTAGCACAAGCCGCGCTGGTTGCAAACCAACAGCGATCATCAGGAGCACAACGACTACGGGAATCCCAATGCCTCGACCCGAGCTTAGCGCATGGAAGCTACAGCTGGGAATATCCATACACGTGGGAGCAGAGGCTCAGTTGTCTACGTACGCTCGCCAAAGATTGCGCGCCCAACCCGAATCAGGGTTGCGCCTTCCTCGATGGCGACCTCGAAGTCGCCGGTCATACCCATGGACAGATGGTGCCACGAGGCCACGGGAAAGCGGCTGGCAAGCTCATCCCGTAGCTGACGGAGCAGCCGAAAGGTTGGTCGTGCAGCTTCGGGGTCATTGCTGTAGGGTGCTACCGTCATCAAGCCTTGGACGACCAGGTGGGGCAGGGCAACTATCTGCTCCACCGCTTGGTAAAAGTCCGGCAGCAGCGTTTGATTCGCCAAACCGCCGACCAGCGCAAACCCTTCCTTGGTTGCCTCGCCCGACACATTCACCTGCAAAAGCACCGGCAATCGTCGTCTGGGCGCTTGCTGCGGCCCGGTTTCTTCTGCCATATGCCGGCTAAGCGCTTCCGCCAATCGTACGCTATCCAGGGAGTGCACGAGGTCAAACAAGGCGACGGCGCGCTTTGCTTTGTTGCGTTGGAGATGCCCGATCAGATGCCAACGAACAGGTCTTGTTCTGAGCGCGGCAATCTTGGCGTCGGCTTCCTGCAACCGGTTTTCGCCGCAATCGGACACGCCGGCGGCTAGCGCCGCGCTGACGACCTCGGCGGTGTGCGTTTTCGTAACCGCGATCAGGGTAACGTCATCCACTGATCGATTCGCACGGCGTGCCGCGCCGGCCATCCGCTCACGTATGACGGCAATATTGTGGGCAATTTGCGCTTGCTGCTGTTGTTGGAGCATACCGATCTACTCACGCATACCGATCACGGCGGCAAATCGCCCGGTCTCTCCGCCCGACGCACGATGCGAAAAAAAGCGCTCGGCATGGTGGATGGTGCAGATGCCGCTTACCTCGATCTGGTCACGGGGCACGCCGCATGCGACCAGAGTAGCCGTATTGGCCGCCCATAGATCAAAAAATGTTTGGCCATCACGAGTACGTAGCAGATCAGGCTGTGCGCGAAACGCCGCCCGGATCTGCTCGGCGACATGCGGCCAAACATTGTAACAGCACGGCCCGGCCGCCGGTCCCACCACGGCCACCAGATTACGGGGCTGTGAGCCAAAGGCTCTTTGCATCGCTTGCACTGTTGCAGCGCCAATACCCTTAACCGTGCCTTGCCAGCCGGCGTGCGCCACGCCTACCGCGCGCTGAACGGGGTCGAACAACAGCAGCGGCGTACAATCGGCGAACGCGGCCAACAAGAACAGGTTAGGCTCCCGGGTGATCAGCGCATCGGCCGGCGGCAGGACGGAGGGACGATCCAGCGCGCCGCGGCCAGCATAACGCTGCTCGACGACCAACACATCCGCGCCGTGGATCTGTCCGGCTTGTACTACCCGAGCCGGATCAATCTCAAGCGCAGCATAGACGCGCCGCCGATTCTCACGTACCGCCGCCGGATCGTCGGGCCGGGAAAACGACATATTGAGCGTCGCCTGAGGCGGCGCGGACACCCCGCCCTGACGCGTTGTTACCGCATGGACTAGCCCTGGCTGAACCAGCGTCTTGAATTGAAGCAGCAATGCAAGCTCCCTTAAACAATCCTACGGGGGCGCCATAGCGCCCCCGTAGGATAACACACACCCGCGTATGCACCACAACTCGATTAATCGCCCGCTGCGCTACAGCGGTTGGCAGCAGCGCCTAGGGCAGGTCAACCGTTAACAAGGTTGTCCAAGCTGAAGCATTGCCCGCGTTGTCCAGGGCACGGACCCGAACGGCATACCGGCCGGCCGGCAGGGTTGGTAAGGCAACCTCCTGCTCCACCACAAACCACTCGCCAGTCCCGTTCGGGTCTGCCCCGACATACACCTGATAGCCCTTAACACCTGTGCCGGCATCGACCGCAGGTGTCCAGCGAACAATCTGGTTTGTGCCCTGGCCGGCATCGCTCAACGTTGGCATTGAGGGGGCATTGTGATCGCTGACCACGGACTGTGCCAGCGTCTTTTGCTCGCCCGCGCCGAGACGCGCCGTCAAACGCGTTCCCGCGTATTGATTACACTTGCCGCTGTCGGGAAAGGTATAACCTTCAACAAACGACAGGGGTACGCCCCGCCGGTTGGTTGCGCCGACGCCTTTGCCATAAAATAGCTCAAAGTGCAGATGGGGATTGCTGTAGCTCGTGCCCGCACTGCCAACCGTGCCAATGACGGTACCACGAGCGACTGGTTGCCCTTTTTTGAAGGCAACTCGGCTTTCCAGATGGCTGTACATGGTATAAAAGCCGTTGCCGTGCGACAAGATCACACTGCCGCCGCGCTGGCCCCACCACCAATACGTGCCGTCGGCCGCAGCCACCACAGGCGCGCCACGCGTGCGTCCATCGGTATTCACTAGGTCAAAGGCGTTTTCGTCGTAGCCGGTGTGGGTGCCGCAATTGTACCCTTGGATAACTTTCCAGGTTTCGCCGGCAGGAATTGGCAGAGAGAGGCTGGGCGCTGAGGCTGCGTGCATGGTTGTCGGCACAAACAGGGCACCAAGCAACAGAGCGCTGATCAGGGCGAACGCAACAGGGCGTAGTGCAAACATGACCGGGTTGACTCCTTCCAACAAGGGAATGGACACTGTTTGCCGCGACATGGCGGCGCACGGGACCCAATCTATCAAGACCTCGTGAAATTGTCAACAAGCTTAAAACGACATAGCGCCGTAGGTTTAGCTAAACCGCTGGCTCAGCCTGAAAATCTGGCTGTCGGATCAATCCCGCACAACCGCTGGCAGACCCTTCTTACGCTGGGGGGGAGCTTCTTTATGGTAATGCACCCGGCGATAGATCACTGACGAGATCAGCAGCGGCAGCCAAAAGGCCAGCAAGCGGTATAACAGAGTGACGGAAAGGGCAATCGCGGACTCCACGCCAAGGTTGGTCATGGTCACCACCATCAGGGCCTCAAATGTGCCGCCACCGCCGGGCAACGACGACAGCGTACTGAAGAAATACGCCAGGCTGTAGCCGAGCACCACAACCGAAAAGTGCGGCCAAACCCCGATCGACCAAAACAGCAGCAGCAACGTCAAACAGTCAAGCAGCAGGGCCACAACCTGCAGCACGACGAGCTGGAAAAAGCCACTTCGATCACGACCGATCAGCACGGCGCCCTCATACAGCTCGGCGATAAAAGTCAGCACACCTGTATCGCTCCAGTTACGGCGAAAGACGCGGGCTACCAGCTTCTTGAGGCTGATCGCCCGCTGCGTAAGCAGGGCGCGGTCACGGGACAAGCCCCACACATACATGCCAAAGGTGATGATTGCCAGCGTCAGCAGCGCCACCACAAGAACCTGATTGACCTTGAGTTCGCCGTGCGTGAACAGATAGATAAAGCCACCGGTTAACAGCACAAAAAATCCGAGCAGGTAAGACAAACCGTCGAGCGTAACCGCCACAGCGCCGGTGCCATCCGGAATACCCCGCCGCCGGAGCTGGAATAACAAAAAGGCAAAGGTACTGGTGCCACCTGCCGGAAACACACGGCCCAAGAAAATAGCGATAAACGACACGCCATACAACGACAGCAGCCGCACATGATAGCCGAGCAGCTGGAGCGTGCGCCAGTACACCGCGGCGAAGCAAAAGTACACCAGCCCCTGCACTGCGAAAGCCGCCGTAATCCACCAAGGATTCGAGGTTCGCACCAGCCGCAGCACCTCAAACAGTTCATGCCGCTGCACGACCACAACGGCGATCAGCGCGCCAATGACCACTATCCCTAAAAGCAGTCGCCAGTGGCGGCGAAGCACTGCCATACCTTGCAAACCTCCCCTGGTTGTTGAGCTACTTGTCGCACCGGCTGTGCCAAGACTTCACGGCGGTTCCCTAGTTCTCGTCCTTTTTCCTTATGGCCGCGCTCGTTGAGCCGTTGGCCTTGCAGCCTGGGTACACGCCACGCTCGTTTTCACTCGTTTCGTCCCAGATCCTGATGCCGGTTGCGCACGAGCAAGCCAAGTATATTCTCCACGGTAACCTTTGAAGGTGGAGTAACCACATCCGGAAGACTTGGTCATACGCCATCTTAATGCCCTATCTGGTGGCTACAAGCTCAGGATTTTACCCTCAAATCGCGTCTCATTATAGGGGAGTGGGGAGCCTAGGGCAAAAGCGGGCGGCCCAACGTCACGCCACGGAGTCACGATACACTGACCTGTGCTCCCCCATACTGGCGCTTGAAAAGCTACAGGCATGACCAACGTATGATTGCCGAAAAAAGTACGATTCGATAGCGTTACTTTATGTGGGGATACTCGTTAAAACCTTTGAAGAGAAGACAGCAAGAGCATACTCTACCAACTTGCACACCTGCATTGTAAACATTGGAACAAGCTCTGAATGGAAGATAAACCAGGCTTCACCCTGCCGATACGAACAACTTCTAAAATCGGCAACGCTATCAGGGGTTTGGCTCCCCTACCCGCTTTAGGTTTTGATACGGAGCGCGATTCGGCTGGCATACCATGGCTCCACGGTGAGTTTCCGGTCGTGCTGGCTGCCCGAATGAGATTGACGCTGCGGATACACAATCGGGCCGGCATTCCTATGATCGAAGGCCATACCATTGTTGAAGCAGGGCAGCGCACGTTTATGTTCAGCGATCTCCGACCACTTGGTATTGAAGCCTATGCTCATGTATCGGAAGCCGAGCGAGAACAGGTCACACGGCGAATTTGGTCGCGACGGGCCTACGGAACCCTGGAAATCCAACCACTATCAACATGAGGATACTATAGATAATGCTTGGTCAACTAGTCCGCAGCCCGCTTTACAATTTGGCGCGTCGCACCACCCGCATCCGCCCGCTACCAATGAACTTAACGTTCAGCGTAAGCTATCGCTGTAACTCCCGCTGTCAAACCTGCAATGTGTGGCGCAAGCGCGTACACGATTTTTCCCTTGACGAGTACGAGCAAACCTTCCGTCAGCTGGGTAAAGCACCTTACTGGCTGACATTTAGCGGTGGTGAGCCATTTTTGCGTCCCGATCTGGTTGACATTGTACTAGCTGCGTACCGGCATTGCCGGCCAGGCATCATCAATATTCCAACGAATGGCCTGCTGGTCGAGCAAATCGTCAAGGGAGTTGAACGCATAACCCGAGAGGCGCCACGGGCGCAGATCGTAATCAATCTCTCATTGGACGGCATCGGCGAGCAGCACGATCAGATCCGGGGTGTTCCCGGCAACTATGCAAAGCTTCTTGAAACGTATGCAGGGCTGCGTCAACTCAACGCGTCGAATCTGACGATCGGCATGCATACCGTGATCTCGCAGCTTAACGTCGATCGCTTTATTCCGCTCCACCAGCATGTACGGCAGGAGCTCAAGCCGGACTCGTTCATTACCGAGATCGCCGAGGAGCGGGTCGAACTGGATACGATTGGGCTGGATATTACACCGCCTGCCGAAAAGTATGCGAAGGTCGTCGATCACCTCGTAGCTGATATTGATAGTGCAGCCGCCGATGGTGTCGCGGGGATTGCCCAGGCGTTTCGGCGGCACTACTACCAGATTGCACGGCGCACCCTGGCAGAACAGCAGCAGGTGTTGCCCTGTTACGCCGGGGTTGCGTCTGGGCATATTGCGCCCAATGGCGATGTATGGGCGTGTTGCATCCGTGCGGAGCCGATGGGCAATCTACGCGACTCGAACTACGATCTACGGCCGGTCTGGCAAAGCCAGCGATCAGACGAACTGCGTGCTAGCATCAAGCGGGGTGAATGTCATTGTCCACTTGCGAATGCGGCATACAGTTCAATGCTGTGTGATCCGCCTAGCTTGGTCCGTGTCGGATGGAATTTAGTCAGGGGACAAGTTCGACGGTTACGAGCTAAACGGGAGACCATACATGCTGCGTTGCACGGTGGGCGTACTGGCCTACAATGAAGAACACAACATCCGCCAGATCCTCCATGCACTGCTGAACCAGCAGATGACAACGTCCGATATGGTCGAAATTGTTGTCGTTGCGAGCGGTTGCACCGATCAGACAGTTGAGCTTGCCCAAGTGGTTGCGAGCATGTTCCCGATCGTAAAAGTGGTTGTTCAGCGGGAACGGGCTGGCAAAGCGGCGGCGATTAACCTCTTGATCTCGATTGCTCAGGGTGACGTGATTGTGCTAGCAGGAGCGGACACATTGCCCGATCCGATTGCACTTGAGCAGTTGCTGCGGCCATTCAACGATCCCACTGTGGGAATGGTCGGCGCGCATGTGATTCCACTTAATGATCCGCGCAGGTTCCTTGGCTTCGCCGTTCAGATGCTGTGGCAGGTACACCACCGCATGGCGCTCCGCTGGCCGAAATTAGGGGAACTGGTAGCGTTCCGCAATGTGGTTCAAGCATTGCCGGTCCAAAGCGCCACGGATGAGGTGGCGCTGGAAGCCTTGATTACGGCGCAAAACTATCGCCTGGTCTACGTCCCTGATGCGGTTGTGTACAACTACGGCCCCCAGACATTCAGCGACTTTTTGTTGCAGCGGCGACGGATCTACGCCGGTCATCTCGCCATCGCGGCAAGTCACGGGTATGTTGCAGCGTCCATGCCGCTAAAGCACGTAGCAACCCTTGTGCGTGAGTCCCTGGTCCGTAACCATCGCTGGATGCTCTGGTTGCTCGCGACGATGCTCCTTGAATTCTGGGCGCGTATTCTCGGCTATCTTGACTTTACGCGCGGGTATGAGCATCACATATGGCGGCCTATTAAAAGCACGAAACAGCTCCAAAAATCAGCCCAACAGCTGACACTTGTGGGTATAAGCATCTCCGGCAGCTGGATCAGGCGGGCAGAGCTTATGCATCGCCTTCGCCGGATCCCGCCAGCCCATGGGACCCTGTTTTGGTGGGACCACAAGCATAAAGAAGTGATTTTTTTGATTGCGTCCGACCAGCTAAAGCCAGCAGCGCTTCAGGAGCGTATAACCATGCTTGCCGCCTATATCGGCGCGGCAGAGATTACGACCCCGGATTCCAACGTGAAATACCGAGTCGTGGAATTTAGCTCGCCGTTAATGCCACTGCCCCCAACTGTAGAGCAACATGCTCCGCTCCCGTATCGACAAACATGGGAAGCGAGCCACGCGTAAAGACTCACCTAGTGGGCTTTGCCAGATACCAGGTTTGATGACTACTACTGCATTTGTTACTGGTGGAACAGGTTTCATAGGCCAACAGCTTGTGCGAGCACTGCGGGAGCAAGGCCATGAGGTGCTGGCGCTCGTACGCCCCGCCTCTTTTCACGGCAGCGCCGCGGAACGTCTACGCGCCCTAGAGGCGAAGCTCGTTCCAGGTGATCTGGGTAACCCTTGTTCGTTCCGGGACGCGCTGCGTGGTGTTGACCGGGTATTCCACTTGGCAGGCCGGCTCTTTGCACCAGGAATTGCGGCCGAAGCGTACGAACAATTGCATGTCGAGGGAACGCATAACTTGCTCACAGCATGCCAGCAGGCCTCCCACATTGAGTCGATCGTCCACTGTAGTACGACGGGGGTCGTCGGTCCAACCGGCTCTACCCCTGCCGCCGAGGATGCGCGGCCACGGCCGAGCAATGACTATGAGCGGACGAAAGCGGAGGGCGAGCAACTAGCGCTCCGTATGGCTCGCCAACACAACTTACCGCTGGTTGTGGCGCGTCCGGCACTCGTCTACGGTCCGGGCGATCTGCACCTCCTCGGTTGGTTTCGCGCAATTCAGCGTGGCTACTATCGCGTCATCGGTCGTGGGGATAGCTTGCTACACCCGATCTATATCGACGATGTGGTGAGAGGCATGCTGAAGTGTACGCAGGTCCCGGCTGCACTTGGACGGGTGTATCACTTGGTGGGAGAAGCACCGGTTCCTATCCGCGATCTGGCTGGCGCAATTGCCCAGGCATTGGGGAAAGAGCTTTCTCGCTGGCACCTGCCGGCGGCGCCCACATGGGGAGGAGCCGCGCTCGTTGAAGCACTCCCCGGTGTTACGCTGTCACGGCTTCCACTAACGCGTAGCCGAATCAATTTCATGACGCAAAGCCGTGCGTACAGTGGTGACCGTGCGCGCCACGAGCTTGGCTTTGTGCCACAGATCGATCTCCAGACCGGATTGCAACATACTGTCGCCTGGTATCGACAAGAGGGCCTGTTATGAGCGATAAGCCAGCCTGCTCGATCATTATTCCGTCGTATCGCTCCACCAAAACGATTGGCGCCTGCTTGACTGCACTCGTCGCGCAAGACTATGCGGGACCATATGAGATCATTGTCGTGGATAGCTCTCCGGACGAAACACCCGAGCTGGTGCGCCGAATGTTCCCGGCGGTCCGATTGATCCATCTACCGCAGCAGACCGATCCGGCGCAAGCGCGCAACATCGGCGCCGAGCACGCGAGCGGCGATGTTCTCGCCTTTATCGACTCGGACTGTACCGCCGGCTCGCGCTGGCTGAGCCAACTAGCGGCAACGATCGAGGAAGGCTATGACGGCGTTGGTGGCGCTACCAGCAACGCCAATGGAGACACGCTCGTCAGTTGGGCTGGCTACATGTGCGAGTTCCGGGAGTTCTTGCCGGAAGGGAAGCCGCACGATGTATGGAATTTATCGTTGAATAACGTCGCCTACCGACGCGACTCGTTTTACGCCGCGGGTTGCTTCCCTGTCGGATACTTTCCCCAAGAGGATCAAGTTTTTCATGCCACAATGCGCGAGCTTAAGCTGCGGCTTTGCTTCGATCCGGGTATCGTCGTAGCTCACATGCACCGTACGGAGCGCACCGCATTCTTGCACCATCAGCGCTGCATTGGGCGGGCGAACGCGCAGGTGCTACGCGAGATAGATTTGGCAGGCACACCGCTCGCCCGCAATCGATGGCTCGCGCTGCTTGCGTTGCCAGCACTCGTGCCGTTTCGCTTTACCCGAACAATCCTGGCCTGTTGGAAAGTTGAGTTTGCACTTGTATTCCGGCGTCCAACCTTAGCATGGCTGTGCTGGCTTGGCATGTGTTGGTGGGGTCTTGGTTTCTTGGAAGGCGCGAATGGGCGCCGGTCTTGGTCTATCATTCGTAAAGGGCACTAGCATCATGCCCACGCATATTGTCGACATAGAGCTGAGTGAACCATTCTCAGCCATAAGGCTCCCGGTTGGCTTTGACGGTGTGCTAGGACTTGTGCGCTGGCATCGTAAACCGATCGGACTAGTGCGAGTTCAGGCGGCTGAAGGCAGAGTTTCACCACAGCAATTGCAGCAGGCTATCGAACGTCAGGTGCAGATACCGTCTGAGAACGCGACCTTGCCAGATTCAGCGCTCCAGCTAGTGTCAATCGTGGTTTGCTCCCACGAGCGTCCCGAAGATCTGCGCCGGTGTCTTGATACCTTGCTGCCTCACGCGGCTGCGGGGCATGAAGTCATCGTGGTCGATAACGCGCCATGTAGTCCACGAACGGCTGAAGTCGCTTCACGCTATCCGTTTCGCTATCTGCAAGAACCACAGATCGGCTTGAACAATGCCCGGAATTGTGGACTGCAAGCCGCAAGTTATGCCGTTGTGGCGTATATTGACGACGATGCGGCAGCAGATTCCGACTGGGTAAAAGCGCTCGTGCAGCCCTTCGAGTCCCCCAGCGTCGGCTGTGTCACCGGCCTGGTGTTGCCATCGGAGCTGGAAACGCACGCTCAGGAAATGTTTGAGGTGTACAGCATCCAACGGCGCACCTTCGCACGTCAGGTATTTTCAACGCCAGGAACAGCGCCCGCCGCTGCCGGTGTCGCCGGTGTCGGAGCCAACATGGCGGTACGACGTGAGCTGGCTTTACGGTTAGGCGGCTTCGATCCTCGACTCGACGGCGGCACGTTGACCTGCTCTGGCGGTGATACCGATATGTTTGCCCGGCTCCTCGACGCAGGAAGCGAGATTGTGTACACACCCGAGGCACTGGTTTGGCATCGCCATCGCCGGGATGAGGCTGCCCTCGCTCGTTGTATTTTCGGCTATGGCGTCGGGCTGTACAGCTTTTTAACCAAGCGGCTGATCGAGGAGCGGGATTATCAGGCGTTGATCATCGCGGCGCGTTGGTTTGTCGGTCCGTTGGTCAAAGCAGCCATTCGCCGAATACGCCGGGAGCCTGCGGTGGCATTATCCCTCCTGCTGCGAGAAGCCGGCGGCGCTTGCGTTGGTCCGCTGCGGTTTTGGCAGCAGAATCTACGACAACAACGAGCCTTGATGCAGCAGCTGCCCCAGCCCAATCTACATCAGCAAGGAGATCAGGCATGACCGCCCGGGTACTTGAGATTGAACTAACACAGGAGCTAGCGGACCGTGACGTGGCGGGCTATGCTGAAGCGCTTCTTTTGCTGCGTTTCAATCGACGCCCGATCGGTTGTGTGCGGGTGGCCTCCGCCGCTGGGACACTTCGTGCAAAGGACGTGCAAGCCGCGATCGAGACAGATGAAGCCCTGCAGAAGCGCTTACGCGAGGTCAGGCTCAAAAGTTGGCTAATGCAGCATGAAGCGCCGCGCAACCCTGTACCCCTAACGTGGAGCGTTGTCATCTGTACACGCAACCGGACTGCAGATCTGCGACGCTGTCTTGACTCGCTGCGGGCGATTACGACCCCCAAGGGTGAGATCATCGTCGTGGACAATGCACCTTCAGATGACGCGACCGCGCAGTTGGCCGCGCAGTATCCCGTGCGCTATCTGCGCGAAGATCGAGTCGGGCTGAACTGGGCGCGGAGCCATGGCGCACGCGCAGCAGCAGGCGATATCGTCATCTTTACCGATGATGATGTCGTGGTGGATCAAGGCTGGATCGAGGCGATGCTCGAACCATTCAGCCATCCGCGTGTTGCAGCGGTGACAGGATTGACACTTCCGCTAGAGCTTGAGACGGCGGCCCAAGAGCTGTTCGAGATGTATGGAGGCTTTGGGCGTGGCTTTCGTCGTCGTGAGTTCGATTACACCGTTATTCCCCCGGCTGCTGCGGGAATGGTGGGGGCTGGAGCCAACATGGCATTGCGCCGTCAGCTGATAAATAGCATGCGGCTGTTTGATGCAGAGCTTGACTGTGGCACAGTTGCCCGTACGGGCGGGGATGCGTATGCCTTCTATCAACTCCTGGTCGAGGGCTACCAAATCGTGTACACCCCCGACGCCCTCACCTGGCATCGGCACCGCCGGGACTATGCGTCACTCC
>JADDQF010000155.1:17316-24556 GCA_016781505.1 bacterium
GCATCGGCACCGCCGGGACTATGCGTCACTCCGGCGAACACTAGCCGGGTATAGCGTCGGTGGGTTTGCCTTTCTGATGCGCTGCTGGCTCCACCACGGGGACTGGCAAGCGATTGCCGTAGCAGGCTCATGGTTTCGTCACGATCACCTACGCCAACTTGCTCAAACCCTGTTACAGCGGCCACGTGCCTTGCCGCTCGATCTCGTCCTGGCGCAAATTGTAGCTTGCCCGATCGGCCTATGGGCATATTTCGCGAGCCGCAAGCGGGAGCGCACCAACGGATCCTCATCCATGCCGGCGATGGAAACAAGCGGAGGCGGAGCATGAGCCAACCTAAGTGCAGCGTCATCGTTCCAAGCTACAACCGGCGTGCCACCCTCGAGATGGTGCTGCAAGGGCTGGCTCGGCAAACGCTGCCGCAAGAGCAGTTCGAGGTGATCGTGGTGCTCGACGGCGGAACAGATGACTCGGCGGCCATGCTTGTTGATTGGCAGCAGGCTGGCAGCATCCAAAATCTCCGCTGGCATCAACAACCAAACAGTGGGCAGGCCACGGCGCGTAACACTGGCGTGCAGCTGGCTACGGCGCCGATTGTGGGTTTTCTTGATGACGACGTCGTGCCCGAACCAGAGCTGCTGGCCGTCCACCTGGAGCAGCATCACACCAATACGCCGCGGGCTGTGCTTGGCGATTGCCTGATCGTTCGTGAGCAGCACGACTCACTCTATCATCTCGGGGTCTGGGCGTGGTGGGAAGATATGTATCATCGACGGGCCTTGCCGGGGCGCCAGCCGGGCTACCGTGACTTCTGTGCGGGCAACGTCTCACTACGCCGCGAAGATTTCCTGCGTGTAGGTGGCTTCGACTCCAGCTTCCGAGGCTATGGCGGCGAAGATTATGAGCTTGGCTACCGTCTGCTGCAGGCCGGGGTCGAACTGGTTGCCGATCGAAACGCACGCGCCCTGCACTATCATCGCACCACCGTAGCCGGCGTTATCCGCGCCACTCGTCAGGAAGGCCGCGGCGATGTGTTGCTCGGACAGAAACATCCCGAGCTACGAGCAGGCTTGCGCCTCATGTCTATTCCCCGGGATCGCTACGGGCTACTGGTTCGTACAGCAGTGCAAGCGCCAGCTGTCGGCGATCGCATTGTGGCGGTGCTGCAATCCATGCTGCCGCTCTTCGAGCGCGCGCAGATGCGCCGTCGCTGGCTTTTGTATTTCGACCATGTGCGCGGCTATGCGTACTGGCGTGGCGTGCGGGACGCGCTTGGCTCGTGGAGCGCGCTCTTGGAATACCGGAGGAACGCGTTGCCGATCCCGCAGCAGGTCCTTGACATTAGCGATGGCTTACCCCCAAAACTCCCGGAACTGTGGGTTGATGGGCCCAGCACCTTGCAGATTACCTATCGAGGTGACTACGTCGGTACATTGCACCTTATGAGACCAATCGAAAGCCCGGTTAGGCAATACTTGAGCGAACAGCTGATTAGTCAACTTGGCGCACAGATCGAGGCCATAGTGAGACAGCGCGCCGAACCGATCAAGGCAACCGACCTAATTAATGGAACCGAAAGAACAGCCCGCCAGCGCAGGGAGAGAGGGTAGAGGGAATACAATGACGCGGCTATCGCGCTCGTCCCAAGTTGCTACAGCAAGAGAAAGTGTTGGACGCCGGCTGCGACTAGTTTTGGCGCTGGCGTTCGCGTGGGGCGCCCTCGTTCTGGCGAACTATTATCTGCAACTGTGGCAGACGCTGTTGCAAGGTGACTTGAAGCGTCCGAGGTTTTACGGCGACCCGTCACTGCCGTATATCGGCGAGGCTTTCTATCGGACAATCCTCGGCGTCACCAGCGCAAGCATATTGGTGATGAGCGCGGTCATGCTGGGTCTCTTTCTCACTCGCAGCCTATGTTGGCGCTTCGCGAGCTACCGAGAAGCAGTGCCAGTTGTGGCCTCGCTCGGTATCGGCTGCTTTGCCTATACCGGCTTGGCCCTTACGGCCGTTGAGCGCTATCAGGTGGGGATACTGCGGCTCGTAGCGGCAGTGCCACTCATAGCGGGCCTTCTTTGGTGGCTCGGCGCCGGCGCCGAATGGCCGCGCTTGCCTGCCCTTCGCTCGCAATCGTCGTCACGGTCGCGGCGCCTATGGGTCGGTCCCACAGCGTTAGGTATTAGCTCCGCCTTCCTGGCGGCCCTCGCGCCAGAACGTGAATACGACGCCTTGTGGTACCATCTCGCCTATCCGCAGCGCTACCTGCAACAGGGCCGGCTGGTCGATTTACCGACCGACTACGTGTCGCTCTACCCTATGACCTGGGAACTTTGGTTTGGATTTGGGCTCGCGTTGGGGGGCCAGACAGCAGCAACACTTTTACACTTTGCGTGTCTGCCCCTTACCGCGCTGCTGACCTACGAGCTGACTCGTCGATTCGTCCCTGGTGCTAGTGCGTGGCTGGCTGTGGCTCTCTTTGCGACCGTGCCGACGGTAATCTGGGAAGCCTCGACGGCGTACGTCGATCTCGCACTCGGGCTTCATGTCACGCTGGTTATGTATAGCTTGCTGCGATTTCTGCAAGGGAAACAGCGGCAATGGCTCATGATCGCGGCATTCAATCTTGGAATGGCGCTGGCAACGAAACATTTGGCGCTGGTCGTCCTGGGCTTAGCCTCCACGGGATTGGTGATCGGTTTGTGGCAAACTGAGCGCCGTGTGTTGGCTGCACTGCGTCCCGCACTGGCATTGGTATCGCTGAGCTTGATCGTACCGTTGCCTTGGTACGTCCGCAGCTGGATGGCGAGCGGCAATCCTGTTTTCCCGGAGTTATATTCAATTTTCGGCGCACCGCCACAGCGCTGGGATACTGTTACAGCTCAGGGCCTTCAACGCTTCCTGGACCAGTTCGGACCGCAAGCGCCGGTCCTGAATCCCCTCACGTTACCCTGGCACATGACAATGCACGCCGAAAGGTATCATGGCACGCTCGGGCCTTTATTCTTATGGCTCCTGCCACTGTTGGCCCTGCGGCGCTGGCACGGAGCATTACCTTGGTTGGCAGCCTTTGTGGTAGGCTTTGTTGTCGTATGGGCCTCACCGCTTGCAAGCTTTCAGATGCGGTTCCTCGTGCCGATTTCGCCGTTACTCGCGGTGCTGAGCGCCGCCGCATTCGGTCGGCTCGCCGCCATTACGCGTTATGTAGCATCTAGCGCTGGGACGACAATCCTTTCGTGCATGACTGCCCTGCTGCTCATCCTGAACTTGCCGCCCTTCACTGCGCTGCATGAACGTGACCGTATTGGAGACCAAGGATGGATTAATTCCACGTTGCATGGTCTTCCAATCAGTGTGGTAATCGGCGCCGAATCCAAAGAGCAATACCTCACGCGTACGGTGTCCTCGTACGGCGTGTGGAGCTTTGCGAACAAGACGTTGCCGAGCAATGCACGCGTGCTGACCTGGAGCGGCGGCGATGAGTTTTACACGAAGCATGAGCGCGTCTGGGCGAATGCAACAGCACTGCGAACGGTCGCATGGGCGAGACCGGCCCAGGCGCAATCGGCATTGCAGGGGCTGTGGCAGCTTGGCATCACCCATCTCATCGTCGATCAGCGCCCCCCGGGAGCAGGCGATGATTGGAACTACTTTGCGTTGACCAGCCCAGAAGCGCGCGCGCACTGGTATGAACAATTGTACACGGATCGATTCTACACCTTATACCGGGTACGCTGGGAGGAGTTGACCCCGCAGATCGAAGGAGCTCAGACGTGATCGTAGCCCGCTCATCTGGTTATCTCTGGGACATTGTCGCCACGCTGGTCGGGCGAGAGTTACGCATCCGCTATAAGGGATCGGTGCTTGGTATCTTGTGGGCGATTTTGAGTCCGCTGGGTACAGTCGTTATCCTGCATATCTTATTCACCAAGATCGTGCCGCTTAACATCCCGAACTATGCTGCCTTTATCTACAGTGGTCTCCTACCTTGGACATGGTTCCAGGCAACGGTACAGACCGGCGCGGCGACGCTGCTTGACAATCGTGATCTCGTGCGAACGCCTTTCTTTCCTCGGGCAATGTTGCCTGCGGTGGTAACCGGCAGTAACTTCATGCTCTACCTGCTAGCACTGCCTGTGTTGCTACTCCTCATACTGATGGAAGGAATTGTCGAAATACCGGCGTTACTGCTCCTGCCAGTGATCTGGCTGGTGCAGGCTATGTTCACGCTTGCATGCACCATTCTAGTGTCTGCGCTAGGTGTGGTGATCCGGGATGTGCAGCATCTGCTGGGTGTCGGCATGCTGCTGTGGTTTTATCTTACGCCAGTCTTTTATGACTTGGACCGTATCGCGCCAGATAAGGCTCAACTATTTCTACTAAACCCAATGGCGGTGCTGATCCAAGCACACCGCGCCGTCACGCTCTACGGTCGGGCACCGGCTTGGCCAGCACTAGCTCTTTGGGCAGTGCTTAGCAGTCTGCTCCTGGCAGGTAGTCTTGTAGTCTTCCGTACGCTCGAAGATGCATTTGTCGAAGAGGTCTAGTTGAATATCTCTGTTGAACAGCTAAGTAAGCGATATTGGCTCAAAGATCCTGCCCCGCAGACCTTCCAGCAGGCGCTTGCTCAAATGGTGGGCGTGCTCCGCCGGGGAAAGCCCTTCTGGGCACTACGTGATGTATCGTTTGCGATCGGGGAAGGCGAGTCGGTTGGGATTATCGGGCGCAACGGTGCCGGCAAAAGTACCCTGCTCCGGCTGATTTGCAATCTCGGGCGGCCCACATCCGGCCAGGCCCGCGTCACCGGCCGCGTAGCAGCATTGCTGGAGCTAGGGGTTGGGTTTCACCCCCACTTGTCCGGACGTGAGAATCTGTACGTGAGTGCGGTGGTGGCGGGTCTCCGGCGGGCGGAAGTTGCGGCTCGCTATGCTGATATCGTGCGCTTTGCGGAAATCGAGACCTTTATTGATCAACCACTGCGCACCTATAGCTCGGGCATGAAAATGCGGCTGGCCTTTGCCGTTGCCATGCATGTCGATCCCAAGATCTTGATCGTTGACGAGGCGCTGGCTGTCGGTGACGCGCAGTTTCAACAAAAGTGCGTCGACCGAATCGCCGAATTCCGCAGTGCCGGTGTCACGCTCCTGCTCGTCTCGCATGATATGCAGATGGTGCGTCGCTTTTGTACCCGTGCCCTCTGGTTACAAGGCGGCGAGCTTGTCGCGGACGGACCGGCTGAAGAAGTAACAGCGGCATATGAGCGAGTCGTATGCCCTCTCGAGGCAAAGCGAACGGATGTAGAGGTCGTGCATGATGCAGTTGAACTACTTGAAAGTGAAGCTAAGGCATGAAACGCACGTATCACTGGTGGCTGCTTAGCCTCTTATTGCTTCCTGGGATGCTGGTACCAATTTGGCTCGGACCGTATGCACCGCTGTACGACTATGCAGGGCATCTGTTGGAAGCACAGGTCGTTACATACTACAACGATCCACAGTATGGCTATGCCGACAGCTATGACATTCGTCCCGGCTGGTATTGGCAATCCAACGCGCTAAGTACGCTGCTGCTGATCGGGCTGGGCTACGCACTACCCATGACGCTGGCCGGCCAACTGGTGCTGAGCCTTTACGTGGTGCTGTTTGTTGGAGGCCTGGCGCTGCTGCTGCGCTCAACAAGCAACCACTGGCCATTGCTGCTGCTAGCACCGGTACTCGCTTATAATTTCGCGTTTACGTCCGGCTGGCTTAACTTCTCCTATGGCGCAGCGCTAGCACTGTATGCGCTGGTCGTGTACCTACGATGGCAGCAGCAGAACCGAACGTACCTGCTCCTCCTGCTGGGAATCTTGCTCGTGCTGATCTATGTCGCGCATATCCTGGTATGGCTACTGAGCCTTGTGACGATTGCAGCGCTGATGGCTCCAGAGCCATGGCAATGGCGGCGACATGGCGCGCTGCTGCTTGCACTATCAGGCGTGGTCCCGTTATTGGCAATTGCACGTCCAGCACTGGCGGTAGCGGCTGCGGCCATTGCGCCTGCTATCTGGTGCAGCGCCACAATCATACACCGGCTTAACCTCGCTCCACGTGCCTTGCACTGGGTGGCGTTCGGCTCGCTCCTGGTTGTGGCCGGGATCGTTGCCCTACTAAATACGATACTGGAGCCGTTCTACCGGGCGATCTTGCCGAACATTCGGCACTATTGGGTGTATAAAGCGACCTTTCCCCTTCGCACGTTCACCCTGCCGCACCAGTTCATGCCGCCAAACGCTTTACTTATTGCGTTCAATTTCCTGGTGCTGGTGCTGATGTTTGCGCTGGCAGCACTTGCATTCTGGAGCACCAAGAACGCAGAAGACCAGAACAGAAGTCGTTGGCTCGCGGCAATCTATCTTCTTTGCATCGTTTATCTCGTTATCCCGAGCGGCACGCCGGATATCCTTGTTACAGAACCGCGCGTGCTGTTGTTTTTGGCGTTCGCGGCCATCGCCGCAGCACGTTTAACCAGTTGGAGGACAGCGGTTGGGCGGGTCTATGTTGTATGTGCGGTCAGCCTCTACATGGGAAGCATTGGCGTAACTGCTGGCTATACACGTACGTATGCCGCGCAAACCGCGTCGTGGCAAGCACAAATGAAGGTACTACTGCCAGCACGCAAGGTCCTGGTCATTCGACAACCGACCAACCTGGAGTACCCGACGCCGTTTCTGTCAGAGGCATTCAACAGCTTTTACAATGGCGGCTACTTCGTTGCAACGTATGCGATTGAGCACGGCGGCCTGATTTCAAACATTTGGAACAACGGGCCGGTCCGGCCAAAGCAGAGGTATCCTATTCCATGGTATCGCTCGGGCTTTGACGTAATTCAGTATCTTGCCGAGACGTGTCCTTCCTTGCGGGAAAGCTACGACGCGGCCATCATCTGGGGTAAATCCAGCCGCGAGCTCACGCAACAACTAGATGCGTGCTTTGGGCATCGGGTGGAGCTGCCAAATATGATTATCTGGAAGAAACAGGGACCGGTGGGCCGCGGGGAAGCGTCGCCAGGAAACGGAGTAATCATCTCAAACTCGTGGTAGGGGAACGATAACGGAGCCACGTTGCACAACCCATGGGCAAAAACGACGTCGATTCAGCTCATTCCCAATGCTAATCTCGCGCCCCGACCCCAAGCGCCAGTGAGCCATCTTCGGCCACCTCTTGGTACTGTCAGGTTGTTGGGCAACCTTGATGAGGAGAACGGAGC
>JADDQF010000016.1 GCA_016781505.1 bacterium
CCTGAACTGTTTGGACGGCCATACCCTAATACTCCACATCGCTTCGGAAAAAGCTGTACTCGCCGTCGTGCCGCCACCTTCCGGCGCGGCTGCGCCACACGCCGCCAGTACCGGAACCAAGAGCGACATCAACAACACCCATGCGAACAGTTTCCGCCTCATGGCGAACCTCCCTACATGAACCTTTGGATTACCCGCAAACACTCCGTCATGCGCATGCGCAGCTCCCGCATGGCTTATGCATAAAGCCGAACAGCCGCGCACCGCTTAGCAAACTCCGCTTCATCTTGTACCCAGCTCGCCGATAACTCAGCTAGCGATCGCCCCAGTTCGATCTGAGCACGCACATGCGCGGAACCAATCAATCGGTCAAAGTGTGCTCGATCCCACGACCACTGGTCGGCATACAATCGGTACATGGTCGTCACCAGCGCCAGCCCGGCCGCAACAGGCCGAAAGACGGCGGCGTCAACCACATGCAGCTGCACACCACCACACGTTTCCCCTGCATAGGGCGCCGCACAGGGTTGGAAACGGAGGGGCCGCCATAGTACACCAGATAGCAAATGTGCGTTAAGCGCAGCTGCCAATGCAACACCGTCGATCCAGGGGGCTCCAAGCCACTCAAAGGGCTTAGCCGTGCCGCGGCCTACTGAAACGTTGGCGCCTTCCAGCAAACAGGTCCCAGGATAGACGAGTGCGCTCTCAGGTGTCGGTATGTTAGGCGAAGGCGGCACCCACGGCAAACCCGTTGCAGTCCAGCCGAGATCGCGGCGCCATCCTGCACACGGCACGACCACAAGCGTACACCGCAGCTCCAACTCTCGCTGCACCAACTGCGCCAGCTCGCCCAGCGTAAGGCCATGGCGAATCGGCACGTCGTGTCCACCGACGAGCGAGCGCTGCTCCCGATCCAGGGACGGCCCTTCGATCATGCCACCCAGTGGATTTGGCCGGTCGGCGATAATGACGGTGATGTTGGCTTGCGCCGCCGCTGCCATGAGCTTGACCAACGTCCAAGCATAGGTATAAAAACGACAGCCAATGTCCTGGATGTCACACACGATGGCGTCAAGCCCATTAAGCTGCACAGGCGTTGGAGCGAGATGCGCGCCATACAAGCTCCAGATCGGCACGCCGGAATGATGCACATCGGCCGCAACTTCCGCCCCGGCGGCAGCCGCCCCATACAGCCCGTGCTCCGGACTAAAGATCGCCCGCACGTCAGCCACCGATATGAGCGCATCAACCGTGCTTGCGAGGTCCGGCAACACACCAGTTTGATTGGTGAAGATGCCGATGCGCTGGCCCGCGACCAGCTCAGGTCGTTCCTGGAGCAATACGCTGATGCCCGGCCGAACCATTAGGTATCCTTCCCGCTTGACGCGAACGGCAGCTCAACGGGAGCTTGGCCTCGTGGCAGTGTTTGGCCTGCCAAAACCTCCACCAGCGCACTGAGCGATACTTCGGAGTCGCCATAGGTTACGAGGGCTGCGGCCGCATCAACGACAAGTCCGGCGTCATACGGCGACCGTGCGGCAACGTGAATTACCGGCTTGCCAGCCGCGCACAACGCCCGGGCCAGGTCGAGCTGCCGAGGTATATGCGTGGCGTTACGTGACACAAACATAGCTACGTCGCCGCGCCGGAGCAGGCCGACAGCTTGGGCAATTTCCTCGTCGGATGGCTCGGGCCCGATCACAAGCGTAGTTAGCTCCGAAAAGGTTTCGGCGACGAGAGCCTGGAACGTGGCAGCCTGGGCCAGCGCTTCTTCCACGAGTGAAAAACGTGGCAGCAAGCAATCGATCAGCACCAGCCGTGTGGCCGGGGCCAGCGGAAGCAACGCCCTGTTGTGCACCATGGTTATGCTGCGCCGTGCAATATCAAGCGCCTCGGCATACACAGCGGGATCGGGAGCGGCAAATGGCGGCAGTGCATACTGTACACTGTATTTGGCTCGCAGCCGGGCGAGCCGATCTGCGGTGGCTTCAAACATCGTGCGCGGCACTGTACCGTCTTCCACCGCACTGCATAATGCTCGGGCTACGGCAATCTGATCATCCAGCATGCCCAGGGGCAGCAGCACATCTGCGCCGGCCAGCTTGGACCGCAGCGCCGCTTCAGCCGGCCCATACAGCGCGGCAATGGCCTGCATCGTCAGAGCGTCCGTAAAAACAACACCGTTGTAGCCAAGCTCATGGCGCAGAAGATCCGTCAAGATCCGGCGGGACAACGTGGCCGGCACGTCGTCCAATGCTGAAAAGATGATATGCGCCGTCATCACAGCTGGTGTATCCGCGGCAAAGGCGGCGACAAAGGGCGCCAGCTCGACTTGATCTAAGCGTGAGCGACCATGGGCTACGCGTGGCAAGCCAAGGTGCGAATCGACCTCGGTATCACCATGGCCGGGGAAGTGCTTGGCGGTGGCAATCACACCTGCATCCGCATAGCCACGCAGCGCAGCCAGGCCAAACATAGCGACCAGCCCCGGATCTGCGCCAAACGAGCGCGTGCCGATCACTGGGTTCGCCGGATTGTTGTTAACATCCAGTACGGGTGCGAAATTTGTGTTGATGCCAGATGCACGCAGCTGCCGGCCCGTAAGGAAAGCGCATCTGTAGGCGATCTCAGGATCACCAGTAGCTGCTTGGGCCATCTGACTAGGCATGGTGGTAAAGGGCGCAGGCAAACGGGAAACAATGCCGCCTTCTTGATCGATACTGATCAAAAGTGGCGGCGAGCCGATGGCGGCGGCGTGGGACTGCAGCGCACGGTTGAGCTCCCAAAGCTCGTGCGGTGAACCGATATTCCGAGCAAACAGGATAACGCCATTCGCTCGCGTCTCGGCCAGCGCATTAAGCAGCTCAGTTGTGGCATGACAGCCGTCAAAGCTTAGCATCAAGCTTTGCCCGACTAGCTCGCGTACGCTTTGCCTCATGCCCGATCCTCGCGGATCAAACGCGCCACAAATCGATATCGGTCGCCGCGGTACAGTGACTGGACATACTCAAAAGGCCGTCGCTCACTGTCGAAGGTCGTGCGCTGCAGCCGAAGCACAGGCGCGGCTTCCTGCATATGCAGCACCGTACGTTCAAGCTGCTGCGGCAATATAGCTTCAAACTCTTGGATCGCCTCAGCTGGAATCAGCCCAAACTCTTGTTGCAGCACGGCATAGAGTGATCCGGCCAGATCAAACTCAAGCAGGCGCTCCACTCCTGCGAACGACAACCATGCCGTTTCAAGCGCCAGCGGTTCGTTGTCCGCTAGCCGCAGCCGTTCCAAGCACACAAAGGCTGTGCCTTCCGCGATGCCCAGGTTTCGCGCGACCCCAACCGGCGCCGGTTCGAGCACACACCGAACCACCTCCGTCGTAGGCTTGAGCGCGCGATGCTGCATCTCTTCCGTAAAACTGGTTAATGCTTGCACATTTTGCCGAATTTTTGGCTCTGATACGAATGTCCCTTTACCGGCGCTGGTATAAAGCCGTCCTTCTTGGATCAGCTCTGCCAGTGCCTGGCGAGCTGTCATGCGGCTGATGCCAAATTGTTCGCTTAGCTCACGCTCGGAAGGCACCCGACTATGCGGCGCCAGTGTTCCATTCGTAATTTGCGCTTCCAACAACTTCTTAAGCTGCAGATAGAGCGGCACGGCAGCGTGCTTATTAAGTACAGTCATACGCTGATAAAACAATGCTTCACAACGGGTGGTATAGACCACTATAGACCATGCTGCTATGGTTGTCAAGAGGGGGTTATATAAAAACCTGATGGACATGCGGCTCGTATATGGGGTGATACGTGGGATGATCGTTGGCTTGGGCAAAACTGTTGCAATGCGACTCGTGCGGTATGCAACAGTTTTTGGGCCGAACGGGTAATTGCTGTTTGTCCGCTGTCAGTTTGGAGCGGTGCTAGGTGTCCAGCAAACAATCAAGGTATGTATTCATGGTAACTTGTTTCCATCTGTCACCGTTACATGTGTATGTGCGACTATCTGCCTTGTAGCGATGCTGTTGTGCCCATCGACAGATGGATACGTTTCAGATTGGAGAACATATTCGTGTACCCCAATAAAATTTCTGTCCCGCCTGCAAAAATACTGCTGTTTGTGTTGGCCGGGCTTGGCTTTGCCGCCGTGCTCGTTCTGAGCTTAAGCACCTTGGTAGCACCAAAAGCGGCCGCAGCATGTCCGACATTTCAGCCTCCACAACAAATGGGCACCCTAGATAATGCCGCGCTCAAAGAAGTTTCGGGGATGGCGGCGAGTCGCCGTCACCCAGGGGTCTTGTACGTTCACAACGACGGGAGCGAGGCCGGCACCTTGGTCTATGCTATCACCGAGCAGGGCGATACGCTGGCTACGTATCAGCTGGCCGATGTAGAACCGGAGGATGTGGAAGCGATCGCGGTCGGGCCCGGACCAGAGCAAGGTATGCATTACCTCTACCTCGGCGATATTGGCAGCAATGAAGGCCGCTCCTCGGTCGAAATTTACCGCGTGCCAGAACCGGAAGCGCAGCACCAAATGAAAACTCAACGCGTGAAAGATGTGACCACGTTGCGGTTGGAATACCCTGACGGCAAGTACGATGCGGAAGCTTTGATGGTTGACTCGAACCAAGATCTATACATCGTCACCAAGAATGGCAAAACCGGGGAGTCGCGGGTGTACCGCAAGGCGGCGGCGGCTGATTCCACCGAGCTGGAGCATGTTGCGACGCTCAACTTTGGGCAGGGCCTGCTTGGTGAAAGCAAAGCGGTAACGGGAGGCGATATCTCAGCGCAGGGCACCGAAGCCGTGCTACGTACCTACCATAGCGCGTTCTTGTGGCGCAGGGCGCAAGGCAAGACGTGGGCCGCAACATTTGCGGACCCGCTTGCCCTATGCAGCGTACCGACAGCACCTTTGGAGTGGGACGGCTATGAGGCCATTGCGTTCGACCATACCGGGATGCACTACTACGACACATATGAGGAGCGGAGCTCAGGCGCACCTGTAAACAGGTATGACCGCAGCGAGTAAACCCAATCTCTGGATGAGACCAACCGGCAAAGCCTTGCAAGGATCGGCTCTGCAATGCAAATCTAGCGTGAACCGCAAGCGCAGGATGTCAACGCTGTGCAATCGATGCGCCGCTTTGTCGGGAACTATTTCCAAAGTGTCACAGGCTTGCCCGGCTCACCACGATGATGCGCGCTTGGTGTAGTGATAGCCACTGAACCGGCGGTGGACAACGAAAAGCCGCGGGTTCAAGCCCACCCCCCAGTCGGCTCAACCCCGCGGTACTTCTGCATTGTACTCCCCGCACCCAATTCTGAGGATAGTACATCAGTCCTGACTCACATTGCGCCCTGAAACGCAACGAAATTGTCTAGCCTGGTCCATGCCGCCACCGATTGTCAACGGCAGCCGTTCACCGGAAGCCGTGATGTTGGTTAAGTTGCCAGTTATTGTTTGTAAATATTGTTGGTTGGCATAACTAATTATCGGTACAAATCAGGCAAAGTACACGCTTATGAGCAAATAATTCCACGTCCAATCCGCATTTCCAGCCGCTGTCCTTTGTGCGATCCAGCTAAGTCGGCGGCTGCAAGCTTGGAAGGCGGTGCTGGTAATGCTACACTGTAGGAACCGAGCACTGGCGGCAGAGGAAGATACGAAAGCGAACAGGTCCCGAAACGCAAGCAGAGCGACTTGCTGTGGAAAAGATCCGTTCAGGATGGAGCACTGCTACCGTTTGTCGCGGCGCACAGGATCGCAAGGCAGAGCAAAGGTCAGCCACTATGCCCTCTCTTTTGATTAATCACGCCGATCTCCTCGTCACGCTGGATGACGCGGATCAGCAATGGCCGGACGGTGGCGTGTACATCGTCGACAACGCAATCCAACAGGTTGGACCAAGCGCTGCGCTGCCGCAACAGGCCGATCAGGTTATCGACGCGCGCGGCATGATCATCCTTCCGGGGATGGTCAACACGCACCATCACTTCTATCAAACGTTGACGCGGAACGTTCCAGCCGCGCAAAACGCCAACCTGTTTACCTGGCTCCGGACCTTGTATCCGATCTGGGCGCGGTTAACACCGGAAGCAATCTTTGTCAGCACCAAGATCGCTATAGCCGAGCTGATGCTTTCGGGCTGCACGACCTCAAGCGATCACACCTATATCTGGCCCAACGGAGCACGGCTCGACGACCAGATTCAGGCAGCGGTAGAGATGGGGCTGCGCTTTCATGCAGCGCGAGGATCCATGTCCGTAGGCGAAACACAGGGCGGGCTACCGCCGGATCAAGTCGTCGAAGATGAGGCGGCGATCATCCGCGACTCGCGCCGTTTGATCGAGCAATATCACGAAGCGGACCGCTTTGGCATGGTCCGCATCGTTTTGGCGCCCTGCTCTCCATTTTCGGTTTCACCCGCGTTGATGCGCGAAAGCGTGGCCTTAGCACGGGCCTACGGCGTACACTCGCACACCCATCTGGCCGAAACACTGGACGAAGCTAGCTATTGCACCGCTACATTCGGACGCACGCCGGTTGAGCTGGCAGAAGAGCTTGGCTGGGTCGGGCCGGACGTGTGGCACGCGCACATGGTTCATCCAGGAAGCAATGAAATCACGCGCCTGGGGCAGACCAGAACCGGGGTGGCCCATTGCCCAACCTCAAACATGCGGCTGGCATCAGGGATTGCGCCAGTGCGGGCACTCCAACAAGCGGGCGCTCGCGTTGGCCTTGGGGTGGATGGCTCCGCCTCCAACGACGGATCGCACATGCTGGCGGAAGCACGCCAAAGCCTGCTGCTGCAGCGGGTCATGGGGGACCCAGCCGCGCTCACCGCCGTCGATGTCCTCCGCTTGGCAACGCGTGGTGGCGCAGCAGTGTTGGGACGCGACGATATCGGCTACCTTGCGCCGGGCATGGCCGCCGACGTGATCGGCTACCGACTGGACACCCTGGGCTTCGCGGGGGGCGCCGTGCATGATCCGCGGGCAGCACTGATTTTTTGCCAACCGCCGACGGTCGATCTGAGCATCATCAATGGCCGTGTGCGGGTGGCTGACGGGCAGCTCCTGTATGTCGACCTGCCGCCGTTGATTGAGCGCCACAATGCCCTGGCGCGAGCCATGGTGCGCGACGAACTCACGTAGCACGAGCTACACAGCATTCGATTGAGGCGGTTAGGCCAGTCGAATGAGCGCATTGCCGGCAGCACGTTGTAAAAGCCGCGATAGCGGTGGCTATACCAGGCCCGTGTGTTAGCTGCGTTCCTCGCGAAAGTACGGCAAGCCGAGCGCTGCCGGTGCCGCTATCCGCCGCCGCACAGTTTCCCGTGTTGCGAGCACCAGAACAATGATGGTGAACAGGTACGGCAGCATATTCAGAAAAAAGGGCGAGATCGACGTACCCGCTCCTTGCAGCCGAAACTGCAAAGCTTCGACGCCGCCAAAGAGATACGCGCCGACGGCGGCGCGGGTTGGATTCCAAGTTGCGAAAATGACCAGCGCGATAGCGATCCAGCCCCGCCCGGCTGTCATATTCTCGGTCCAGCCAGGATTTGATGCCAGCGAGATCGCCGCCCCGCCCAAGCCGGCCAGCATACCACCCAGCACCACATAGATGTAGCGCAGCCGTTGGACGCTCAAGCCCATCGCATCCACCGTGGCCGGACTTTCGCCGACAGCTCGCAGATACAGACCGGGTCGGGTGCGGTAGATCCAATACCACAACAGCGGAACCAGCGCATACGAAAGGTAGGTGAGCGCATCTTGGCGGAACAAGATCGGGCCGAGCACCGGAATAGCGGCAAGGCCAGGAATGGGCAGCTTGCCGAACGATGCAGGAGCCGGCAGGCCAACCAGCGGCTGGCCCAGAAATGCGGTAAGCCCGCCGCCAAACAACGTCAGCGCCAGGCCACTTACCACCTGGTTGGCATTCAAGGAGATGGTAAGCAGGGCATGAATAAGGCTCAACAGACCACCGGCCGCCAGCGCCGCGAGGGCGCCCAGCCAGGGATTACCCGTCCCGTATGTGGTAGCAAAGCCAGCCAATGCACCGGACAGCATCATGCCTTCGACGCCCAGATTGAGAATACCGGCACGCTCGCAGAGGATTTCGCCAAGACAGGCAAACAGAATTGCTGTGCCAGCCCCAATTGCGGCCGCGAGAACTGAAATAACAAGCATGAGTCTACCTTTGGAACAGCCCAAACCGTGTTAGCCCGACCGAAAACTAACGCTGCGCCGGGTTTAGATCAGGGGTTGGGCCGCGACGAACCTTGGTGAGGCGGTAGCGTGACAATACTTCGCCGCCGAGCAAGAAAAACAGAATCGTGCCCTGCAGCATAGGCGCAATTGCCGCCGGCAGCCCCATGCTGATCTGTAGCTGATCGCCCCCAACCAGGAGCCCTGCAAACAAAAAGGCGACCATCAGCGTGCTCCACGGGTTGAGCTTGGCCAGCCAGGCCACAATGATCGCCGTGTAGCCATAGCCTGGCGACAAGCTCCGCTGCAGCTGATGGGCAATCCCGGCCACCTCGCTCATACCTGCAATGCCGGCTAGCCCGCCACTCACCGCCATCACCAGCAGCATGTTGCGGGGAATATTAATCCCGGCATAGCGTGCCGCCCGCTGATTTTCGCCGATGACGCGGATCTCGTAGCCCCACCAGGTGCGCCGCAAAATAACGAACAGCACTCCCGCCGCAATAACGGCCAGCAGCAACCCCAGATGTACCCGGGTTGGGCTTAAGCGCGGCAGCCACGCTGAGTCGGGCAGGGTGCGTGTGCCGGGGAAGCCTAGTCCTTGGGGATTGCGCCACGGACCGTGGACCAGGTATTCCGAGAACAAAATCGCAACATAATTGAGCATCAGGCTGGTGATGATTTCGTTGACGTTGAGGAAGGCACGGAGGGCGCCTGGTATCAAGCCCCATAACGCACCCCCGACAAAGCCGGCCAGCACCATCATGGGCAGAAGCACCACAGTGGGGGCCCAGGGCATCACATACAGGGCCAAACCTGTGGCCGCGATCGCGCCAAAGTAGAGCTGGCCCTCTGCCCCAATATTCCAAAGCAGCATCCTAAACGCAATGCCGACTCCAAGCGCCGCCAGGCTTAGTGGAATGGTCTTAACGATCGTTTCCGCAACGCCGTTGAGCGAGCCGAACGCGCCGTTAAGCATCGCGCCATACACCACCAGCGGATTTTGGCCGGCAAGCAGTAACAGGAGTGCGCCCAACAGCAGCGCCAGCAGGATCGACACAAGCGGCACCAGCGCAGCAACGCCCGCTGTCGGCGCTGTCCGCCGCTCGATCCGCCACAACCCGGGTCTTACCCTACGCGTTTCAAGCTTCAATGTGCAACGTCCTGATTGATGATCCCGCCCGTGTCCATTGGCCTGCCGTGATCAGCTGCACCACTTTGCGCACCACCCGCCATCAGCAGCCCAAGGTAGCCTACGTCGGCGCCGCGGGCCGGAACGGTGTCCATCACCTTGCCCTCGTACAGCACGGCAATCCGGTCGGATAACGCGAGTAATTCATCGAGGTCTTCCGAGATCAGCAGCACTGCCGCCCCACGGGAGCGTTGCGCAAGCAGCAAGTGGTGGATCGCTTCGGTCGCGCCAACGTCGACGCCCCGGGTTGGATGCACCGCGACGATTAAGCGCGGCTGCCCTGAAAGCTCGCGTGCTAGCAGGAGTTTTTGCTGATTACCCCCTGACAGCAAGCGCGCCTTGGCTGCCCGGCTTGGCGCCGCCACGTTGTACTTGCTGAGTAAACGGTCAGCAAAGTTGCCAATGGCTGCCCCGTTCAAAAACAGACCTCGAGCGAGCGGCTGTTGACGGTAGTGCTTCAGAATAAGGTTGTCTTGCAGATCCAGGCTGGGGATCAACCCTGTGCCGTTGCGATCTTCGGGGATATGCGCCACGCCCGCCGCCACAATTTCGCGGGGCGAACACCGGGTTGTGTCCTGCCCGCCGATCCGCACCTCCCCGCTCGTCGCCCGGCGCAGCCCCGTGATCACCTCGGCAAGCTCACGCTGGCCATTGCCGGCCACTCCGGCAATCCCAAGGATCTCGCCGGATCGGACTTGGAGTTCAACGCCCTGCAGCGCCCGAACGCCTTTGTCGCCCTCCGCGCTCAACCCGCGTACCTCCAAGTTTACCACCCCTGCGTCACCAGCAACAGCTTGGGGTTGATCCGCGACAACGCCCATCAGCTCGCGGCCGACCATCAGCCGGGCCAGCTCATGGCGATTGGTCGCCCGCCGCTCCACGGTGGTCACGGTCCGACCATGCCGGAGCACCGTAATCCGATCCGCGACGGCAAGAACCTCGTCAAGCTTATGGGAGATAAAGATGATACACAAGCCGTCCGCCGCCATGTCGCGCAGGGTGCCGATCAGTCCAGCAGCTTCCTGCGGCGTCAGCACTGCCGTCGGCTCGTCAAAGACCAGCACCTTGGCGCCGCGGTACAGCAGGCGTAAAATTTCGACCCGCTGCTGCTCGCCCACCGAAAGCTGCCAGATACGGGCACGTGGATCGACAGCCAGGCCATAGCGCTGCCCAAGCTCAGCCAGCTCCCGCTCAACCGGCGCTGTATGGAGGCGCACGCCATGGCCAGCCTGCCCCAGCATCGCGTTTTCCGCCACGGTGAGGGAGTCGACCAGCATGAAATGCTGATACACCATCCCAATCCCCTGGGCGATCGCGTCGCGGGGCGAGCGGAAATGCTGCACTGCACCATTAACGGCGATGGTGCCTGCATCCGGCCGATACAAGCCGGCCAAAACGCTCATCAGCGTTGATTTGCCCGCACCATTTTCGCCGAGCAGGGCATGCACCTCGCCAACCTGGGCGGCGAAAGTCACATTGTCATTCGCCACCACGCTGCCAAAGCGTTTGGTGACGCTGGTGAGCTCGACCGCGTTCATACATCGTGCTCGCTTGCCGTGGTGAGGAGACAGGTATCAGCGACTACCTGAAGGCTGCTCCTGATCGCGGTAGGGTGGCAGCTATTGCTGGATTGAACCTTGCACACCTTCCACAAACCAGTTCATTTTTTCGCTGAGTAACTCTTCGGCGGTAAGCGCAGTGCCGGCCGGCACTTTTTGGGCGCCCGACTGGTCGTTGATCGGGCCGGTAAAGATGGTGAAGATATCTTGCTCGCCGCTCTTGAACTTGGCGACCTCAGCCTCGGCCATTTGCTGCACATCGGCTGGCACCATCGTCCCAATCGGCGCGAGATCGACAACGCCGTCCTTCCAGCCGCCCCAGTACTGTTCGCTCTTCCACGTGCCAGCCTGGACCTGCTTGACGACGTTTGTGTAATACGTGCCCCAATTCCAGATCGGACTTGTCAATACCGCCTTGGGCGCGAATTTGCTCATGTCGGCGTTGTAACCGACGCCAAAAAGTCCTCTAGCCTCGGCGGCCTGCTGCGGTCCAGGCGTATCCTGGTGCTGAGCAATCACATCGGCGCCCTGATCCAGCAGTGCCTCAGCCGCTTGACGCTCCTTTTGCGGATCAAACCAGGTATTGGTCCAGACGACATTGACCTTTGCCTCGGGATTGCTTTTACGCACGCCCAGCGTAAAGGCATTGATGCCTCGTATTACTTCTGGTATAGGAAACGCTGCGACGTAGCCCAAGGTATTGCTCTTGGTCATCTTGCCCGCGATCAAACCCGACACATAGCGCGGCTCTTCGATTTTGCCGAAGGCGGTGCTGACGTTATCGGCGGTTTTGTAGCCCGAAATATGGACAAACCGGGTGTTGGGAAAATCTTTGGCCACATTGACCGTTGGATCCATATAGCCGAACGACGTGGTAAAGATCACGTTGTAGCCCTTTTGGGCAAAGTCACGAATAACGCGCTCCGCATCGGCGGGATTCTCAGGCACACTTTCAAGGAAAGCCGTTTCGACATTGGAGAGATTCTGTTCCAGCGCTTGACGACCCTGATCATGCGCCCAGGTCCAGCCCGCATCGCCGACCGGGCCAACGTACACAAAGGCTACCTTGGTTGCTTGACCACCGGAACTTGCAGGAGCACCAGCCTGGCTTGCAGCCGGCGCGACACTTCCGTCCGGCGCGGCATTCCCCCCTGTCCCGGTATCACCCGTCGCTGGCGCACCACACGCCGACAGCACCAACGTCGCGATCACGAGCAGCAGACGGAACGATTTGGATTTGAACATGCACTTTCCTCCGATCATGCCGAGATGAATGACCGCGGGCGGCACCGACCGCCAAGCATCTGCGCTTGTCCGACCGCCTGTTAGAGCGCCTCAAAGCTGATGTCCTGCGCGCCCTCCCATAGCACGAGCTTGCCCAACGCAGCCATATGCTCATGCCCTTCAACAATCGTCAAAAAATGATTGCCCGCTAGCTGGCCCATTTTACTCGCAAAGCAGGCGCTGCCGTAGGGAAACAAGATTTCGGTTTCGCTGTAGCCGCCGGGGTAGAACAGGATATCACCCCGGGATGGGTGGCTGGTATGATTTTCGTAGCCTACCCCGAGCTGAAACTCACCCAGGGGAATCCAGCATGCTTCCCCACTCCACCGGGCGTGAATGATCTTTTGGCGGTAAGGGAGCAGCTTCAGAAACGCGGCGCATGTCTCGGGCGCGTCTGCTTCGGTTTGGGCGGTAAATTGGAACGGGCCGGCGGTAATACGGAGCATCGTCACGAGTGCATACCCTCCTTTAGATCCTGCGTTTCAGCGCTACCCTGGTCGCTCGATCTTGGTCTGCTGCGCCCCGAGCGCCATCAACACACGCTCGGGCGTCATCGGCTGCTCTGTTAGCCACACGCCTACCGCATCGTGGATCGCGGCCGCAATCGCGGGCGCAAGCGGCACCAGCGGCATTTCGGCTACGCCACGCGCGCCATACGGCCCCTGCGGATCGGCCAGCTCCAGCACGACCGGCACGATTTCCGTTGGCATGTCGAGCGCAGTTGGGAGCAGGTAGGTGCTGAAATGCGGTGTCAGGATGTGACCATCCCGCATCTGGAAGTGTTCCATCAACGCATAGCCGAGCGCTTGCGCCACACAGCCCTCGATCTGCCCTTCCACCTGTTGCCGATTGATCGCCTTCCCCACGTCATGGACGCTGATCACACGGAGCACCTGTACCTGCCCGGTCAGCGTATTGACCTCCACCTCTACTGCCTGCGCGGCGTAGCCATAGGCATAGTTGGGCCGGCCCGCGGTGGTGATCGGATCGAGGGGTGTCGTCGCCGGCGGGCGAAACTGAACCGTCGCTTGGGCCGGCCGCTCCTCGTCCGCCCAGGCCAGCAGCGCGGCAACCGCGGCATCCTGGACCGCTCGACCAGCCATCAGCGTTAGGCGCGACGCGGAGGCGCTGCCGGCATTAGGCGCCTCGCTACTATCGTCGGTGATCATCACGATTTTGTCGAGCGGCAGGCCAATCGTTTCGGCGGCAATCATCCCCAAGGCCAGATGCGTGCCCTGGCCCACCTCAGCCGCCCCAACCCGCACATGGGCGTGCTCAACGGTGCCGGTGCCGTGCAGCTCGACGGTCGCCGTCGCCTGCTCGGGAAAACCAAACGAGTAGCCGATGTTTTTGATACCGCACGCAATGCCGATCCCACGGCGTAGATGTGAAGTTATGCCGTTCGTACCAAAGGTCGTGGTCCCGGGCGCATGATCGTCGCTCCGCCGCGCTGCTTGTTGGAAGCGGGCCTGAGCCTCAGTCACACACCGCTCCAACACCGGCAGTGCGCTGACGCCAGGGGGCAGCGGCTCCTGCATCGGCTCGATGCTGCCTTCACGGTAAATGTTGCGGCGGCGCAGCTCGACCGGATCGATGCCCAGGGCGTGCGCTAGGCGCGTCACCATGATCTCGCTCGCGAACTGCGCCTGGGGCGCGCCAAAGCCACGAAACGCGCCGGCTGGAATATTGTTGGTGTAGACCGCATAGCCGTCGACGCTGATGTTAGGAACTTCGTAACAGCCGGTCGCAAACAGCGCGGCCACTTTGGTCACTTCAATCGACGTCGATGCGTAGGCGCCACCGTCGGCGATCACCTCGGCTTCGACCGCCGTGATTTTGCCCTCGTTGGTCGCGCCCCAACGACAGCGGACGCTGATCGGATGCCGCTTGTGGTGCCCGATCATCGATTCTTCGCGGCTCCACACGATGGCCACGGGCTGACGCAGCTTCCATGCCGCAAGCGCCGCCAAATGTTGTATCGACAGGTCTTCCCGCCCACCAAACGCGCCGCCGATTGTCGCGTAGCGAATCACGACCTGCTCCACCGGCAGATTCAGCAGCATCGCGATCTGGCGCCGATCCTCGTGGAGCCATTGGCCAGCGGTCTCCACAACCAGCCGGCCTTGGTCGTCCACAAACGCAATCCCGGCCTCGGGCTGCAAAAAGGCGTGCTCTTGCCACGAGGTGCTGAACTCACCTTCAAGCACAATGTCGGCCTCGGCCAAGCCGTGCGCGGTATCACCTTTACGAATCGGCACGTAGCCTAAAACATTGGAGCCATGGTGTTGATGGACGAGCGGCGCGTCGGGCGCTAGCGCGGCCCGGGGATCGGTAACTGCCGGCAAATTTTCGTAGGTAATGGCGACTAGCTTGGCGGCCGCGGCGGCAATCTCTTGGGATTCCGCCACCACCAGGGCAACTTTATCGCCCTCAAAGCGCACCACGTCGCCGCAGAGTACCGGCTGATCGGCATCGATCAGGCCGTAGGCATTGTAGGGCACGTCCCCGGCCGTCAGCACGGCTACCACGCCCGGATAAGCGAGGGCGGCGCTGGTCTCAATCGCCACGATGCGCGCATGGGGTCGGCCGGCAAAGACGACTTTGAGCTGCAGCATCCCTGGCCGCACCAGATCGCCCGGATAGCGTGCGTCGCCCGTCACTTTACCAAGCGCATCAGGCCGCGGAAGGGAGGAACCAAGCAGCGTCGTCATTACAAACCTTTATGTAAAGCACATAGCACAGCGTTAAGCTCATACTTACGACTGAGCTGCCACTTCGGGATGCTCAACCCCGAGCACCGCATCCAGAATTTTGCGATAGCCGGTGCAGCGGCAGATATTGCCGCTCAGCGCTACCTGCACGGCATCGATGCTCGGCTCGGCCTGCTCCTCCAACAGCTTGGCGCCCGCCATGACCATGCCGGGGATGCAGTAGCCGCACTGCACAGCGCCATGCTTGATAAAGGAGTGCTGAAGCGGGTGCAGGGCGCCCTGCCCCAAGCCTTCAATCGTAGTCAGATCCGTGCCCTGCGCCTGTGGTGCCGGTACCAGGCAGGCCATTACGGCTTGCCCATCGAGCCACACCGTACACGCGCCGCACTCGCCTTCGGCGCAGCCTTCTTTGGTGCCGATGAGGCCGGCGTTTTCGCGCAGCGCATGGAGTAGCGTTTTGTTATGGCCACCGACAAGGGTTCGTGGCTCGCCGTTGAGCGTCGTTTCAATGGGCGAGGGCTGGTCTATGTTCCACATTGCCGAGCCCTCAACGGCGGCAAAGCCGTTTGGCCTTTCCGCAGGAGCGGTTTCAAGCAGCACCGGGCGGGCGGGAAAACCCTCCGCCTCCTGCCCTGCCGCGATGCGCTGTAAGCCATGGGCGACCAGACCCGCCAGCGTTTGTAAACGATAAGCGGCCGAGCCGCGCAGGTCGTCGATTGGCGAAACATCGGTACAGGCTAGCCGTCCCGCTTCCTGGCACACCGCGGCATCCAGCCGCTTGCCGACAAGATACGCCTCCGCGACGCGGGCATGCACAACCGTAGGCGCCAAACAGCCAAGCGTAATGTTAGCCGCATTGACCAGATCGCCAGCGAAGGTAAGCACCAGGGCAATGTTGATCACCGATATGGCTTGGGCCCGCCGCAGTCCCAGCTTCAAAAAGAGCCCGCGCTGATTCGGGCGGAGCGCCGGAAATCGAATTTCGCCTAGGAGCTCGTCGGGCGCAAGCGCCGTGCGTCGAAAGCCAAGGTAAAAATCATGGAGCGGCATTGCGCGCGTGCCGCGCTCGCTCCGAAGCACCACTTCGGCGTCCAGGGCCATCAGCGGCGTGATCGTGTCGTTGGCGGGCGAGGCCGTGATCAGGTTGCCGGCAATGGTCGCTCGGGTGCGAATCTGGGGCGCGCCAACTTCCCAACAGGCCTGCGCCAAGGGCAGACCAGATTGAACGCACTCGGACGAAGCTACCACATCATTATGGGTCGCCAGGGCGCCCAGATGGATCATGTCCTCCGTGCGCCGGACGTACTTTAGTTCGCGCAGCCGGCTGATGTCGATTAACGTCGTGGTGGGCTTAACGCCGCGCTGCAATTCGACGAGCACATCCGTGCCGCCAGCCACGATCCGGGCCGTGCCAGCATACTCTTGGAGCAAGCGCAGGGTTTGATCAACGGTACGAGGTTGCAGATACGATTGCCACATGCCATGCTCCTTGTGTGGGCGATAACTCGATGGGCCAGCAACACCCAGCAATGCTTCAACGTGCATCAGCGCTGTGGTGTGAGCAGACGACCGATTGGCGGCGAGACGATTGCGCCGGCGTGGAATACGGTCGTGCCTCGGACAAGTGTACGCTCGATGCGGCCCCGCATCATTCGGCCAACATAAGGACTGTGCCGATGGCGATACAATAGGTCAACAGATTGTAAAGCACGCTGGCCGTTGAGGTCAACTAGCGCGAGATCAGCGTCATTGCCTATCTCAATCCGGCCCTTACCCGGCAGCCGAAACCGACGCGCTACGAAGCCGGCTGTGATGGTGGCAATGCGGGTGAGCGGCAAGCGATCACGGGCATATCCTTCCGTTAGCAACAGCGGCAGTGTGGATTGGCAGCCCGATATGCCACCCCAGACGTTGAAAAAGTTCGGGTCGGTCTTCATCTCGGCTGGAGCTGGCGAGTGGTCGGACGCGATCATGGGCAGGCTACCGCTGGCTAGATGAAACCACAAGGCGTCTTGCTCAGCCTGCGGACGCAGGGGTGGTGCGCACTTGGCTATCGCCCCAAGCTCCTCCATGTCGTCTTCGGTCAGCACAAGATAATGCGGGCAGGTCTCACAGCTGACGTCGACACCACGCTCCCGCGCAGCCGCTACCAGCGCCACGCCCCGACCGGTGCTGACATGTACGATGTGCAGCGCGCATCCGGTTTCTTCCGCCAGCACAAGCGCGCGAGCAATTGCCTCAAGCTCAGCTACCCCCGGCCGCGATGCAAGATAGTCGCGCACACCAATTCGGCCGGCTGCAACTGCCTCGCGGGCGAGGAAACTTGTAATCTGGTCGTTCTCGGCATGGACCGCGACCAGCCGATCAAGCTGCGCAGCCCGCTGCATGCCCTGATACAGCGTCACATCGTCGGCGGCGGCAAAATCGTCGATGCCGCTGTTGGACATAAACGCCTTGAAGCCGACGACGCCGCGGTCGGCGAGCTCATCCAGCCGATCCACGTTGCCGGGCACGAGGCCGCCCCACAGCCCAAAATCGACCAACGACGCCGTGGCGGCAGCTGCACATTTAAGGTCAAAGCTTGTGGCGTCGATGGTGGGAGGGTGGGCATTGAGCGGCATTTCGCAGTAGCTGGTGACGCCTCCCGCAGCCAAGGCCCGGGAGCCGGTAGCGAAGCCTTCCCAATCTGTCCGACCAGGCTCGTTGAAATGCACATGCGCGTCGATCAGCCCTGGAAAAACATGCAGCCCAGCTGCATCGATCTCCGCGCGGCTGGTTCCCCCAAGCTGTGGCTCTATGGCCGCAATCCGTTGATCGGCGATCCCGAGATCGGCTTGCACCACGTCGGTCTCGGTGACCAGCGTACCGCCGCGAATAATGGTGTCATACAGGCTCATCAACGTTCCAGGCTGAGTATCCGTCGCACGTATTTAGCCACAGGCGAGGTGCTATTCACAGTGTAGGCCCATCGCTAGCAAAAGATGCGAGAAAGCTTTCCAGCACCGCAATCGCCGCCGCGACATCTTCAAGCATAACCGATTCGGCGGGATGATGGCTGACGCCAGCTTTGCAGCGCACAAAGAGCATCGCGACATCCGTCAGCCCAGCCATTACCACCGCATCGTGACCCGCGCCGCTGGGTAGGTGGTGGACAGCATAGCCCACGTGCTCAATCGCCCGCTCCAATTGCTCGATGAGCCATGGCGAACACAGCACGGACCTGCTTTCCTGCACCGTTTGCCATTGGACAACCACGTGGCGGCGAGTGGCAATCTTGAAAGCTTGATCGTGCAGCGCCTCAAGTGCCTGCTCGCGCAGAGCGTCATCCTGGTGCCGCACATCCAGGCTCAGAGTCACCCGGCCGGGAATCACATTGCTGGCGCCAGGCTCGGCCGCGATCTGACCCACGGTGGCGACTAAGCCTGCACGCTCCTCGGCCAGCTGCTCGACGGACAGCATGAATTCGGCAGCTGCACAAAGCGCGTCACGCCGCAGGTGCATGGGCACCGTGCCCGCATGACCGGCCTGCCCCTGCCAAGTGACCTCCAACCGGCTCTGGCCGGCGATGGCCGTGACAATGCCCACGGGCAGATCGAGCGCTTCCAACACCGGGCCTTGCTCGATATGCACTTCGCAGTAGCCTAACACATCATCCGGCCGGCGCGCATCTTGGGTTAGCGCCGCGGGATCGCCCCCGAACGCCCGAATCGCGTCGGCTAATGCGATACCGTCTGCATCAACAAGGCTGAGATAGGTGGGGTCGAACGAGCCGGCGACGACGTTGCTGCCCAAATACGCCGTATGATAGCGCAGTCCTTCTTCATCCGCGAAAGCAAACACCTCGATGGCAAAGGGCAAACGCAGTTCCCGCGCATTGAGTCGCTCCACACACGCCAGTGCAACCAACACACCGAGCGGCCCGTCATATTTGCCCGCGTCGCGCACGCTGTCCAGATGCGATCCAAGCAACAGCGTTTTGGTCGCGCCGTGTGCGCCCTCGTAGCGGCCGACAAGATTTCCCACGTTGTCGTGGCGTACCTGCATACCCGCGGCGCGCATCCAACCGGCAACTGTGTTGGTGGCTAGTTTGAGCGCGGCCGTGGCAAAGCGTCGTGTCAGCCGTGCGGGCTCCTCGCTGATAGCGGCCAATCCATCGGCGCGCTCCATCACGCTGCGTGCAGATTCCAGAATGTCAGCTTTCAAACTTGCCTGCTTCCGATCTCTAAACTAGCTGCCGCGGTACGTGCTGTAGGCCCAGGGCGAGACCAGCAGCGGCACATGGTAGTGCGCGGCCGCATCGGCGATGCCAAAGCGCACCGGCACCTGGTCAAGAAACGGGATTGCCGTTGCGGCCACCCCTTGAGCCGCGAAGTAGGCGCCGACCGCGAAGATTAGCTCATACACGCCGGCAACCAGCGCGGTGTCGGCCAGCAGGGGCGCGTCGGTACGGCCATCTGCATTGGTCTGCGTTGTCGCGAGCAATCGGCGGCTGCCATCCGCATCATACAGCTGCCACAGCTCGATCCGCACCTGCGCCGCAGGCCGTCCGTGCGCCGTGTCAAGCACATGCGTTGTTAACCGTCCGGCCATGTGTGTACCCCTAGCCTCGCTCGTCGGAGCGATCCAGCTTCAACTTAATCAGCCCGAAAGCCGGGAATGGTGAGCTATACACCTTGACCTTCGGATCGGCGTCGGAGGTTGCCAGCGGATCAGGTGTGTGGTTTTGGGCCGCAAAGCTGACCTCGGCCAGCTGCGGGAAGCGTTGGAGCAGCCGTTGGCCCATCTCATGCACCAGATGCTGTATCGACTCGCTGACAAACTCGTGGAAAACCGTTTGCACCAGGTCGCGCACCTGCTCCGGCGGAACGTAGCGGCCAGTTTCAACCCCGACCAAGTCCGCCACGTCGGCATAGCGCCAATGGACATCCAGGGTAATAAAGAGCGGCCGATCCGCTCGTTCCGGCAACGTCGTGTAGGTGTCGCGCGCGAATTTGGTGAACGAGCTGCCGGTTACTTTGAGCAGCTGCAGCCCAATCCGGCCACACTGATGCGCTGTCACTTCGACGCCACCGTTCGAACGCGCAAAATCAAGGGCGGCAAGGGCATAATCGTCATGCGAACGACGATATAACACGTCGCTTGCGGCAAAGCTCCCCCCACCGCCCGCCGGCACGTGCGCCGGAACAAATGGCAGCTCGCGGCCGGAAACGCGCAGCGCTTGCATCACATCGTAGGTAGCCAGCAATTCCCGGCCAAGAAACTGGACATAGCCTTCCAGCGTCGATCCGTCGAAAGCGAGGGCCTGCCGCAGCACAAAGTTCTTCATGGTGTCGGTCGCGACGACGTTGCGGTTATCGCCGGCGGTGTAGGCGGGCAGGAAATTGTTGCCGAAGACCTCAACATCGATTTCCGCCGCCATCAGCGTATTGCTGCGGCCGGTGAACGAAGACTCAGGGATCGGGGTGATGTTGGCCAGCGGCCGAGCATACACGCGGTACAGCGGAATCTTGGCTTTCCCGTAGCTGATCTCTGCGCTCACGTACGGCTCCTTAGGTACGGCGATGGACGTGGCTACCCGCGGCGACAGGGGCTAGCGGTAGTATAGCGGTGTTGTCAAGCGGTTTCGGCCGGTCCATCAATCTTCAACCGCATCATGGAGCCGCAGCCGTGCAATTTTTGCGATCTCCCCTACGGCGGTCTCGACCTCGGCCGCGCGGGCATGCTCAAGCCGGTCGACAAACGCAGCCAGGATACTTGCCTTGGTATGCTCGCGGACGCAGATCACAAAAGGAAAGCCAAACTTGGAACGGTAAGCGTCGTTCAAGCGGGTAAATGTGGCAAATTCGTCTGGTGAAAGACGATTTAGGGCGGCCGATGCTTGCTCCCTGGTTGACTCGGCGGTGAGGTCGCCCGCGATTGCCGCCTTACCAGCGAGGTCGGGATGGGCCCGAATCAGGGCAATCTTTTGCTCCTCCGAAGCGGCTTCCAGAACTGCGCAAAGGGCGCGATGCAGATCGGCAGTGCTCCTGAAAGGCCGAGCCCGCCATGCTTCCGCCGCAATCCACGGCGTTTTTTCGAACACAAAGCCGAGGTGTCGCACGAATGTGGTTTGATCAAAGGTATTGATTTGCTCGATCCGCAGTCGGGCAGCAGGCATAAGTATTCCTCATCGGTTCGCGCTTCAAGTTGTGGCGCATGTTTTAGCGAAACTGATTTCGGTTAGTATAGTACAAAGGCCACTACGCCATGGGCGGGCAGTCTGTTGCGCCGCTCGAAGACAGAATGTGGGGCAACCAGGAGAGCATTGTGAATACAGCACGCGCGCTGGTCAATACTCCATTCTCGCCGCTGGTGGAGCGCATCCAGCAGGAAGCAACCGTTGAGAATGACCGCATTTTGAAGATCGATCATTTTCTGAACCATCGGATTGAGCCGGCCTTTATGGCTGCTATGGGCAACGCACTCGCGGAGCGGATCGCGCCCTTTAAGCCGGATTTGTTGCTAACGGCCGAGGCGAGCGGGATCGCACCCGCTTTGGCTACAGCCATGGCACTTGATCTGCCGCTGGTGTATGCCAAAAAGTACGCGCCGATTGTTGAGCCGCCGGCATTGTCGCGGATCGTGCCTTCGCCCACCAAAGGCGGCGAGACCCGGCTGGTTGTAGGAGCGCGCTACTTGCCATCAAATACGCGCGTTGCCCTTGTGGACGATTTCCTGGCGAACGGTCGGACAGCCCTCGCGTTAGCCGAGATTATTGGCGATGCCGGAGCGGAGACCGTGGTCGCAGGGTTTTTGGTCGAAAAAATGTTTCAGCAGGGTCGGACCGCGCTGGAGGAGCGCCGAATTCCGATTGTGGCACTCGCGCAGGTTGCCCGTTTGGAGGCCGGCCGAGTCATCATGGCCGAGGCCTAAGTACACATGATGGCACTAGGGCCGGAATGCTGACAACAGCGCACCTGCTCGAACATAGCTATGCTGAGGTTGGTTGTGGGGCTAGACACTGCGAAAGCACAACGTTATATCGCGTTTTTGCGAGCGATCAACGTCGGCGGACATACCGTTAAGATGGAGCGTCTGCGTTCGTCGTTTGCAGCACTCGGTTTTGGGGCTGTGGAAACGTTTATCGCAAGCGGGAATGTTATCTTTCAAGCAGCTGCCACCGATGTTCAAGCGCTTGAACGGCAGATCGAGGCGCACCTCCGGCAAGCGCTCGGCTACGATGTCACCACATTCATCCGCACTCTCTCCGAGGTGGCAGCCATAGCGGCCTACCAGCCTTTTCCGAGCGACGAGCTTGCTGCTAGCGGGAACACGTTGTATATCGCGTTCTTGGCGGCTGCACCAATGGCCGAGGTTGCGACCAAACTACAGAGCCTCCGCAACCCGATTGACGACTTCCACATCCATGAGCGCGAGGTTTACTGGCTTTGCCGCAGAGCGCTGGGTGAGTCTCGGTTTTCAGGTGCCCTGTTGGAAAAGACACTCGGCATGCCGGCAACGGTTCGCAACGTCACCACAGTGAAAAAACTTGCTGCAAAATATCCGCCGCCAGCGTAGATGCTGCGCTACGGCATACCATGCCTGCTAACAGCGAATGCCGAACCACGTATTCACGGCGGTGGGAAGGAAATTTTGAAATGACACCAGAAGAACGCGCAGCCCAAGCGATTCAGCTGACGTACACGGAGTGGGAATATGCAGAGCTGCTGCAACAGGTGGCGCGTGCGATACGGCAAGCTATTGAAGATGAGCGAGACGCATGAACCCGCCTCGCCACCGTAATGGGCATGTTGCGGCAGAGTGATGCTGGCATGGCTACCGAACGAGAGCATGCCGAGGCCCGTGTAGCTGCACGAATTGTCGCGGCGATTCAAGCCCGATCAAGCTCAGCATGAATTGACGGTTAGTTGCACCACTTCATCTACATCAGGCAACCTCGAGCGCCAGCGCTGCCCGATGACGAGTGTTGGCGCGTAACATTTCCACTCCCATCCAGACCACGGTCGCGTTCCACACCATGGTAACCCACACAGGGCCTATGGGCACGAGCAGCACACCAACGATCAGGCTGAGCCTGGAATGTAGTTTGGTGAACAGGTAACGGCCACGCAGCTCGCTGGCATACTTGATGCCGAACAACAAGCAGCGCTGCGACGAACAACAGCACGCGCAGACAAAGGACATTTCGAGTGTACGGCAAAGCGAAGCAGCCATGAGGCCCAGAGCCGCGCCCCGACGTGCGAACAGCGCAAACAGCACCAGCCAGTCGTCACAGCCGCGTTGGCTTCTGGTCCAGGGCTTTCACGACACGCTCCAGCGCTTTGCCCAAGCCTGGGCGCAGCTCCCGTATGCGGCCAAACGTGTGTTTCTGCGCACGCTAGCGGTTGGTTGGCTCGCGTCAGCCGCGATTATGCTCGGCCTGGTCTGGGTTGCCCGCTTAGCCATCGACGATGAAACTGCCTTCTTTCTGCTTGTGTCGCAGCTCAATCCAGTGTCGTTTCATGCAGCGATATGGGCCGAGACGCCCGGCAACTCCGTGTTTCTGATTCCCCTGATGCTGGCCGCAGCAATCGTTGCCATCAGGTGGCAGGCGCCGCTACGCGCCCTGGCAATTGTGGCCGCGTTCGTTGTGATCGACACGTTGGTGCTGCTTGGCTGGCTGGTTTGGGATCGTGCGCGGCCGACCTTGATTGCCGACGGTATCGCCGCGCCGGGCTTTCACTCGTTTCCGTCCGGCCATGTTGCCCAAACCATAACCGTGTACGGCTTGTTGACCTACTTTTGGCTGGCTGCCGCGCGCCGCCGCAGCGAGCAGGCGTTTGGGTTGCTGGTATGTGTGGTTTTGATTGTGATCGTCGGCCTGGCTCGTCTCGGCTTAGGCACACATTGGCCCAGCGATCTCCTTGCCGGCGCTGTTATCGGCGGCGTATGGCTGGCCGTGATCATCCTTGCGCTGCGCAAAGCAGAGGCAAGCCGGACCCAACACGCAGCGCACGGTGGACCGCCCATTGGTTGACCCAAAGGCCTCCTTCGTAACCTTTCCCATGTGCGCTGGTGATCAAGCACGGGGTGAAACGCCGCACGTCCAAATGCCATTTGTCGCCAGCTTGAGGGCATCGGCGACGCAACCGATTCGCATACTCCTGGCCAAACTTCAAACACCATTGACATACCGTCTCATACGTAACGACCACGCCGCGCTCAACAATTCCTCCACGTCGCGGTAGCTGAGGCTAAACCAGTAGTAG
>JADDQF010000019.1 GCA_016781505.1 bacterium
GCTAGACTGTGCGCGGCACGCGGGGCAGGATCGCGGCAACCACTTCATAATTAATTGTTCCCAGCCACTCCGCAACCTCGTCGGCCGTGATGCGTTCGTCGCCTTGGATGCCGATCAGCACCACCTCGTCGCCGGCGCGCACTCCGGGTACATCGGTAACATCCAGCATCGTGTAGTCCATGGCTACCCGCCCCACTACCGGCACGCGCCGGCCACGAAGCAATACGTATTTCCAGCTGGGCGAGCGCCGAAAGCCATCCGCGTAGCCTACCGGTATCGTTGCGATGCGCGACTCCCTGGCGGTCACAAAGCTGCCGCCATACGACACGGGTGTGTTGGCCAGCAGCGTCTTGACTTGCGCGACTTCGGTCTTAAAGCTCAGGACGGGGCGAAACCCGGCCGGCAGCGGTGTTGCGGACGACGGCGCTAAACCGTACAGGGCCAGGCCCGGCCGTACCAGGTCGAAGTGCGTCTCAGGAAAGCGCAGCAGCGCCGCGCTGTTCGCCGCGTGTACCAGGGGTGGGCGGAGGCCGGCATGTGTCACCGTCTCCAGCAGCGATGCGAAACGCTGCAGCTGAACCTGGGCAAAGCGTTGGTCGGCGCTGTCGGCCGTGGCAAAGTGGGTGAAAAGGCCTTCCACCTCGATGCCCGGCAGCTCATGGAGCAGCTGGAGCAGCGGCAAAACGTCGGCGGGCTGCAAGCCGAGCCGCGCCATGCCGGTATCTGCTTTCACATGCACAATTGCGGTACGTTGCAGCTCCTCCGCCGCGCTGCTGATTTCACGGGCTACATCCGGATCAAACACGGTCAACCGTACATCCCGCCGGATTGCATCCCGCACCTGCCAGGCTGGCGTGTAGCCCAGGATCAGGATCGGCCCCGCAATGCCGGCATCGCGCAGCGCGCCTGCCTCGCCCACGGTCGCCACCCCAAACCCCCATACTCCGGCTTGCAGCAGTGTACGGGCAACCCGCACCGCGCCATGACCATACGCATCGGCTTTGAGTGTTGCCAGCACCCGCACCTGCGGCCCGACCAGTGCCTGTATCAGGCGCAAATTATTGGCGACCGCTTGGAGATCGACCTCGATCCAGGTGGGCCGGCCGGGGTCGGCGCTGCGCAGGGTTTGAAAGGCCTGCTCTTGCCGTACCAGCACCATGCCGGCTGGTACCTCGGGCACTAACAAGCCCCCTATCACCTGTTCCATGCGCGCTTCGGCCGAGCCTTTAACCAGCACCACATCGCCAGGTTGCACCCGGCGCCGCACGGCGGCAATCACATCGGCGGCAGTGTGAGTTACAACCACTTCAGCCGGTCCCGCGTCTGCAGCTTGGGCCATGGTCGCCGCCAGATCCCCTTTGGCGATCAGCACGTCGGCTACGTTGGCTGCGTGGCGCCCCACCGCTGCATGCAGCCGCTGGGCCTCCTCACCCAGCTCCAACATGTCGCCAAAGACGGCGATGCGCCGCCGCGCGGGCAGCGCAGCTAAGGTGTCAAGGGCGGCGTGGGCCGATGCTGGTGAAGCATTATAGGTGTCGTCGAGCAGCGTGCACTCGTTAACGCCGGGCAGTGGATTGAGCCGTCCCGCCTGCCGTTCGATCAGCCGCAATCGTTCGATGGCCGACTCCAACGACATGCCGCAGCGCAGTGCGACGCCCAGCGCAGCAAGGGCGATGTAGACGCTGTGCCGGCCCAGCAAGGGCACAAAGGCTGCGCTTCTGGCGGGAGATGGTTCCATTGATCCGCTGGGCCAGCCGGCGGTGGCTCGTGGATCAAACACGACGTCGAACCGCGTGCCTGTAGGCGTTACAACCACATGTTCGCCTCGCAGCGTCACATCTTGACGGCTTAAGCCAAAGCTGATCACCGCGGTTTCCGCTCTGCTCATCGCCATAACGCGTGGATCGTCGGCGTTGAGGATGGCGCAGCCGTCGGGTGGCAGCGCCCGGACCAACTCGGCTTTTTCGGCGGCGATATGGTCTTCGTCGCGCAGGTAGCGGAGATGGGTTGGAGCGACGTTGGTGACGACCGCGATTTGGGGCGGAAACAGCGCTGCTAAGCGACGCATCTCGCCAAAGCGGTCCACCCCCATTTCCAGGACGGCAAAGCGATGTTCCGGCTCAAGCCGCCCCAGCGCGATTGGCAGACCAAACAAGGAGTTGAAGGAGCGGCGCGAGGCAAAGGTCGGTCCTGCGCCCGCCAGCACGGTCGCAATCGCTCGTTTGGTGCTGGTCTTGCCGACACTGCCGGTCACGCCGATGACAAGGGGCTGGTAGCGCTGCAACATGGCGCTGGCCCACTGCTGGAGCGCGACGCGAACATCCGGCACGACCAACACGGTCGCTTCGAGCTCGGTTAGGGGCGGCTGTTCACAAATCACGCCGACACAGCCATGCTGCACGGCATCGACAATAAAGGCGTGGCCATCCCGGCGCTCGCTTTTAACGGCCAGAAAGAGCTGTCCCGGCGCGGCAAGGCGCGAGTCGTAGCAGAAGTCGTCGAACTGCTGGGCGCGTGTCGGGCCATGCAGCATGGCTCCCGTGGTCTCAACGAGGTCTTGCAGCTGAAGCATGGGCTCATTGTAGCAAGAACTCAGATCGGCAGCGCGAGCCAGCCAATACGTTGCTTCAGCTATATTACGAGCCACTGATGTCAATGTCAGGGTGGGCACAAGCTCTGGAGGTCTTCCGGTCCCACCGTGTTATAATCGGACCTGTTGGGCGAGCTGGCCCGCATGGCCTGGCTGCTACCATTGACAATCATGCTGTGCCGCCGAATGCGGCAACGCTTACGGGTGGCTATTGGAGTGATCGCGTGCGGCTAAGCGCCAACCACTGGTTCCAGCATCTATAAAACATTTCGCATAAGGAATGCTCGTTATAGCCCCGTCTATGTGCCCCTTTTTTACACGCTTTGAGTCGCCCAGGTCCTGATCTCGGCAATCCAACTGTCCCCTGCGAACAATGATGCCGGGAGCGGGCGAAAGTGCGCAATCCTCGGGTATACTTCCGGCACAGTTCCCTGCGAGCCGTGTCGGGTTGTTAAGCCGCGATACTCCATTCGAACCGGAAGCAGCAGCGTACCAGGGTAGAGTTACGGCATAAGGCACAAATTCGTGTTGGAAGTATGAGGAGTCTGATGTTACTGTCGGTAATTATCCCGTGCTTTAACGAAGAGCGGACAATCCAGGCCATCGTAGACCTGGTCCGTATGGTCCAACTCGACAAAGAAATTATCATCGTCGACGACTGCTCACGGGATCGAACGTTTGCCATCGCTAACCAGATTGCGGCCAACGATCCCGCTGTCCGGGTACTGCGCCACCCGCGTAATCGCGGGAAAGGTGAAGCGATCCGCACGGGCCTGGCCGTTGCCAAAGGTGAGATCGTGATCATTCAGGATGCCGATCTGGAATATGATCCGAACGACTATTATGCCCTGGTTCGTCCGATAGTGGAGCGCAAAGTTGACGTTGTGTTTGGCTCGCGGTTCATGGGCAGCCATACCGGTATGTATTTTTGGAATGCAATTGGCAACAAATTTCTGACCTTTCTTAGTAACTTTTTGTATAACGCCTGGATCTCCGACATGGAGACCTGCTACAAAGTGATGCGGACCGATATTCTGCGTAGCCTAGGGCTGCGCAGCAACGATTTCCGTATCGAGCCCGAGGTTACGGCCAAGGTACTGCGGCTCGGCTACCGCATCTACGAAGTTCCGATTTCGTATGTTGGGCGGACCTATGAGGAGGGCAAAAAAATTCGAAAGCGCGATGGGTTCAAGGCAATCCTTACCTTGTTTACCTATCGTACTTGGAAAGGTCGCAAGCCTACGATTCAGCCAATCACGGATGAGGCGGCTGCCGCTGCGTTGGAAAGCGCGCGCCAATACGCCGCGCGCGACCTTAACGTGTTTTCTCCTTAAGCTTTCCGCCGCATCCCGGCGCTCACTCCTAACGGCCAGACAAAGTTGTCCCGACGGAGCAAGGCGGGAGTCGTAGCAAAAGTCGTCGAACTGCTGGGCGCGGGCCGGACCATGTAGCGCGGCTCGCGTGGTCTCAAGCAGGTCTTGCAGCTTAAGCATGGGCTCTTTGGAGCAAGCAGTCGCCGCGCGTTAAAACCCCCAGCCGCACACGACGTTGTGTGCGGCTGGGGACAGGGGGTGTGGAAGAGGAGCGGATTATGCATCCAGCTGCTCATTTTGCTGATTAGCCGGATCACGACGGCGACAACAGGTTGGCCATACTTATCGCGCGTGGACCAATGCCCGAAGCTTCCACGCGGCGCTGCTGCTCGTTACGCGACGGACACTTGCTGGCCGGCTGGCTGATTAACCTGCCGGTTGATTTCCCCTAGCCGAGCAAGCAGCTCAAGCTCCTGCTTGAACTCGTCGAGCCCGGGGATGGCATACATGCTCTTGACCTTGATCGCATACTTGAGCGTGCCCCCTTTGGCCTTGTACGTGATTTCCGGAAAGCTGGGCCACTGCTCCAGTGTCGGCAACACACTCTCCGCCAGGCGCTGCTTCAGGCCGTCGTCCTTGGTCTTGACGTGCCAGCTTTTGGCGCCCATGCCCAACAGCTTGTCGCCCGTATAGCTCAGCGACCAGTCCTTGCCCTGCGCGCCCGGCGTCAACACCAGCTCATAAAAGTAGTCGGTTGAGTTATCGTCGCTGACGGCATTGATCCGGGCCTGCACGGGCATGCTGTTGAATGTGCCCGTCAGCTTGCTGCCTTTGGACGTGCCGCTTACAAAACCGGCCAATGGCGCCCAGAGCTGCGCGTATTTGGCGTTCGCTTTTTTGAGGTAAACTACCACCAGCACAGCAATCGCAGCAATGAATACGATTGCACCCACGAAAATCAGAATGGTATCCACGTGTGGCCAGCTCCTTGATACTGTTTCCGCGCTTCAGTGACGCGGTGCACTTGTCCAACCATAGCACGGCCCGTCCGGCACAGTGGATACCCTTGGGTCATTGGTTTCGCGTCTGTTGGGACTAGGCGTAGGTGCTACCTCAGGTAGGCCATGCCGGTTGATGACGCCCGAGTTTTCCCACACTTTCCCCAGGTTATCCACCAAAATTAATTACACGTTGTGGAAAATATGTGGAGCCGTTCAGCCACCCGATGTGTTATAATCGCCACAGAAGCGATACGTAGCGCATCCATTTGCCAAGCTACTACCGCCAATAATGCTTCCGCAGCCAACGGTTCGGTCGATCTCGCGCATCTGTTCGCATGACTGTGATCGTGCAAACCGGGCTGGTGGAAAGCAGTAACTGTAAAAAGTTTTATACGGATGGTTTCCATCCGTTGTTGAGGCGTACATGGGCAGCGATTTCGTTCACCTTCATGCACACTCTGAATATAGCCTGCTGGACGGCCTGTCGAACATCGGCAAGTTGACGCAGCGCGCCGCCAACCTAGGCATGGATACGCTGGCGCTCACCGACCATGGTGTGCTTTACGGCGCGATTGAGTTCTACCAAGCCGCCAAGAAAGCAGGAATCAAGCCGATTGTGGGCATGGAGGCCTATGTTGCGCCCGGCAAGCACGACGACAAAACGCCGGCCGGCAAAGGCTATTTCCATACCGTGCTGCTCGCCAAAAACGCCGAGGGCTATAAAAATCTGCTTAAGCTGTCCACCCGCGCTCATCTGGACGGCTACTACTACAAGCCGCGCATCGACCGGGAGCTGATTGCCGAGCACAAAGAGGGCATTATCATCTCGCAGGCCTGTGTCAGCGGCGAGGTCAACCGGCGGCTGACGCAGAAGGATAAAAAGGGCGCGCGTGCGGCAGCAGCCTTTTACCGCGATCTGATGGGGCCGGATCACTACTTTCTTGAGCTGCAGGTGCATCCCGAAGTGCCGGAGCTGCACGAGATCAACCAGGAATTGGTGCTGATCAGCCGCGAGCTGGGCATCCCGCTGGTCGCCACCAACGACGCGCACTACGTTGATCACGAGGATGCGCAGACGCATCTGCTGCTGCGCTGCCTGGGCTTCAATACCACGGTCGCGGACTACTGCGCCAAAAACAGCTGCACGCCGGCCTCGATCGACGCGGGCTACTACCTCAAGAGCGCCGCCGAGATGGAAGAGCTGATGAAGGCGTATCCCAGCGAAGCGCTGGAAAACACGCGGCGGATCGCCGACATGTGCGACCTCAACCTGGAGTTTGGGCGCGTGCAGCTGCCCGAGTTTCCGCTGCCGCCCGGCCACACGCCTTCGACCTACCTGCGCGAGCTCTGCGAGCAGGGTTTGCGGGGCAACTGGGAGCGGCAGTACGGCAGTGATAGTCCACCGGCGCACTACTGGGAGCGGCTCAACTATGAGCTGGACGTGATCGACCAGACCGGCTTTCCGCTCTACATGCTGATCGTGTGGGACTATGTGAAGTTCGCGCGTACCGCCGGCATCCCGTGCGTCCCTCGCGGCTCGGCGGGCGGCTCGCTGGTGCTGTACTGCCTGGGCATCTCCGACGTCGATCCGGTGGCAAACAAGCTGGTCTTTGAGCGCTTCCTCAACCCCGAGCGCAAAGAAATGCCCGATATCGACATGGACTTTGCCGACTCGCGCCGCCAGGAGGTGTTGGACTACGTCACCAACAAGTATGGGCGTGATCGCACCGCCCAGATCATTACCTTCGGTACGCTGGGCGCCAAGGCGGCGCTGCGCGACGTTGGCCGCGTGCTCGACATTCCGCTGTCGACGGTTGACACCGTGGCCAAGCTGGTGCCCAAGCTGCCGGTGGGCACCACGCTGACCCAGTCGTTGGAGCGCGTGGCCGATCTCAAGAAGTTGTACGACAGCGATACCCAGATCCGCGACCTGATCGACAAGGCGCGCAAGCTGGAGGGTGTGACGCGCAACGTCGGCACGCACGCCTGTGGCATCGTCGTGTCCGCCGATCCGCTGGACACGATCGTGCCGCTGCAGCGCACCGCCAAAGAAGAGGCGGCCGTGATGGCCAGCTTCCCGATGGGCACGCTGGGTGAGATCGGTCTGCTCAAAATGGATATGCTGGGGCTGACCAACCTGTCGATCGTGGATGCGGCGCTCCGCTACGTCAGCGAAAGCCAGGGCCGTCCCTTCACGCTGGCCGACATTCCCCTGGACGACAAGGCGACCTTTGAGCTGTTGAGCCAGGGCATGACGCTGGGCGTGTTTCAGCTTGAGTCGGGCGCGATGGTGCGCTACCTCAAAGAGCTCAAGCCGACGCGCATCCAGGACATCTACGCTATGGTGGCGCTGTACCGGCCCGGCCCGATGGAAGAAATTCCGAAATACATCGAGTGGAAGAACAATCCTTCCAAGATTACCTATCTCCACCCGATTTTGAAGCCGATCCTGGAAGACACCTACGGCGTGATCGTGTACCAGGAGCAGGTGCTGCAAATCCTGATGCAGATGGCCGGCTACACGATGGGCAAGGCCGACATCGTCCGTAAAGCGATCGGCAAGAAGAACAAAGCCCTGATGGAAGCAGAGGGGCCGAAATTCTTGGACGGCTGTGTCAAGAATGGCCTGTCGCGCGAACAAGCGGAACGGCTCTGGGCCTTGATCCAGCCGTTCGCGGGCTACTCCTTCAACCGGGCGCACTCCACGTTGTACGGCCTGCTCTCGTACCAGACCGCGTATCTCAAGACGACCTACCCGACCGAATACATGGCCGCGCTGCTGACCGCAGCGGCCGGCAACATGGAGGATGTCGCCAAGTACGTGGCCGAAAGCACGCGGCTGGGCGTGGCGGTGCTGCCGCCGCACGTCAACTCGTCCGGGCTGGGCTTCACTATCGAAGACCTGGGCCGCCATTTGCCGGACGGCGTCAAGTACCACAAGGGCGTGCGCTTTGGTCTAAGCGCAATCAAGAACGTGGGCGAGGGGCCGATCAATGGGATTATCGCGGCCCGTGACCAGGGTGGTCCATTCAAATCACTTGAGGATTTGGCCGACCGGGTCAGCCGCCAACATATCAACAAGCGCGTGCTTGAGTCGTTGATTAAGTGCGGCGCGCTGGACGAGCTGCCCAACCACATCATGCCCGGCACGCGCCGACAAAAGCTGGCCGTGCTGGATCAGGTTTTGGGGGCAGCAGCGGACGCGCAAAAATCTCGGGAGAGCGGGCAGGCCAGCATGTTTGACCTGCTGGGCGGCGGCGACGAGCAGATCACGATTGCGAACGTTCCGTTTCCCGCGATCAATGAAACACCCGCCGATAAAAAAGAGCAGCTTGGCTGGGAAAAAGAGCTGCTCGGCATGTACGTTTCGGAGCATCCCATCGCGCAGGCGCTGCAGCATGTGTCCGACGATCCCAACCGGCTGACACTGTCGCAGATTGGCGAAGAGCATATTGGGCAGAAGATTACGCTGATCGGGATGTTGACCGGACTGCGCCGCATCTTGACCAAAAAGAATGACACAATGCTGCTGGCGCAATTGGAGGATTTGGACGGCGCGATCGAGATGGTAGCCTTTCCCAAAGTGTACGAAAAGTACGCCCAGTTCTGGAAAGACGACAACATTGTGGCGCTCACGGCCAAGGTTGAGTATCGCCGCGAAACGCTGCAGTTGGTCTGTGAAAGCGTGAGTGCCTATACCGAAGTCGCGGCGGCGGCTCCGGTCGAGGCCCGGGTTACCGCGGACGATTTCGCCCAATGGGCACCCGCCGGCCTGGCTGCGTTTGACGACGACGCGCCGCCGCCCGACGATCCGGCCTGGAATTCGTTGGATCAGCCGTCAGCCGTCAGCCGTCAGCCGTCAGCTGTCAGTCATCAGCCGTCGGCGGCAACCGTAGGTCAAGCGCAACCGGTAAGCAACGGGCATGGGAACGACGCGTACAGCAACGGCAATGGGGCTTCGACCAACGGCAGCGGTAATGGGCATGCGCAGGCCATGGGGCAAGCAGTGTCCAGCAACGGCAATGGTCATGGTGCGTATGGGAATGGCAACGGGAACGGCCATGGAGCTTCGAGCAATGGGCATGGCACGCTGGGCAACGGCAATGGAGCCACAGCGATGAGCGACGGCGCAACAGATTCCCGCGATCAGGCTGCTTCGTCGGCTGCAGCGCCGGTGCAGATCGTACGGCCACGCCAGCGCATCACAATCGCCAAAAAGAGTGAGACGCAGCCAAGCGACGCGCCGGCTCCAGTAGGGCCGCAGTACACGCTGCATATTCATCTGCCGCGCACGGATGACTACGTGACCGACCTCCGCTCGATGCAGGAGGTGGCGCGTCACCTGCAAAAGTACCGTGGCGACCACAAAGTGATTTTGTACCTCCCCAAGGACGACGCGCTGGTGGTGTTGGAGCCGATGGAGCGGATCAACCCGGCGCAGGAGCTTGTCACGCAGCTGACCGGCTTGCTCGGCGAGGGCAGCGTGCAGGTCGAGCAGGCAGCGTAGCACCGCAGGGACGGGCTTGCAGACGTGTGGTGGGTGGCCTACGACGGACAGCGGCGGGACGGATTGCTCCGTCCCGCCGCTGTTGCTTTGTGACGTTGGATATCCACCTAATAGCTTGTTGGCCCGCGCTTCGTACACCACTACACCTGCACGAAATTATCGCTGGTCCACGTTCTGCATGGAAGTTGTGGTATGCATGAATATAGAAGCAACAGAGGCTGATAGTGAACACTACGCTACTCATTCCTGATGAAGCCGTCAGATATATCCTTTTCCAGCGAACCGCGTATCTGCAGTTCCCGATTGCGCCCGTGTACCGCCTGCTTCACAACCTGCTCCCATTCCAGACACCCTTGTATAACATTGTCGTCGCCACTGAAGCGCGTCTTAGGAAGACGCGCACGAAAGCTTTATACGTTGAGGACATGTGCAAGGAATTCCAATCGATCCAGCATGTCCTTCCCCAGACGTGTTCGGCTATTCTCGATATTGGGTGTGGCGTTGCGGGCATTGATGTGTTGCTGCACCGCCACTATGGTAATCCTTCCCCTCACTTCTACCTACTGGATAAATCACACGTTGAGAAAGCAGTTTGGTATCTGTTCAAGTCGGACGGTGCGTTCTATAACTCGCTTGACGTAGTGAAGCAAGTGCTGCGAACAAATGGGATTGCCGAGGATCATATCCATGTACGTGAGGCCACGAACGACTATCGTATGCCCCTTGATACGCCGATGGACCTTGTGCTCTCACTGCTGTCGTGGGGCTTTCACTATCCAGTGGCACCCTATATTCGTGCCGTTCATCGTCTGCTACGTAACAATGGCGTGGTCATTCTGGATGTCCGCAAAGACACGGGCGGGCTGGACGTGCTCCGGCAGCACTTTCAACAGATCGAAGTGATTGTAGACGCTCCGAAATATGAGCGTATCGTTGCACGAAAATAGTGCGATAGTGCGGCAAGTACGCGCCAATCTCGATAGCTGCACGAAACATCGTCAGCGCAGGCCAACACGGCGTTGCACCTGACCGCCGACGGCGGTCAGAACGTGGGCTTTTTTACGACGTTTGCACGAAAATTGATGCTCGTTGTGTTTGTCGTGGGCGGCAGGTGATGGCGATTGCCGCCGGGTTGCACAATTTGCGATTGCGGTATCGTCCGTGGCAGTATGAAACTCATTAATCACGATAAGGTCTATTAAGCCAGCTAACACGGCGCTGCACCTGATGCCTGTGAACGTGGCGACAATTGATAATTACAAACGCTTGTTTCGTGTGGCAGGAGGCGTTGTGCTATGGCCTTGACGTGGGTGTGAGCGCTGCTGAAGCCAGACCATCATCAAAACCCAAGGCTACTCCAACGCGCTACTGCGCTCACAACAGCAGCTTGCGCATGCCGTACACATCCTCATGCACCCAATGCGTCTGGCCATGGTGATCCACGTATGACCAGACATCGACTCGCTGCGTAAAAATCTCAAAGCCAAGGCGCTCATACAGCCGTCGCGCGCCGATATTTTTCTTCTCCACCGCCAGATGAATTTGGCGAAAGCCATGGCCGCGTGCTACAGACTCCCCCACCGTTATCAGCCGCGAGCCGATGCCTAGACTTTGGAACGGCTGCAGCACGCGCAGCGCGTACAAATATGCGTACTCGTGGGATGCCACGTCGATTACCACTTGGCCTATCGGAAAGTCACGCAGATCGGCGACAAACATCAGCCGCAGGCCCGCCTCGTGGTCGCTAAAGGTGCGGCGATTCACATCTCGCCAGTGCGCGAGCGAGCCAAACCATTCAAGCTTAGGCAGGTCGTCGGCCCGCACCGCCCGAATCACCAGGTGCATCGTCACATCGAAGGGCTGGTGTACGTTATCCGCAAATGCTTTGCCACGGAGCGAGCGCAATGCCATACATCGATCCTTCCAAGGCAGGCCGGTTTAGTCACCGAGCGGCGGCTGGCGAGGTTTGGTCTTTGGTTATTTTCGTTCAACGAATGCTGCGTAGCATAAACAGCACCATCAAGCGCGGGCTGTCCGCGTAAGCTCTCAGGTGCCACGACGCGACCAACGGCCTGGACTTGGCGCATCCAGCGTGATGCAGCTATTGGAAGTTTACAATGCGCAAAAAGCTCTCCGCCTGCAATGACGCGCCGCCGACCAAGGCCCCATCGATATCGGGCTGGGCCATCAAAACGTCGATGTTGTCGGGCTTGACCGAGCCGCCATACAAAATCCGGACAGCGTCTGCGGTGCTTTGACCATAGTGGCTGGCCAGTGCCCCGCGAATAGCCGCGTGCATCGCCTGGGCATCGCCAGGAGTGGCCGTCACGCCCGTGCCAATCGCCCATACCGGCTCGTAGGCGATCACCACATCCCGCACTTGCTCGGCGGCCAGGCCACCTAAGCCCGCGCGTAGCTGTCCCAGCGTCACCGTCTCCGCCTCGCCGGCATCGCGTTGTGGCTTGGTCTCGCCCACGCACAGCACAGGTGTCAGCCCGTGCTCCATCGCCGAGGTCACTTTCTGGCTGATCAGCGCGTCGTCCTCGCCTACGATCTGCCGGCGCTCACTATGGCCCAGGATCACAAACTGACAGCCGATATCCTGCAGCATCACCGGCGAAACTTCCCCGGTAAAGGCGCCCTGGTCGGCCGGGTACATATTCTGGGCGCCAAGCGCAATCGGGCTGTCGGCGAGGAGTGGAGCCAGCGGGTACAAGGCCGTGAAGGGGGGACAGATCAGCACTTGCCGATCATCCACGTAGCCTACTTCCACGCCCTTCAACAAGGCTTCGACCAGCTCAACCCCTTCTCCGACGGTTTTGTACATCTTCCAATTACCGGCAATTAGTGGCGTTCGCATGCGGCGCTCCTTCTGATACGAAGCGCCATTATAGCGCAGCCTTGAGAGTGCCCGGTGTCCGTATGAGGTAGCGTGGATCACCCGCCGTTACCCCGGCCCAAGCGGCATGGATGTTATATTCCAGACTTTGCCGCCAGATAGTATGCACATGGAGTGCGTTGTGCGGAAACTGGCCGACCTCCATATGCATAATCGTGTGCATTCGGTTATGCTACGCATATGCACTGCGTTGGGGTGCACACCTTGCCGTTTACATCCGCCAAACACGTTGTGGCCGATGACCTGACGAGAGCGAAGGAGCTTGTATGCCGACACCATCGATGAGCGAGCTTGCGGTGACGCTCGGTACGACCCCCGAACGGCTCCGAACTGTGGTTAAGCAGCGGTTGAGCCAGCTGCCCCGTACCCATTATTATGTGTTTCGCATCACCAGTGAGCAACGGGCCAGTGCTCCGGCCAGGAATGAGCCACGGATGATTGCCGCGTTTCCCACGCCCGACGATGCGCTGGCATTCGCGCAGCGCAACGGCTATGGCTCAAATGCTCAGCTCCGCTCCGTGGCGGCGGCCGACCTCCTGCTGCGAATGTTGACGGACCCAAACATCGGCACGATCCTGTTTGTGCGCGACAATACGGGCGAAACCGAGCGCGGATTTGGCCCGGCGCTTAAGCTCAAGCGGGCCAACCTCGTCGCCGAGCTGCAAGTCACCTCGGCGCTGTCAGCAACGGAAGCGGCTGACCTGGCCAACGAGTCTCCTGATCAGGCGCTGTCCTATCCGCTGGAGGAGCTTACTGCGCAGCACTACGATGCGCTACAGTTTGGCGTTAATTTTACGCTGCGTGCGGAGTTTCGCGTTGCACTTGCCCAGGCGGTGGAGCAGGTGGTGGACGCGTACCGGCCTCCGGTTGGCAGCGTCGATACGGGGCCGCGCTCGATTTTCGCCACGGCAGCCGTCGAGACGTGGCTCAAAGAGCATGGCTTTCCGCACGCTTATCAACGGCGGTGGATCGATGTGGCGGACGATCCGGCCTGGGGCGGTGCCGTTGAGCTTTGCGAGATCGACGGCGGAACAGCCAACCGGCTGCTGGTGCAGCTGGCAATTCATGAGGACGCGTCCGGCCGTCAGTATATTAAGCGGGTTAATGTAACGGCATAATCTCAAACGCTGTACGAAATATCACAATGATGCGCGCGCAAGAGCGTTATGGTATGATAGATGGCATGATTTCTGCTTGTACGAAAAGGTATTGCAGAAAGAGGTGGCAGCGTGAATGCAGCGTTTGCGGTCATGATCGGCTTTATGTTTGGGTTTATTGTAGCCGAGATTGCGTATCGATATTTCGAGATCGACCTCCCAACATTTTTCTAACTTCAAGCTATGCGGCTATAGAAACTGCGTAGTGGGAATAATATATGGTGACAGCGGAGCCGCAACTGGCTCCGCTGTTGGATTGCAAGCCACCCAAGTGCTACAAAACTACACCAGCCCCCGCTGACGCGCCAGATGCACCGCCTCGGTTCGATTCCCGGCGCCAAGCTTCGCCAAGATCGCCGACACATGAAACTTAACCGTGCGCTCGCTGATCACAAGCTGGCCGGCAATCTCCTTGTTCGGCAAGCCCTCGGCGAGCAGGGCCAGCACCTCTTGTTCGCGCTCGGTTAGTGCTTCGGTCGGCACATGCTGCGGGCTGGTCATCCGCTCCATCAGCTTAGCGGCCACCACGGGCTGCAACGTCGAGCCGCCGTTGGCCACAATCCGAATCGCGCCGAATAGTTCGTCACGCGGCGCACCTTTCAGCAGATAGCCCCGCGCGCCCGCCTGTACCGCACTGATGATACGCTCATCGGTATCGAACGCAGTAAAGACGAGCGCCTTGGTGCTGGGCGCGGACGACCGCATTGCGCGCAGCGCCTGCACGCCGTCCAGATGCGGCATTTCCAGGTCAAGCAGAACAACATCCGGCTTTAACGCCAACACAACATCCACAGCCTCCGCGCCGTCGTTAGCTTGCCCGACAACTTCAAAATCGGGCTGCGTTTCCAGAACCGAGGCCAAGCCCTCGCGCACAATTGGATGGTCGTCGGCCAGCACAATCCGGATCGTCATAGCTGTGATACCTCGGTATGTTCAAGCGCGTGGCCCTGCGCCAACTGGGATTGCACAATCAGCTCATGGACGGTGCCTCGTTTCGTCGCCTCCCGATTTATGGCTCGCCGGGCCACCACCCTGGTCATCGGAAATCCGGCATACAGCTCTTGGACCAGCGGCGTCGCGGAGTTGCTGAGCACGACCGTGCAGCCGCGCTCGGTCAATCGTCGAAAGACCTGTGCCAGCCGCTCGTGTTGTTCTGCGCCGAATGCGTGCTTGGTGTAGGCGGTAAACGAGGCCGTGGTGCTGCTTGGCACATAGGGCGGATCGAAGTACACCAGGTCTCCCGCGGCGGCTCGTCCCACCACACCGGCAAAATCGTCGACCAGCAGTTCTGCGTCCTGAAGCGCAGCGCTGGCCGCGCGCAGGTTGGCTCCATCGCAGACCGTGGGCTTGGCGTAGCGCCCAAACGGGACGTTGAATTGCCCACGCCGATTCACGCGGTGCAAACCATTGAAGCAGGTTTTGTTGAGAAACATCATGCGCGCCGCCCGCTCCACTGCCGCACGCTGCCGCCAGCTTGGCTGCCGATCCCAACTGCGCACCGCGTAGTAGTATTCGCGGTCGAGGCAATGAGCGGCGTGTTCCTGGAGGGCAGCAATCAACTCCTCGGGCGCGTCCCGCACCACCGTGTAAAGCTCGATCAGCTCAGGATTGGTGTCGCTAAGCACGGCGTCCCGCAGCCTTCCTTGCGCTTGGAGTTGAAAAAATAATGCTGCTGAGCCAATAAACGGCTCGTGATAGCGTCCAAAGGCTGCGGGCAGCCGACGGAGCAGCTCCGGCAGCAGTTGAGTCTTTCCACCAGCCCATTTGATGAACGGACGAGCCATCAGGTCATGCCCCTCGGCGACAACGCGCATGTTGGGATCGGATGCGGCTCAGTACCTTCACAGCTATGCAGGTAGGCTGCTGCTCGCATACGCTCCCGGTCCCTGCCGGCGTGTGTCTCGCAAATCCGCTTGGTCATTCCATTACTCGGTTTTGAGTGTGACCGTTACCCGCGTACCCGTCCCTGGAGCACTGTGGATCGTGAGCTGGCCACCCATTAAATGCGCGCGCTCGCTCATACCCCGGATGCCAAAGCCGCTGGCGGCCGTGGGCATGACCTGCTCCGGCTCAAAGCCGGCTCCATCATCCTCAATGACGAGGCGCAGCTCCGCTGCGGTCTGCTGCAGCTGAATGCGGACCTCCCCAGCGGCCGCGTGTTTGCGTACGTTGGACAGCGCCTCCTGCACAATCCGATACAAGCCATTTTCCCGCGCGGATGATAGGCGACTGCGTGTGTCGATTGTGGTCGTGACGACGATGCCGGTCTCGGCGGTGAACTGCTGGGCGAGCAGCTTGAGCGCTTCCGGCAGCGTCCGCCCTTCCAGCAGTGCTGCTCGTAAGTTCAAGACCGAGCGCCGCGCTTCTTCCAGATTGGTGCGTGCCAATGCTAGCGCCTGGGCGATCTTGCGCTGGGCCAGCTCGGGCTTTGGCTCTGCGAATGCCTGTGCGGCCTCCAGGTGCAGGGTAATAGCAGTGAGGCCCTGGGCCAGCGTGTCGTGGATCTCACGCGCCAGCCGGTTACGCTCTTCCGCAGCCGCCAGCACCACTGCCTGCTGTGACAGCCGGGCTCGCTCGATGGCCGTGCCGAGCTGTGCTCCTACCGCCGACAACAACAGCAGTGTGTCGGGCGTGAACGTGCCAGAGCCGGGACTGGCCACGTTGAGGATGCCTAACATCCGATCTTCCGAGCGCAGCGGCGCGCTGGCATGAAACTCCAGGCCGCGACGATCCCCGGTTGCGTCGGCCAGGCGCGAGCACTGAACAATGTTGACCGCGGTGCGCAGCTCGCCCGAGTTGAACAAGCGATGGCAATTGCAACCACCTTCCCACAGGGGAAGCTGCCCCGGAAGCTGCAAGCCTGGCGGCAGATCATGGTAGGCAGCGGTACGCAGCTTGCCAGCATCGTCAAGCAGAAAGATCCAACCGGTTTGCAAGCCCATCAGCTCGACGACCGCAGCTAATGTTTCGTCCAGCGCGACTTGAATATCGGTGGTTCGGTTAAGCGTTTCCGCGATGTGGTTCAAAATGAACAGCTCGCGGTTGCGCTGGAGCAGCGCATGGGCATCCACGGTCGACATACGATCATTATGGGCTAATAGCCGACAATTTTCAAATGGTGGAGCATCACAATGGCAGAACCGATCAAGCTAGGGATTATCGGGGCGGGACTGGCGGTCAAGCAGTTGCACTGGCCGGCCCTGCAGCGGCTGCGCGCTAATTATACGTTTGTAGCCGTCGCGGATGTGGACCAACACAAGGCCCAGGAGATCGCAACGTTGACCGGCGCGGAGCGGGTGTACACGGATTATCGCGAGCTGTTGGCGTTGAGCGCAGTCGAGGCGGTGCTGCTGGCGCTGCCGATCCATCTAACCGCACCGATTACGTTGGACGCGGCGCGGGCCGGCAAGCACGTGCTGCTGGAAAAACCGCCGGGCGCGAACCTGGAACAAGCCCGGCAGCTGAAGGAGCAGCTTGCGACCTTGCCGATCACCACGCTGGTTGCCGAAAACTTCCGCTACCGTCCCAATCTCCAGCAGGCCCGGCGCATTCTGAGCGAGGGCGGTCTGGGAGAGTTAATTTTGCTCAAGCTGCACTCGGTCTCCCGCGCGAACACCGACGATCCCGAAAACTTTGCCGGTACGCCTTGGCGCCATGACACCCAATATCGCGGCGGCCCCATCCTGGATGGCGGCGTGCATCACGCGGCGGCGCTGCGCCTGCTGGGCGGCGAGGTCGAGTGGCTGCAAGCGTTTACCAAGTATGGCGGTTCGAAGCTGGGCGGAACCACCACGATTACAATGAACCTGCGCTTCCGCTCGGGCGCGTTGGGCACGTATGTGTATTCCGCCGTCTGCCACGACGAACAATCGTCGTTCCTGGGCTTAACCTTGTACGGCAGCGCGGCGACGCTGCTGGTGGACAACGATGCACTCCGCCTTTCACGACCAGGGCAAGCACCCGAAACGATTCCGGTCGAGGCTGACCCTGGCTATTACGGCGAGTTCTTGAATTTTTACCAGGCGCTGCGCGAAGGAGCGCCGGTTGTTTCAACCGTCGAGCAGAGTTACCGCGATATGGAACTGATCTTACGTGGTCTTGACTCAGCCGAACAGGCGCAGGTGATTTTGCTGTAGCAGGCCGGCGGCATACGGTCACAGCAGAATTGGTTCATTAGTGGTATAGTTCAGTTGGTTACAAAATGTAAGCAGGATTGGGAAACGAAGTGCGTATGACCGATCCAAGCTTTGCCGGGTGAATGGCGGCGGAAGCGAGCAGCGCTGAAAGGATTGCACGTGCAACGGGTGGCAATGTTGGCGGTTCACAGCAGCCCTTTGGCGGCGCTGGGCGGCAAAGAAGCGGGCGGCATGAATGTGTATGTCCGAGAGCTGGCGCGTGAGCTCGGCCGGCGTGGCGTTGCCGTCGACATCTTCACCCGTTCCCAGCGCAAAGGCGAGCCGCAGATTGTCGAGCTTGGGCCCCATGCCCGCGTTGTGACCCTGCGTACGGGTCCGGCTGCGCCCTACGATAAAAACTGGGTGCTGGACTATCTGCCGGAGTTTGTGGGGCGCATCCGCTGCTTCGCGGACGGCCAAGACCTGAACTATGATCTGCTGCACAGCCACTACTGGCTTTCAGGAGTGGCGGCTTTGGAGCTGCGCAAGATGTGGGGCGTGCCGGTTGTGCATATGTTCCATACCCTGGGCGCGATGAAGAACCAAGTGGCGCAGACGGCGCTGTGGGGCGAGAGCGACGAGCGTGTGCGGATCGAAGGCCGTCTGCTGCGCGAGGCCGACGCGATTGTTGCGGCTACGCCGCTTGACCGCGCCCAGATGCAGTTCCACTACAACGTCGAGTCAGAGCGGGTTGTGGTGATTCCCTGCGGCGTCGACACCACGACCTTCCGCCCGTACCCTCAGAGCGATGCACGGCGACGGCTTGGCCTTACCGAGGCTGAGGCCGCGAGCAAGCTGGTTTTGTTTGTGGGCCGGATTGAGCCGTTGAAAGGGCTCGACACGTTGCTGCACGCAATGCATCTGCTGGTGCAGCGGCGGCGTGCGGATCAAACGCCGATTCGGCTGATTGTGGTTGGCGGCGATGCCCATGCCGGGGCAGATCAGTGGGGTGGCGAGGAGCGGCGGCTGCGCGCGGAGGTTGAGCGGCTGGGCCTCGCCGAGGTTGTGCGCTTTATCGGGTCGCGGCCGCAAGCACAGCTGCCGCTGCTGTACAGTGCAGCCGACGTTGTGGCGGTCCCATCGCACTATGAATCGTTTGGGCTGGTGGCGCTTGAGGCACAGGCATGCGGCGTGCCCGTGGTGGCGTCCAAGGTAGGTGGGCTGCAGTTTACCGTCCCCGATGGCCAATCCGGATTTTTGGAGCCGTGGAACGAGCCGGCTGCGTTTGCCCGGCGGATTGAGCAGCTGGTGGAGCACGAAGGCTTGCGTGAAGAGATGGGCGCGCGGGCGATTGCGAATGCGCAAGCGTATGCCTGGCCCCGTGTCGCCGACCGGGTGCTCGACCTGTACGAGGGCGTACAGCACCGTCGCAAGCCAGCTCAAGTCATTGTTCCGCTACAGATCCCCCGGTGTGCACTGTAGCAGATCGCAAGGCAGACGCTGGTTATTTTTTTGCCCTGTGTTTGGATATGCGAGCAGCAGCGTAGCTGGGCTTGACGCACAGCGGCTGCCGCTCTTTTTGTGTAGCTCTTGCTCTCTGCTGGTTCCCCAGTTGGTTCGCTTTTTTTGTTCATCTGCATAGTGAGTCATAGCTTGTAGCACTGCAGGAAATCCGCAAATACGACTTTGGTCGTACTTGACTGCCCGTTTACGCGTGCTACAATGAATGCATATTCATTGAAATGAATATGCATTCAAGATGAGGTTGCATGGCCAAGCCCAACCCCGATCCGATCCAACAGCAGCTGATCGCCGCCCGCCGGAACCAAATTCTTGATGCAGCCACGCAAGTTTTTGCCGATAAGGGCTTTGCCCGCGCCACCATTCGTGATGTTGCCACAACCGCTGGCATCGCCGATGGCACGATCTATAACTATTTCGAGAATAAAACCGCGCTGCTGCTGGGCTTGCTCAATCGACTGAACGAGAGCGATCTGCGGCAAGGCCACTTCGCACAATCGGCCGAGTTGGATATTGCGGATTTTGTACAGGGTTACGTGCAGCATCGCCTGGAGCAGTTCGGCCCAGATGAGTTACAACTGCTGCAGGTGGTGCTGTCCGAGGTGTTGATCAATCGTGAACTGCGCGATCTGTACTATCAACAAGTACTTGCTCCAACGTTCGCTCTCGCCGAGCAGTATTTTGAGCAGTGGTCGATGGAGGGCAAGATTGTGTCAGCTAACCCGCGCATGGCTCCACGCATGTTTGCTGGCATGGTGCTCGGCGTGTTGATTCTCCGCCTCATGGGTGACCGCTACCTCGAAATCCACTGGGGAGATGTGCCGCAGGCGCTGGCTGCACAAGCGTTATCAGGGCTGATGCCACCCGAAGGAGACTACGATGCAACCGATGATCAAGCTTAATCTGGCAGATCCTCAATTTTAAGCGAATCCCTATCCAACCTATGCCCGATTACGAGCGGAAGCGCCGGTCTACCGCGCGCCGCTACGGGGCAAGCAGATGGCCTGGCTGGTGACGCGCTACGACGATGTGGTAGGTGTTTTACGCGATCAACGCTTGGCCAAAAATCCGCTGAGCGCCCGCAGTGCAGCGGAGCACGCCAAAGAACAGTGGATTCCTGCACTGTTGAAGCCACTCGCCCGCAACATGCTCGACCTTGATGCCCCCGATCATACGCGGCTGCGGGCTTTGGTGCAGCAAGCATTTACACTCCGGCTGATCGAGCAACTCCGGCCACGCGTCGAAACGTTGACCGATGAGCTGCTGACAAAGGCGCAGCGAGATGGTCGGATCGAGCTGTTGAGTCAGTATGCGCTGCCCGTGCCGCTCACGATCATCGGCGAGCTGCTGGGCATACCACGGCAGGATCAGCAGCTGTTCCATCGCTGGTCGAACCGGCTTGTGTCGCTCGCGTCTACCACCGATTTGATTCGCGCGCTGCCGGCTCTGTGGTTTTTTCTGCGCTACATTCGTAAGCTGATCGCGCAACGGCGTGCGGAGCCGCGCAACGACCTTGTTTCTGCACTGGTGCAAGCGGAGCAAGCCGGCGATAGGTTGAGTGAGGACGAGCTGTTAGCGATGATCGTTTTGCTGTTGATTGCGGGTCATGAAACAACCGTGAACCTGATCGCCAGCGGAACGCTCGCGCTGCTGCAACATCCGGAGCAGTGCGAGCGATTGCGGAGCGATCCGGCGCTGATCAAATCAGCCGTTGAAGAGCTGGTGCGCTATGTTAGCCCGGTGGAGCTAGCGACTGAGCGGTATGCGTGCGCAGAGCTTACCATTGCGGGCATGACGATTCGTCGTGGCGAGCTGGTGCTGGGTGTGATCGGATCCGCCAATCGGGATGAGACCCACTTCCCGGCACCCGACACCCTGGACCTGGCCCGCAGCACCAATCGACATGTGGCGTTCGGGCTAGGCGCGCATTTTTGTTTGGGCGCACCCCTGGCCCGTTTGGAAGCCCAAATTGCCATCACAACCTTGCTGGATCGCTGGCCAAACTTGCGGCTGGCTGTTCCGCCCACGGCGCTGCGGTGGCGGAAGAACGCCTTCCTGCGTGGGCTGCAGGCGCTGCCCTTATCGTTTTGAACTCTTGCAGCTACAGCGGGGGAGCAGAGCTGTTGCCAACCGTAGCGTATACTCGGCCACTTCCGCACAGACGCGAAGCCGCCCGGAACTGTAGCGTCCCGAACGGCTTGTGGCTTGCAGGGTGTCTCTGGCCATCACTAGCGGTGTTTGCTGTGCATAAGCAACAGCAGGCTTGCAATTGAGCTTGGCAAGCGGGTATGGCCGCTTAATGCAATAGCCAACTTAAGGCTAGAGCGTCCACTCCTGTCCACAGGCCTGGACGCGCAAGCCCGCGGCGTCGCCGCCCAGCACCTCCAGCTGCGGCTGCCACCCGCCATCGTCATCGCGCTGCTGGGTGTAGGTGCCCCAGGCTCGTCCGGTTGTCCAGAACGTGCGGAAGATGTTTTGTTCGGGTGAGGCGTCAACCACCGGCGCAAAGCTTAGGACGTTGCGTCCCATGTCCGCGTGGGCACCGCTCAGGGCGAGCAGCAGCGCCCAGCTCGACATGCTGCGGGCATAATGATGGCCACACTCGACCTCATTCCAGGGATTGCGCCTGATCCCGTCGTGGCGTTCGCGCAGCGCAGCCACGATCTCCAGTCCTTCGGGCACACGACCCTCATAGATCAGATGGGCCGCCACGTGATACTCAACGCCGGTCCAGACTTCGTCCGAGTACACAAACGGATACCGGGGCCGGCCGCCGTTGGGCCAGGAGCACATCAGCAGACCTGCTTCGTCGTTGAGCACGTAGGTGCGCTGCGTATTATGGTGGCGATCGAAACTCCGCTTGAAGTTGTGCGCAAAGATCGAGTCCAGTGCTGTCTGCGCATGCTCGACGGGCACGATGTCGCCCAGGTTCAGGATGCGGGCGTGCAGCTGTCCGAGCAGCTGATCGGAGAGGCAGCCCTCGCCGTGCTGGTACTTGTGAGCGTTGACGTCAGCCAAGCGCTGCACATAAAACGAGCCGTTCCACAGCATCTCATCCAGGCGCTGGCTACCCTGCGCAAACGTTGCGCGGCAGCGTTGGGCAAGCTCCGGCTCGTTCATCACGCCGGCTAACTCTTCGACTGCGCGGAGACCCGCCAGGTAGTAGATGCCACACAGCGGATTTTCGCCATAAAACTCGATATCGTACGTATTGTGCTGCCGTCCGTCGAGCACGCCATCCCGGTTCTTATCCCACTGCTGGCTAGCGTAGTTGAGCGCCCGCTTGACATTGGGCCAGATATCTTGGAGCCAGGCCCGGTCGCCGCTGAGCTGCCACTCGCGCAACACACGTAAAATGCTGCCCATCTGGCCGTCCACCGCTGCTTCCGGCTGCTGATCGCCCCAGCTCCAGATGAAGTGTTCGCCAAAGGTCTGGTAGGTGCGAAAAAACATATAGCCGGTATCGTTGGTCTCAACCTTGAACTCGATCCGGCGCATCTCACGTTCCAGGCTGGGAAACAAAAATGCCACGGTTTGGGCATAGCTCCACACATGCGTACAGGTTCCGTCGCAGCAGCCGCCATCGTCAAAGCAGCCCTCATACCCAAAGAACTTACCGTCTTCCAACCAGAAGCAGGTCGTGCTGCGGATCGGTACGATGTTGGCCGAAAGCGCATCCAGCACCGGAGTTGGCAGCGTGCTGCTGAAAAAGGCCGCATGAAACTGGCGAGTTTGGGTCTCCAAGCGGGAGTGGTTCTCGAGCACATAGCGGGCGACCGCCCAGGAGTCCGCGAAGCGGATTGCATAGTGGTTGCGGACCAGCGAGTCGGCAGCGGCCTTCCAGCTATTGGGCCGGTTAGGAAAGTGCCAGGAAAGCACAAATTGATAGCTTTTCTGCTCCCCGGGCGCCAGCGTATCGATCAAGCCCAGCGATGCCGTATCGGTCTTGCCCATCGGGGATGGCGAATCGTAGCCTAGATCGTTCAAACGGCCATCTTCGACAAAGTCGTCCCAGAACTCTTGGAGAAAATCAAACCAGGCGCCGCGCACCCAGGCCCGTTTCATCGTGATCTGGGGATGCGTTGTCACCAGGCTCAGGTTCCCAGTCTTGAGATCGTCCGGCCCGTACTGCTGGGAATACAGGAAAAGGCCGCGGCCGAAGGCCTCGTCGCGGACCTCGTTAACATTCTGGCCGGTACCACCGGCGCTGAAATTGCCGAAGCGGTCCAGGGCCAGGCCGCCGACCGGATTCACGAGCGACCCGACCAGCGTCAGATCCACCGGCTGTGCCCCAATATTGGTAAGGGTGTACGTCAGGATGGCGCAGGGAATACCGGAATCCTCGGGGTTGAGTGGAATCAGCGGCGTATAGGCTTCAAGCTGGACGCGGACGGGTAGATCGGGATCGGCGAAGTCAATCCTGGCAAACGGATACTCGCCGTGCAAGGTGCTGGCTGCTAAGCGCGGCAAGCCCGCAGCGGTCGCAGGATGGTAGCCGTGGGAAAGGGTGTGGGGTGGCTGGATCGGCGCTTCCAGCACTTTGGCAATCGCCTGATCCGTACCGCTTTGCGTACGAAGGGCAAAGAATGTGTTCGGCAGCGTCGCGCCTTTGTTGGCGTGATTAAAAATCTCCCAGTCGCGCAGCTCGCCTCGTGCGCCCAGCGAAACGTTACCCGTACCGATGCCTCCCAGCGGAAAGGCAGCGGCACTCGCGGTATGTGGAAAGGTGCGCAACGTATCAAACGGCTTTGTCATCGTGTCTCCCATGGGCTAGGTTGGGGGTCGTCATACCCGGTTCCAACAAGCATGTCATCGACGGGCGAACATATCCAGCTAGTCGCCAGGAACGGAGCTTCGCCGCTTAGCCCTTGAGACCAGTCTGCGTTACACCCGCAATAAACCAGCGTTGGGCTAGCAGAAAGACCAGCAGGATCGGCAAGATTGTCATGGAGATCGCTGCCATCACGACGGAAGGGTTGCCGCTACCGAACGAGCCCCGCAGCGCCGTAATGCCAAGCGGCAGCGTCA
>JADDQF010000055.1:0-17314 GCA_016781505.1 bacterium
GGCCGAACAATCACTGTATGAACAGCGTCTTGCAGCGGTACGCGTAGCGCTAGGCTCACGTGTATTCGCAATCGCCTGGACGGAAGGACGCGCCATGTCACTGGAACATGCCGTAGCCTACGCATTATCGAGTTCTTTTGATGATTGAGGAGCGTACCAAGACTGCTTTGGTACGCTTTTTACCTGTTCCGCCCGAAATCGAGCAAGTGGCAGGTTTCGTGGTGATTGGTGAAGGAGCAACCGGATGGGTATGTTAATGGACTGGCAGGAATGACGTTTGCTCAAGCTGTGGTTCGTCCACGCCGAGCTCGCGGCACACCTGGTCAAAGCCATCCTTGCCCACCCGTACTCGCTCCGGCCCTAACAAGCGCTGAAGCGTCGCGGTTGTTTGCCGCACATGCTCGTCGCCGTCATGCAGGTAATTGCCGTAGCCGTGTTCACGATACAGCTCAGCCGCCCATTGCCGCGTCTTGCGCCCTTCGCCGCCATCGTCGCGAAAGCTCGACACAACCACCCAATCCACAGCCGGGTCAAGCAGGTCGGCTAGCCGCTCGGCATTGCATGGCAATAGTGGCGCGATGCTCGCCTGAGTTGGAATGCCGGCCTCGCGAACCGTCCGGATGGCCTCCAGCCGCTTGGCAATTGGGGCGCAGGCCGGCTCGAAGATGCGCCGCACGGCCTCGTCGTCGGTGGTGATCGACATGCAAACGGCGATACGGCCAGGTGTCATCCGTTGAAACAGATCGTTATCGCGCACCACCAGGGGCGAGCGAGTTTGCACGGTCAGCAGGCGCGGTGGAAAAAGGAGCATCGCCTGGAGGCAGGCACGGGTCAGCTGGAGCTTGCGCTCGATGGGCTGATACGGGTCCGTCACCGTTGATAGATATACGTTCTTATTACGAAGCTTGCCCTTCCGCCCCGCCGTCCGCAGTAGGTGTTCGGCATTGGCCTTCACCGCTACCCACCGGCCCCAATTCCGACGCGCCTCGTCATCGAACACAAAGGCCGGGGCGTAGCAGTACGAGCAGTTGAACGCACAGCCCCGATACGGGTTCAGGCTGTAATGAAAGCCCGTACCCGGCACTTCGACGCTTGTAAAACCGCGCGTCTCCGTAAGAATACTCCGCGCTTCCTGGTGTGTAATCTGCATTGCGTCATTGGGGCGTTGAGGGTTCATTCGATCCATGCCATATCTCACACATAGAAGTATAGCACGTACGTGCGACTAGGAGAGCGACCAACGTGGTGGCAGAACCGGATAGTAGGCCCATTTGTCTAGATCAAGCCGATATCTCGCGCACGGATGATTGCCTGGGCTCGATCCGCGACCTCCAATTTGCTGAAGATGTTGGACACATGGTTCCGCACGGTCTTCAGGCTGACTACCAGCCGGTCAGCAATCGCCTGGTTGCTCAAGCCGTGGGTGATCAGCACCAGGATTTCTCGCTCGCGATCCGTAAGCTCAGGCAGCACAGGCGGTACCACAGGCATCTGTGGCGCGGCAAAAAAGGCGATCAACCGTTGCGCAATGGCCGGGCCAAAGATCGCATCCCCATTGGCGACGCCACAGATCGCACGCACGATCTCTGCCTTGTCCGCCCCTTTCAGCAGATAGCCACGCGCTCCAGCCCGGAGGGCCGCGAAAACCGAGTCGTCATCCTCGAACATCGTCAGGACAAGCACGCGGATATGCGGATGTTCCTGCAGAATACGCCGCGTGGCCTCGATGCCGTTAACATCGGGCATATGCAGGTCCATCAGAATAACATCCGGCTGCAGCTCACGGGTCAGCCCGATCGCCTCGCTTCCGGTTTTGGCCTCGCCCACCAGCCGAATGCCTGTTTCACGCCGCAGCATGGAGCGCACGCCTTCACGAAACATGGGATGATCGTCGGCGATCAGCACCTCAATCGGATCCATACCAGCCTCGCACGCAACCTGAAGAAAACCGGTCTGCTAATGACTGCTTCGGTTCAGGGCCCAGCCTTTAAGGGCAAGGTCGCACGCACAACCGTGCCCCGCGGAGGGTTACCCGTAATGGTGCAGCTACCGCCAACCTCCTGTGCCCGCTCGCGCATCGAGAGCAACCCCACACCCGCCTCCATATCGTCGGGCAGTCCCTGCCCATCGTCCACAACTTCGATCTCCAGCGCCGCGTGCGCCACGACGCGCACCCGGCAGGATTGAGCCTGAGTGTGCCGTTGCACATTGGTCACCGCCTCCATAATGATCCGGTAGGCCGCCGCTTCAACCGCAGCCGACAACCGCGGCAGATCGTCGGCCATGTCAACCACCAGCCGCAGACCCCCGTGGGTTGAGCGCTCAAGCTGCACGCGTACTGCTCCGATTAATCCCAATTCATCCAGCGCTGGCGGACGGAGCGCATACACCACCCGCCGCACATCCATGATCGCGAATTGGAGGTCGCTCTTCACATCGTGAAGCATGGCAGCCGCCGTCGCCGGATCATACGCAATCTCGTCGCGGGCCGCATCGACTTTTAACGTAAGGCTGGCCAACTGCGGACCAAGTCCATCGTGCAGGTCGCGGCGTAAGCGGCGGCGCTCCTCCTCACGCGCCGTGACGATGCGCTCCCGCGACTGCTGCACGTCGGCAACCAGCTGCACGGTTTGTTGGTGCAACAGCATCGCGTGTACGGCAACGCTTGCTTGACGCGCAAGGTCCCCAAGCAAACGACGATCGGCGGCGGAAAACGTTTCGCCTGATGAACGTGGTGCAAGTCGCAGCTGCCCAATCGTTGCTCCATAATGCACCAAAGGCACAGCCAGCGACTCCGCAGGCGGTGTCCCGCTCGCAGCCGCAGTCACTGACTGGCCGTCCCGTTCGACGGTAATCTCGGCATACGGCAGCTTGAGCGCATCTCGAACGGTTTGCACAATAGTCGGCAGCAGCGCATCCATTGCGATCGCGCCTTCGAGCCGCTGCCCGAGGCGGGAGATCACTCGATACGGCTCGTCGTGCTCGCCATACAGCAGGCGATTAATCAACCGCTGCACGAATGCGCGGAGCGGTTGGAACGCGACCGCGACAATGCCGGTCGCCACGAGTGCGACAACAGGGCTGTTGCCTGCACGGAACAGCGCACCAAGATACCCGACAATCAGCACATACAGTCCGATCACACAGGCTGTGAGCAGCGCATACACAAGCGTGCGCTGGATGATGGGGTCGATGTCCCACAACCGGTAGCACAGCACAGCGACGCCGATCGTGAGCGGAATCAACATATACGCGAGGGCGATGCCGAACGAGCCGACGCTGAAAAGACCATAAGGCGTATCACGAAATGCAGCCGGAACAGGGGACCAATTAAAGGGGTACAGCAGCACAAAGGCTGTTTGTGCCAGTGCGGCCGCGCCGATTCCAAACATAATCCATTTCATTTGCTGACGCTCAACAGCGGTGGAGCGGCGCCGGTACCGGTAGATTTGCCCAAGGGCGCCGCTAACCACTCCACCCAAAATACACACGCCTACCAGATCGGAGTCGGGTTGGGCCAACGAGCTGCCCATGAGCAACGCGGTTGCCAGCCCGGCGATCGCGAGCAGTGCGATGGAGCGCGACCATGGCGGAACGAACCGGCCGTTCGGCAACAGATGCATCAGCAGGATCAGCGCCGACCACGAGAGCAGCGCCGACACCTCGCCAACCGGGGCAAGCACGGGATAGCGTGCTCGGAGCGCGACCGCGAACGGGACGCTCATCGCTCCAAATTGCACCAGGCACAGCGCAACAACCTGTGCGAAACCATTGTTTGCCGCGCGGCGGACGATCACCACGGCGACACCAAGGCAGAGCAGCGAGAACGCCGCGTTCAGCACGGTTGGGAACAGGGCGTAGCTAGCAGGTGAAAGGCCGGCCCGTTGGATGCTGGCTTTGACTTCCGGCGGCGCGGTGTACAGCATACGATACATGCTTGGTACCGCCAGCAGAAACAGGCCGAGGTTTGCAACGACGAGACACGTTGCGCACAGCCCCAACAACACCCGCCAACTACGCGCCTGCGGCAGAAAACGCCTGTGTTCTGCCGCGGCATTGGATGCAGCATCAGCACGCATCGCCACACCTTTTGGTGAAACGTGTCGGCACACCAACTGTTGGCTGCCCGTTGGAGTGCGCCGAGCAGGTATCAGCCTGAAACAAGCTACCGTTGGTCGAACAGGAAGCTACGAGAGTGTGCCTGATGATAGCACACCACTGTTGGTTATTTCACGCCGATAAGTGGAGCGCCGCAGCATGTTGATGCTTGCCGCCGTCGTCCACACCAGCGGCACAAAGCCCCAAAACTGCGCCACGTCGGAGGTTGGAATGATGCAGGACGCCAGCCAGACCAGCGCGATCAACAGACCGCTGACGCCGAGCCCACGCCCTAACATCCCAGTCCGCAATGCGGTGGCGGCTACCAATCCGAGCCAGAGCGCGCCAACAGACCAGCTCAGAATATAGCCGCCCAGCCGCAGATCGAGCAGCGCCGTCGCAGTTGCTACATTCGCGCCCGTCCCCGCCCGGTAGCTGACCAGGCCCAGGATAGCCATGCTCAATAGTTGTAAGCTCGCGAAGATCAGCGCGGCGCCAAACGCGGCGTCGTCGAGCCATTGTGCTTCATGCTCGACGGATTGTGTCAACGTTCGAACAAAAGCCGCGAACACCACAAAGCACAGGAGCGCTACCACCTCGAGGTAGAGTCCGATCCAAACGCCCATCGGCGTCACCGCCGCCGTTTGATTCGCGACCTGCTCGGGCGTGCCGAAGATGGATGGTGGTGTGGGCGCGCTAGCCACACCGATTGCAAAGCCTGCTATCAGCAGTACCACGTACACGACACCACTCAGCGCGCCAATTCGTACCCACAATCGCTGCGACATACCGTCCTCCTTATCAGCCGGCTACAAGAGTTCAGCCGCGCCTGTTGTAGGTCTAGCCTAGCAGTCCCACCATCCCGTTGTCGCGGGACGCATTCCCGTTGGCGACGGGAAGTTTCGCGCAGCAAGCAGGCGACGAGCATGAAGGGAATGAAGGTGAGTAAGCGTGTCAGTTGTACGGAGCGTGGCGAAGATAGTTCAAATTTCCAGGACTGGGGTCCTATTAAACAAGTGCCCAGGCCAACATATAATCCGGTGCATTGCAAATCACAGTGCGGGAAAAACCCTGAAAACATCTAATCCCGCGCTGGAATCAAGTTCGAGCCGACCGTCCTGCTTGCCCAACGTACGGCTTGTCGTGAGCGGAATACAATTGTGGCGACCAGCAATCACGTTTCCAACGACCTGAACATGGTCGAACAGCATATTCGGTCATTAATCGTACGCCACCGACTCGTCGAACGGTTATCGCAGTTCTGCGATCTTGACGAGCTCTTTTTGCGTATCCGAAATGACACGGAAACGATTTGGCAAAGTGGAGACGAGCATTTTGCCGCGAACAGCCGACGCAGGGCTACGTGTGCCGCACCGATTCGCTTCCAGGGCAGTGTTGTCGCGGAGGCCGTGGCCGCAGGCGGTTCTCGGCTATGTCGCAGGGCGGCCCACCTGTTTGCTGGCTGGATGGAAGACCTCCTAAACCTCGAGCAAGAAATTAACAGTCTCACGCAGGAGGTTGTGCACTCGTACGAAGAGCTGCATGTGCTGTATGATCTGGGAACGTCTTTGGGTGGCGTGCTAGAGCTTGATGCCGTGGGTCGGCTGATTGGCCAAGCAATACTGTCATCACTTCAAACTGTCAGCGTAACCGTAACGCTGCTTTGGGACGGCGTGGAACGTGTTGCGGCACACCTGTCGCGCCCTGTCTCCAACCATCAAGCCGTGCATAACGCTGCTTTGGCAACGGTGTCGCTTTGTCTCCGGGGCACGGTCATCGGCACGCTCACCGTGGAAGGAAAGCTAGGGCGCAACGATTTTACTTCCGGCGATCTCAAGCTGTTGCGGGGGATTGCCTCCCTTGCCGGGCCAGCACTGCATCATGCTAAGCTCTACGAGATCGTGAGACGCCAAGCCAACACGGATGCGCTCACAGGAGTATTAAACCACCGATTGATCCAAGATCGCTTAAGGGAGGAGATCGAGCGCTCCCAGCGGTATGAGCATCCGCTCAGCATAGCCATTATCGAGATTGATCAACTCAAGCTTTTTTATGACCTGTATGGTCATGCAGTCGGCAACAACCTCTTGGTTCTAACCGCCGACCTTATCCGCAGCGTTATTCGCGCAACTGATATTGCGGGAGCTTTCGGCGAGGACAAGTTTATCGTGGTGCTCCCAGAAACACATGCAACCGGCGCTTGGTCACTCGGCGAGCGCCTTGTGGCGGCAAGCAAGGGGTGTGAGGTGGTTGTTGAAGGGATGCGCTTGTCGCTAAGCCTATCAATTGGCCTTGCGAGCTATCCCGAGCACGCGATCACAAAACACAGCTTGATTACCACTGCCGAGGAAGCGCTGGCTGAAGCAAAGGCCAGTGGCGGAGGCGCCCTACGCTGCGCTCGCGAAACTGATGCCAATCCGGTCGCCTGGGACGGCAGCACGTTTAGCGTGCTGCAAGGTCTCGTCCGCGCAGTCGATGTCAAGGACCATTACACGCAAGAGCATTCCGAGGTCGTGACCGACGCGGCCTTACTGCTGGGCCAGCAGTTGAACCTATCCGAGGAAACGCTGCGCGCCCTGCGCATTGCCGGCTTGCTGCATGATGTCGGCAAAATCGGCATTCCCGACCATATTTTGAAAAAGCCCGGCAAGCTGACCAACGAAGAATACGAGATCATGAAGCAACATGTGGTGCTTTCGGAGATGATCATCAAAGGCGTGCCGCATCTCAACGACGTGCTTGATGCGGTGGCCCATCATCACGAGCGCTTCGACGGACAGGGCTATCCCCATGGCAAGCAAGCGGAAGCCATCCCCTTGCTGGGCCGAATCATGGCGATCGCCGACGCGTACTCGGCGATGTGCATGGACCGACCGTATCGCAAAGGACTGCGCTGGGAGCAGGCCAGGGCGGAGCTTGAGCGCGGAGCCGGCACCCAGTTTGACCCGCACCTGGTTCCGTTGTTTATTCAAGCGATGGAAACAAAGGGCGCGGAAGATTCAGCGTCATCCTCAAGGGATCAGATCTCGTGCCGTGAGGGCGTTCGACCGGCGTATGCCAGCTGAACTTGAAAAGGCGCCCCAACAATGAACTGCAACTGCAGCAAACGGCTAACGTTTTTGCTGTGGAAGAATAGATATGTCGGTGCTAAGATGCTGTTCACGGATTCGTTAAGCTTAACGGTCGCCGAAAGGTAAAAGGGCAGCATGGAACCGCGACATACCAAAGCAGAGCTTGTTAGCGAAATCGAAGACGCATGGACCAAGCTCCGTGCGGCTTTGGACCGCTTGACCGAAACGCAGATGACGGAAATTCGGGATGCGCAAGGCTGGACTGTGAAAGATCATCTTGTGCACATGGCGGCCTGGGAACGGTCGGTGGTTGTGTTTTTACAAGGCCAGCCGCGTCACGTAGGGCTGCCTGTTGACGAGCAGCTGTACCTTTCCGGCGACGAGGACGCTATCAACGCGGTAATCCAGGCGCAGCACAAGGATGTGTCGCTGGCTGAGGCATTGGGGGACCTGCACGCGGTACACCGCCAACTGCTGAGCGAGATCGAGCCGCTGAGCGAAGACGATCTGTACAAGGCGAACAGCGATTTCCAACCCGACACCTCGGAAGAGCGCGATGAGCGGCCGGTGATCGGGATGATCTACGGCAACACGGCCCATCATTTCCGAGAGCACCAGCAGTGGATTGAGCGTCTTGTAGCCCAGGGAAGTTAACGGCGGCTACCCCGACGGACGAAGGCCGCGCCTTTATCCAGGATCCGAACTCAGCATCAAAGAACATGTCGTTAACCAGGCAGACCAGGGCGGTAACCGCAGCGACCAGATCCGGCGGGGCAAGGCTTGCTTTTTCAGGATCACAATCGCCCAGCCGCCAGCATAACGCCGATCGGCAGCATCGTAACGCTAAAGGCCACGCTGATCATCTTATGCAGAGCATCGTGGAGCTGCGGTGCCAGGCCGGGCAGTTGGGCGGCGAACGCGGGCGCAATACTGCCCAGCTTGATCGTGAGGTCGACCAGGCCGGCACCGAAAGCAGTTGGTGCCAGCCAGCTAGCACCCTCCGCGTCGCGCAGGATACTGTACAGGTAGCCGAGAAAGGGAATAAAGCAGAGCATCCCAATCAGTTCCAGCACGACGATGATCTGGGCGTCGCTACCGGTTGATCTCGGGCCGAGCAACAATACAATCCAGCAGACTTGGAGTGTAACGGAGGAAACGAACATGGTGTATCGCATGGTCACCAGCATCGTGATCTGGGTAGCGACAACGGTTATGGTGCTTGTCGGCAGGCTCAAAGATCGCGATTTAGGGTACGTTCTGAGCGCGGCCACGCTCAGCACAATTGCTGCCTGGTGGTCGGCAAAGCAAGCCAACCCATAGCTCGCCTTTCAGCGAGCCACCGCCAATTGCCCTGATTGACAAGCCGGCAACGCCCGCTCACACGCTTCAATACCCTTTGAGCGCAGCTTAGCGTCGTGGAGCCAGCAACGTCCACACCGCCGGGTCTTCATAGCCCAACCGCCACGCGGCCCAACCCCGAACATCAGCGCTCGCTGCCAGGTCGAACTTGGCCTGGACGCTTTGCCAGTTCTCGTAAAAAACCATGTGCTGGCCGCTGCCGTCGGCATAGCGCAGCCAAGCTGCGCCGCTGGCGGGATCGTAGCCCCGCTGACCCACCTTGCCCACAACCTCGTCGACGCCGACATAGCGCGCCCAGCCGCGCCGGCTCACATTCCAATCGTATCCATAAAACGGAATGCCGAGCAAAATTTTGGCGTTGGGGATGCGGGCTTGGGTATAGGCGACAACATCTCGGACCCACGGCAGCGGCGCAACCGGCGCAGGTTGGCCGGCGGCATACCCATGATCATACGCCATGATCACCACCAGATCGGCACGCTCGCCAAGCGCCACGTAGTCAAAGGCCCGGTGCCAGCCTGATTGATCTTCGGTGCGCGCCGGCAGGGCAAGGGTGATCAGCCGGCCTTTAGGCCGCAGGCGGTCGGCCAGCGTATCAAGGAATGCCGTCAGGTAGCCGCCGTCGTCGTTATGGATATTTTCGATGTCGATATGAATGCCTTCGTAGCCGCCCGCCTCCACCAGCGCCGCTAGCTGGTCTGCGGTGCGCGTGCGCGCAATGGGATTGCTGATCCACGGATGCATTTTGTCGAACCACGAGTATTTTTGCACCATGGGGATGACCTGCAAGCCCCAAGCCCGCATCTGGGCAACCACCTTCGGCTGCTCGCTACTCGTCACGTTTCCATTCGGCTGAATCTTCCAGTACGCCGGCGACACGATATCAAGGTGCTGATGCTGTGCTTGCAAGGATGCAAGCGATCGTGCATCGCGCGGATCGTAGTAGGCCCAGCGTGTGGATGAACGCGCCCGAGCAGGCACGGCGAGGCCAATAACGAGCAGACCGAGCGCCACAGCGCTACATAACCACCGACGCATACAACTCCTTTAAACACACTTGTTGCAAACAACGCTGATCGGGCGGGCAACATACACCTAAACGCGAGCCAACGGGCGGTAGTTACGCGCTTGGAAGGCGGATCACGCCGCGTGGTATAATACACGAACAAGATGTGTTCAAGAGCGCCCGCCACCATCCGTCGGGCGTTCTGTGTTATTAGGAGCGATAAGAATCGAGATGGCTACCTTGCCACCCCAGCCTGTTTCAATCACTTGTCCGAATTGTCGTACCCCATTTCAAACCCCGGTTTTTCAGCTGGTGGATGTTGGCCAGCAGCCAGAGCTGAAGCAAGCACTGCTTTCGGGGCGCTTGAATGTGGCGGTCTGCCCGAAGTGTGGTGCAGGCGGGCTTTTGGCGACGCCGCTGGTGTATCACGATCCGGACAAGCAGTTGTTCTTTAGCTTGTTTCCGCAAGAAATCCAGGCTAAGCCGGAAGAGCAGGAGCGTTTTGTCGGCGCCTTGCAAGGCATCGTTATGCAGACTCTGCCGGCCGACAAGCCCAAGGGCTACCTGCTCAATCCGCGCCGGTTTATCACCTTCACGTCGATGCTGGACGCCATTTTGGAGGCCGAAGGCATTTCAAAGGAGGCACTGGCCGCCCAACGCAAGCGCACCGAGCTGCTGGGCCGGCTGCTGCAAGCCGATCAGGACGAGGCCGCCATTCAAAAGCTGGTGGACGACAACCGCGACGCGCTTGACTACGAGTTTTTTGTGACGCTGGCGGCCTACATCGAAGCGTCGGAAGCCGAAGGCGACACCGAGTCGTTGGAACGCTTTACCACCCTGCGCGACCGCTTGTTGGAGCTGACGGGCTTTAACGAGCAGCTGCCGGGAGGCGTCTCCGAGCCAAACGTCAACGCAGCGGTTGAAGCCCTGCTCGCGGCTGACGCGTCCAACCTCCGCGAGTTGATCGCGGAGCATCGTGACGCAATCGACTATGAATTTTATGAAGCGATCACGGAGCAGGCGGAAACAGCGCGAGCGCAAGGCAATACCGCCGAAGCCGAGCGGATCGAAGCACAGCGCACGCTGATTCTCCAAACAACCGAGCAGATGGATCGTGACGCCCAGGCGTTATTTGAGGGCGCCGCCCAAACGCTGCGTGAGGTGCTGCAAGCACCTGATCTGCGCCAAGCCCTGGTCGAACGCCGCGATCAGCTCAGCGAGGCTTTTTTGCTGGTCGTTGCAGCCAACAAGGAGGCTGCCCACCGCGCGAACCAGCCCGATATTATCGACCGGTTAAACCAGATCGAGCAGCTGGCCGTCGAGGTCGTGCAAGAGTCGTTGTCGCCCGAGGAACGGTTTATCGGGGAGCTGCTGAACGCGCCGGAGCCCAAGGACGCGACCAGGCTGCTGCGGCAAAACGCGGCCAAGATCACTCCCGCGCTGGTCAAGCGCATAAACGAGCTGGCCGAGGAGATGGACGGAAATGGTCGTAAAGAGCTCGGCGACCGACTGCGCCAGTTGGGTCGTGAATCGGCCTCGATGCTGTTCTAGGAGCTAGCGACGATAGACGCAGTGCCGGCAAACCCTAGTTCGCTCGTCGGCACTGCGTTCCCGTCCTCCACGCCATGCGCCAACATCTTCGCAGAACATTGCTCCGAGTGGTCGGCGCCCTGCTACGTTTTGTTGCCCCACACGCATCTGCCCCGCCTCGGCGTGTCCTGATCATCAAGCCCGACCACCTCGGCGATGTGTTGCTCCTCACGCCAGCCCTGCGCTTGCTCCGCGAAACCTGGCCCCATGTGCATGTTACGCTGCTGATCGGGCCGTGGAGCACGCCAACCGTCGCGCATAATCCCGACATCGACACCGTGTTGACCTGCCCGTTTCCGGGCTTTACCCGCGCAACAAAACCAGGCGTGTTCCAGCCCTATATGGTGTTGCTGAAGCTGGCGCTGCTGCTGCGGGCCGGCCGCTATGATGCAGCCGTGATCGCCCGCGATGACCATTGGTGGGGCGCGCTTGCCGCGGCTCTCGCCGGCATTCCCGAGCGCCTGGGATTTGCCGTTCCTGAAACCGCGCCATTTCTGACCAGAGCACTCCCCCACAGCTTTGCGACCCATGTGGCCGCCCAATCGCTCGCGCTGGTTCAAGCACTAACAGGCCAAGCGCCGCCACAGCGAGTTGCCATGCGCGCGCCAATATCGGCTGCGGACCAAGTCTGGGCCAAAGCCTGGCTGCAACACGGTGGAGTCGCGCCACAACCACCGCTGGTCGCGCTGCATCCCGGCGCGGGCGGGCCGGCCAAGTTGTGGCTACCAGAGCGGTGGATCGAGGTGGGGACGGCGCTCCAGCAGCGCGGCTTTCAGCTGGTGCTGACGGGCGGTCCGCAGGAGGGCACGCTCGTGGAGCGCATTGCCCAAGGGCTGCCGCAGCGTCCGCTGGTCATGGTCGGCGAAGCGACCATTGGGCAATTGGCCGCGCTCTACAGCCGCTGCGTCCTGGTGCTTGGCGTCGACAGTGGACCGTTACACCTGGCCGCTGCCGCCGGCGTTACGACACTTGCGCTGTTTGGTCCGGGCGACCACCGCCGTTTTGGCCCCTGGGGTGCGCCTGATCGACACGTTGTGCTGCGCAGCGGCCTGTGGTGTTCGCCCTGCGGCGTGCTCGAGGCGTGTCCGCGTGGCACCGCGCCCAGCGAGTGCATGACGCTGCTCACACCGGCCCAGCTGCTGGCTGCTGTCGATCAACTCCTGCCCGCAGCCAGCTAGCGCCGCGGGTTGACATCCGCGCACGCGTGTTAACCCCTGGCTGCTGTTTCCCTACTCCGCCAGCTTCAAAACCGGGCTCCACCACCGCTGGGCGGATCGCCGATCGGCGTACTCGCCGGCAGCGGATCGCCCAGCGGAGGCTGCTGATCAAGCGGCGGATCTTCGGGATGATGGGGTGGGGGCGGCTCACCTTCCGGAACCGGCTCACGCTCCGGCGGTTCCCGCCGCTCCTCAAGTGGCGCGGGATCGCCAACGGGCAGGCTGGAAGGATCTCCGGGCGGCTTGGGCGAGGACAGGAGATCGTCACGCGGATTTTCACCCTCGCTCGGCGTTGGCTCAGGCGATACTGTATTGGTCATTGGATGCTCCTCCTTGGCGCCAGCAACGGCCCATGCGGTTGCTGGGCCGGCTGCTAGCTTGGGGAAGCAAGAATGGTGCCGACTCGAAGCGCTCGTCCAATAACACGCGGTAAATCGTGTGGATTCGCGCTAGCGCCGCACGCCCTGCACCAGCTCTTGACGCTTGTAGTGGCAATGGTCACAGTAGCGAATGCGGTAGCCAGCCATAACGGCTTGCTGCAGCGGCTGTCGGCATCCTGGACATGGCTCATGGGTTGTGCCGTGAAACAAAGGCGTTTCTGCAGCTGGTTTGGCAGCGGCCGGCTCCGAGTCGGGAATATATTTTCGTGGTCGCTGCGGAGCCGGATCGGCAAGCCCCGCGTTTGGTGTAGCTGCTGGAGCGGCCACCGTTGGTTGCAGCCCGAGCAGTGTCGAAACATGCTCGACTAGCTGGGCATAATCTAGTGCGCCGCGCGAGCGAGGATCATGCTCGTAAATGGTGCGTCCCTGCGCCGAGGCTTCCGACAAGCGCACATTAACTCTGATCGGCTCCGTTACCAGCCCAGCGTAACGGCCTTGCAGCTGCAGGAGCAGCTCGTGCGCTTGACGCTGGCGGCTATCGAACATGGTTGGCACAATGCAGCGGATCGTGCCCGAGCCAACCCGTGCCAGCTGCTCCTGCAATAGTTCGATCCCGCGGAGCGCGAGATGCTCCACCGCTGTCGGCACCAGGACGTCTTGAGCGGCCAGAAGCGCGCCCATGTTCATCACCGACAAGGAGGCCGAGCAGTCGATCAGCGCGACGTCGTATTGGCTGGCTACTGTTTTGAGCGCACGACCCAGCAAGTATGCCCAGTCGGGCCGCTGCGTCATCAACGGCTGAGCGTTCATCAACGTCGCATCGGCGGCCAACAGATCAAGATTTGGCCGAGCCCTTACCAGACACTGCGCCACAGCTTTGCCATCCACCAGCACTTCATAGAGCGTCCGCAGCGGCAGCACGCCCAGGGCTGTTGCCAAGTTGCCCTGCGCGTCAACATCCACCAGCAGCACACGCAGCCCTTTCAACGCCAGGCCAGCGCCTACGTTCACGGTGGTGGTCGTCTTGCCGACGCCGCCCTTGAGATTTGTGACCGCCACAGTTCGCATCGGTGTATCCTCGCCGCCGCCTGCAGGTTATCGGGAGGTAGCGCGAGTGTAGCGTAGCCCAACAATGCCGTCAAGCGTTAGGCGCAACAAGCGCCTTGTGGCGCTTCCTTGATTGCGCTATGGCATCGTAGTACAATGAATTTGCGGCGGCTACGAGCGATTGGCGATACCAACCGAAGGTAGCAGCAATGAATCAAGAATCGACAACTACACACCGCGAGCAGGACGCTTCCTTTCCGTACGACTCGCTGTGTGTTTTTTTGTTGCCTCTTCGAGGGCAACACGGGCTGCTTCGACGTGTGCGGAAGCAGCTCTTTTAGTTAACACGGGAGGCTGGAGGAGCTGAGGGCAAGCATCACCCACGTGGAGTATGTTGCGCTAAAGGAGACCATGCATGGACATCCAGATCAAAAACCGCACCGGCAAAGTGACCGAACGCCAGCGCGCGTATATCGAGGAAAAACTGCATAAGCTTGAGCGATATCTCGACGGGATTGGGGATGTGTGTGTGGATCTTGCTAAAGTGCAGCAGCGCGGAATTGGCGAACATTACATCGCGCAGGCAACCCTGCAAATGCCGCAGGGCACAATCCTGCGGGCCGAAGAGCGCGATCCCGACTTGTTCGCGGCCGTGGATGCCCTGCACGACAGTTTCCAGCGTCAGGTCACGCGCTACAAAGATCGGCACTTTCGCCGCGGCAAAATTCGGCGTGAAGGTGGCGAGGTCCGGGCCGTCAACAGCGACGGCGACCAAGCCGACACGCAAGACGGCGCTGAGGCCAACGGCGATCCCCAGATTATGCGGACCAAAGCGTTTGCCTACAAACCGATGTACAGTGACGAGGCCATTGAGCAGATGGAACTGCTGGGCCACAGCTTCTTTGTGTTCACCGATGCCGAGACTCAAACTGTGAATGTGGTGTATCGCCGGCGCGACGGCAATTATGGATTGATCGTGCCCGAAACAAGGTAGGCGCGGCGATGCTTTTCATTGATACGACTGGAGCCCTGGACTCCAGTCGTTTTTCTTTAAGCAGACCTGGGAGGATCACTGGCGGTAAGTCCCGCGATGGTCGCTTCGACCCAGGCCTTGGCCGCTTCCAGACGAGCAAACGTGATCTCCGCGGGAATCATGCATCCTCGATCTTCGACCCGCGCGCGCCACAGCATATCCCGCGGAGTGATAATGCCGTGGTAGCCGCTGACGACACAGACCCACACCTGATTTGCGGTGCAGATCCATTCAGCAGCCAGCGGTGGCACATCGGGCGTGGGCGGGACACCCGGCTGGGGGTCGGCGACTTCGATGCTTTGTGGTCGCGGAACCGCCAGGTGGCGTCCGACCGCCGCAAGGACGGTGTTACTGTCGGATGGTTTGGGCAGGAAGTTATCCCGGCTCAGGCCTTGTGGCAAGCCATGACTCAGGGCGATCGTGCTGGCTGACAGGGCTACCACTGGAATGGCCGCAATGTGGGGATCGGCGAGCTGCATCCGTCGGAACAGCCAGCCATCCACGAGCGGCATCATCAAGTCCAGCAAAACAAGGCCAAAGCGCGTGGGCGCGGCACGCAGCATGGCCAACGCAACCTCACCATCCGGCGCGCCTTGCACCATGTAACCAGCATCCTCGAGGACGTCGACTAACATCGCACGCGCCACTGGATCATCATCCACAACCAGAATTGCAGGAACTGCCGGGTCATTCATGGAACGCCTTCCGGGTGACCAGAAACGACCATAGCGACGGGTGAACAGCAACGGCCGCATTGCTCCCAAGCCAGCTTTAGCGGCGCTGCCCCGCTGGTTTCCCAAGGCGGATCCAAACACCGCTGGGACTTGTTATATCGTCCATCACGGCCAGCAGCATAATAGGTGCCAGGGTGAGATAGCCCGGTGTGGCAGAGTCGATAAGCTGGGCAGGGCTGTGCAGCTGTAAAACAGGAACATACGCTGTGCGCGAACAATCCGCCGCGGGCTTACTTCGGCCTAGCTATCAGGCAGCACAAATGTGACACAAGAGCCAGGACTCATCCGTCTGCCCTAACCGTGCAGCCTGGGCCTAAACATGCTACATTACGTTGCGATGTTACCACCAAATCTTGTTATCAATGGACGCTACCGGCTCCTCGGCACACTTGGCGTCGGCGGAATGGGATCCGTCTACGCCACGCAGGATGAGCGGTTGGGTCGGCGAGTTGCCCTTAAGCTTCTGCGGTCTGATCTGGCCCAAGATCAACGCTCGCGGGAACGGTTCATTCGCGAGGCGCAAATCGCAGCTCAGCTGGTTCACCCCAACATTGTGCGAACCTATGATGTTGGCGATGCGCCCGAAGGCCCGTATCTGGTACAGGAGCTGCTCGAAGGTCGCACCCTGGATACCGAAATACCACTAACCTCGTCCCAAACCATACAGATTGCGCTGGGTGTGGTTGAAGCGCTCAACTATCTCCATAGCCAGGGCTACGTTCATTGCGACATCAAGCCGCAGAACATTATGTTGATTGGCCCATTGGACCAACCACGCGTCGTGCTGCTTGATTTTGGGATCGCTCGCGTTGCCGGCACCGACACGACGACCCTGATCGCAACGCCGCACTATCTTGCGCCAGAGCGAGCACTTGGCGCAGCACCTACTGCGAGCTCGGATTTGTATGCACTTGGAATTGTGCTATATCACGCGTTGACGGGCTGCCCGCCCTTTGACTCGCCCAATCTCCACGCGATCATTGAGCAGCATCGCAGCGCGCCACTGCCACCACTTAGGGTAGCTAAGGGCAGTTCAACCGCAGAGGAGCCACACTCGCTTGAAGCGATTATTCATAAGCTTAGCGCGAAACAGCCAGAACAGCGCTACGCATCGGCCGCGGCCGTCCGTGACGATCTGCTGCAGCTCAACAATGCCGCGCTTCACAATCAGGCAACCCGTGTCGTAGCCAAGGCACCTGCGGCTGTCGCCCATCCCGCTCCAGCCCCCCGGGCCGAGTCGCCGCCACCAGCCCTGGCAGGCACGGCAACAACTTCACATAAAGCAATCGGGTTACGCTATCTAGCCATACCTTTGCTGCTCACAGTGCTGCTGCTCGGCGCCATCCTGGCCCGCCGCGGCGAGACTGCTCGCCTGACCCCGCCCGCAAATGGAGCGCTGGCAACACCGGTCGCCTCGGTAAGCAGCCAGCAACCCCAGCTACCAGTTTCCGCACCGGACGCCGTGCAACCATCGCAAGCGCCGCAAGCTCCCCCAGCGAGCGTGGTTGTGCCCAACGTTGTTGGTCAATCGGTTGAATTGGCGCAAGCGCAACTCCAAACAGTTGGCTTGAACGGCGTTGTCGAGGGAACCATTGCCAGCGAGCAGCCGGCGGGAACCGTGGTAAGCATGTCGCCCCAGCCTGATCAGCCAATAGCGCCCGGCTCCGCTGTGCTGCTGCAAGTAAGTGGTGGTGCTCCGCCAGCCGTCGCTCCGCCGAACAACCAGGGTGATGACAAGGACGACAAGGACGACGACAAGGAAGATAAAGATAAGGGCAA
>JADDQF010000055.1:17431-24018 GCA_016781505.1 bacterium
GACAAGGACGACGACAAGGAAGATAAAGATAAGGGCAATAGCAAGAAAAAGAAGAAGGATTGACGTTCTATAAATAGACAAGGCGCAGTACATCTTCATGCAGCCAACAACATCCACCACCACTGCCGCCGATGTGCCGCAGCGTCTCCTCGGCCGCACCGCACACCTCGTCGATGGAGTGCTGCTCGGCGTGATCCTCGTAACCGTACTGCTCCTGCGCCTACCTGGTTGGGCACTCCCGCTCGAGCGCGACGAGGGAGCGTACGCCTATGTTGCTTCCACCTGGCTGCACGGCGGCCTCCCGTATCGCGATGCCTTTGATCACAAGCCACCGTTTATCTACCTGCTGTACATGCCGGCACTGCTGACGAACCTATCTCCCGTACTATCCATCCGCCTTTGGAGCACGGCGTTATGTCTCGTTAATGCCAGCCTAGTGTACATCGTCGGCCGCCATGTCTGGAACGCACGTACAGCGCTGCTAGGGGCACTCATCTTTGGCATCGCGGGGAGCGCTTTCGAGCTCCAAGGCTTGGTACTCAACACCGATCAAGCCCTTGTGCTGCCAGCACTTGCGGCGCTCTGGTCGGCTATTAACCTTGGCGCAACCCAACAGCTGCGCTTTGCGATCGCCCTGGGAGCGGCCGTTACCGCGGGGGTGCTGATCAAGCCTGTCGCCCTTGTGCTAGGCTTGCTGGTAGTGCTAACCGGTCTTTATATGCGGCGCAATATCGTAAAGGTACTGGGAGGCACAGCGTTAGGCGTGTTTGCAGTGGCAGCGCCTACGGTTGCATATTTTTGGGCAAGGGGTGGCTGGAGCCATTTGTTGTTCAGCGTCGTTACCTACAACCGTTTGTACGCCGACGAGGCACGGATACGGTGGCAATTTGGACCGCTCGTTGATATGTTTGTGCCGTTTGTTCCGCTGCTATTGGTGGCGTTGGGTGGAATCGCGCTGTTGCGCAGCCATCCCACTGCAGAACAACGTGCAGGCTGGTTGGTCGTCGGTTGGACTGCCGCCCTGCTTGCCGCTGCCGTTGGCAGCCTACGGACGTTTATCCATTATTACTACCCGGTTTTGCCTGGTCTAGCGCTCCTGGCCGCACCGTGCGTAGCGTGGTTGTGGGATCAGGGCCGAGCAGCTACGAAGCCAGAGTGGCTTGCCGGCCGTACGGCATCGGTGTTGTTAGCCACCCTCCTGGTCTTGCCGCTAGCCGTGCAAAACATCAAGCTCGTGGGCACAACCCCGGAGCAGCAAGCGATCCGTTTGTATGGTGATGCGGGCAAGCGTTTCTTCGCACCTGCTCCCAATGTAGCCGCGTACATACGCGAGCATACGCAGGCCGACGATTACATCTACGTTTTTGCGGCCGAACCGGAAGTGTACGTGCTGGCCCAACGCCGTTCTCCCAGCCGCTACATCTACAACTATCCCCTTGAACTGCTGCCGCAGGCAGCCGCCGAGCTCAGCCACGACCTTAGGGTCAAACCGCCCAAACTTGTCATCGCCTACAGTGGCCTGCAGCCGGACATGCTCACGTCCGATCCCTATCTTGCCAAGTTCTCCAAGCTGACCGAGATTGGCGGGTATGCCGTATTCGGCATCAAGTAGTCGGATGAGTTGGTATGCACCTGATCTTTACTTGCTGTTATAGCTGACTGCGAGGCGTTGGAGCTTTTGCCGGGATGGGAGCCGTGTGGTACAATACCCGGGTATTCGCATGGATTACGTGGTGGCGACGTAGCCAAGTGGTAAGGCAGAGGTCTGCAAAACCTCCATCACGGGTTCGAATCCCGTCGTCGCCTCCAACCGGTAACGGAAACGGCTGTGGGTTATTGCACCACAGCCGTTTCCGCGTGTTTAGCCGAGCATTCTAGGCAAACAGTTCCGCAACCGGCACCCGCTCGATACTTGATTGTCGCGCTGGGCCCACCGAGATGATGGCGGTGGGTACGCCAGTTAGCTCCTCCAAGCGTTGGAGATAGCGCTTGGCATTGGGGGGCAGGTCGTCGAAGGTACGCAGGGCATCCGTTGGTGTTTGCCAGCCCGGCAGGTCCTCGTAGATTGGCTCGACCTGGCTTAGCTCAGCGATGCTGCTCGGCACATAGTGGATCGTTTCGCCACGCAGCTTATAGCTGGTACAGATCCGGATCGTCGGCAGCGTGTCCAGAATATCAAGCTTGGTCCAGACCATGTAGTCAATGCCGTTGAGCTCGACTACATAGCGCGCTGCGACGGCATCGAACCAGCCACAGCGGCGCGGCCGTCCCGTTGTTGTTCCGTACTCGTGACCCCGTTCCCGCAGCAGGTTGCCGGTCTCGTCGGTGAGCTCGGTTGGAAACGGACCACCACCAATTCGCGTCGTGTACGCCTTGAAAACGCCGAGCACATGGCTAACCTGCCGCGGCCCGATGCCTGCGCCCTGACATGCGCCTGCCGCCCCGGGAGCCGACGAGGTTACATACGGGTAGGTGCCCCAATCAACGTCCAACAGCGACGCTTGCGCACCTTCCAGCAACACATCCTGGCCGCGGCTCAGCGCTTGCTGCACAAGCGGATGCGTTGGCTTGATGTAGGCTCGCAGCTGATGGCCGTAGTCCACAAATTGCTGATGGAGTGCTTGCAATGGCTGCGCTTTGCCGCCATACGCTTGCAGCCAGGTATTCTTCGCGTCAAGCGCGCGGGCCAGGTGTTGGTGGAGCGTATCGGCGTGCAGCAGGTCGCCCATGCGGATGCCGATGCGTTCCATTTTATCGCCATAGGCCGGGCCAACGCCGCGGCCGGTTGTGCCGATTCTGCCGTCGCCGCGGAGCGATTCTTGGATCCGATCCTGCTCACGGTGGTACGGCATGATAACGTGGGCACGGTCGCTGATATACAAATTGTCGAACGTAACGCCGGCTTCGGCCAACATGGCGAGCTCTTCCAGCAGCGCTGCTGGATCGACCACCACACCGGTGCCGATGATATTAGTTGTTTCGGGGTTGAAAATACCGGCTGGCACGAGATGAAGCTTAAATGTGCCCCGGTCGTTGATAACCGTATGGCCAGCATTGTTACCGCCACTATAGCGGATGACCATGTGAGCATGTTGCGCGAGCAGGTCCACGACTCGGCCTTTGCCTTCGTCGCCCCACTGCCCGCCGATAATTGCGACAACAGACATACGGGAACACCCTCTATTCAGCGCCGCAGCGCGAGCATACGCTGCGGCGGGCCGTCAAAAGACCGGTGCTAGTATAGCATACGTGCTGGGCGCGGCCTGAAATTGTAAAAAATAACGTTGTGAGCGCGGCACAGACCGCAAAGGTATTGCACAGATGAGTATGACACAACCGATCCGATTCGAAGACCTGGGCCTGAGCGAGCCAACGCTGAAAGCGATTAGCGAGCTTGGCTACGAAGAGCCCACACCAATCCAGGCCCGTACCATTAGTCACATGACCGACAGCGTCGACATTATTGCCCAGGCGCAGACCGGCACCGGCAAGACGGCAGCCTTTGCCTTGCCGATCATCGAGAAGCTGCAGCCAAATTCGCGGCTACCCCAAGCGTTGGTGCTTACCCCGACGCGCGAGCTAGCCATGCAAGTTGCCGAAGCGTTCCACTCCTACGGCAAGTATCACCGCATCAATGTGCTGCCGGTGTATGGCGGGCAGCCGATTGAACGGCAACTACGCGCCCTTGACCGTGGCGTCCAGGTGGTGGTTGGCACGCCGGGACGGCTCCTCGACCATATCCGGCGGGGCACGCTTAAGCTGGATCAAGTCCGCACCGTGGTGCTGGATGAGGCCGACGAGATGCTAGACATGGGCTTTGTCGAAGACATCGAGGCGATTTTGCAAGAAACGCCGCCTGAGCGCCAGACCGCGCTCTTCTCGGCCACGATGCCGGGTCCGATCGCCAATCTCGCCAAGCGCTATATGCGCGATCCGCAGCGCATCACGGTGCAGGCGGAGCAGGTCACGGTGCCGCAGATTCGGCAAATTTATTATGAAGTAGGTGGTCGTGATAAGTTCGAGGTTTTGGCACGCATCCTCGACTTTGAAGCGCCTACCTCGGCCATTATTTTCTGCCGCACCAAAAGCGAAGTGGACTCATTGGGTCAGCGCCTAACCGCCCGCGCATTTCCGGCCGACACGCTGCACGGCGATTTGAGCCAAATTCAGCGGGATCGCGTTATGGGGCGCTTCCGCAGTGGCCAGGCCGAACTACTGGTCGCCACCGATGTTGCGGCCCGCGGTTTGGACGTCGAGCACGTATCGCACGTTATCAACTACGACATCCCGCTTGACCCCGAAATATATGTCCATCGTATTGGACGAACCGGGCGTGCGGGTCGTACTGGCACCGCCGTTACCCTGGTCACACCCCGTGAGCGACGGCTGCTGCGCGTCATTGAGCAGACGACAAGGGCGCAAATTCAGCGCATGCGCCTGCCCACTATCTCCGATGTGATGGCGCGTCGCCGGGAGGCGTTCAAGGAAACCCTGCGCGAAACGATTGCGCAAGGTGGGCTAGAGCCCTTTACCGGCATGGCTGAAGATTTGGGTGAGGAGTACAGCCCAACCGACCTTGCCGCTGCCGCCTTCAAACTCCTGCTGGGCGAGCCGCAGAACGAAACCGAGGACAAACTGGCCGAGCAGGAGCTCGAACGCATCGAGGACGAGCGCGATGGTCGGCCGCGCCGACGCAAGGATCGCAGCTTTGGCCCTGAGCGCGGTATGGCGCGCCTGTATATTGATATTGGACGCAATGATGGTGTGCGTCCAGCCGATATCGTGGGGGCGATTGCGAATGAGGCGAACATTCCCGGCCGTGCCATTGGCGCGATCGAGTTGTTTGAGCACTTTTCATTCGTGGAAGTACCGGACAACACGTTCGATCGGGTAATGCGAGCGCTCAAGCGAACGAGCATTCGCGGTCGCAAGATCACGCCTAGCATTGCCAAACCACGACGATAGGTCGTACAATAGGGTTTACAGGTTGATCTGTACGCTTTTTAGCGATACGACGCCCACGCTGCTCTCCCCAACCTGAGCGGCGTGGGTTTGCAACTTAATGCAGCCAGGAGTTGGGCTATGGAGAGCATTGTTCCGAGTATGGAAGATGAGCGACTAGCCAACATGCTTCATGCACTGGGTAATCCAATGCGCGTGGCCATTATTCGCTACGTTACCCACAACCCCGGCTGTATCTGCAATGACTTGGTTGTGCGCTTCGACCGGGCCCAGGCAACTGTTTCGCAGCACCTCGCAACCCTGCGCCAGGCTAATGTGCTCGTGGCGGAGCGGGATGGCCAGGCAACCTGCTATCGGATTAATCCGGAAGAGATCCAGTGGTTACATAGCTACTTGGACCATATCACTGCAGCTGCAGATTCGAAACATACACCTTAACGCGGAAGGAACAGCCCTTGACGATCCAGCATCAATGGCGCACGGTCAATGGAGTCAAGCTACACATTACAGTGGCTGGATCCGGCCCACTCCTTATTCTGCTCCACGGCTTTCCTGAGTTTTGGTTCTCTTGGCGCCATCAAATACCAGTACTTGCCGAACACTATACGGTCGTCGCGCCCGATATGCGCGGATACAACGAGAGTGACAAGCCAAGCTGCGTCGCCGACTACGACATCCAGCATCTAGTTGAAGATGTGGTACAACTGGTTCGGTCATTCGGGGCGGAGCGCGCGATCATTGTCGGTCATGATTGGGGCGGATTAGTCGCCTGGGAAGTCGCTTTCCGCCACCCGCAGCTTGTAGAAAAGTTGATCATTCTCAATGTGCCGCATCCTCGCCTGTTTTTGCAACATCTCATCACCAATCCACGCCAGCTTAGACGAAGCTCGTACGTATTCTTTTTCCAATTGCCCTATCTGCCAGAAGCCCTCTTTAAAGCAAATGATTATGCGGCGATTGAACAATCGTTTCGCCGAACTCCTGTACACCGCGAGCAGTTTTCGGACGAGGTGATCGAGCAGTACAAGCAAGCAGCGCGACGGGCAGATGGTCTTTCTGGAGGGATCAATTATTATCGTGCTGCGGGTCGGCGTGGACTACGTAAGGTGACCCAACCCAACCCTGTTGTCGAAATGCCAACTTTGGTCATCTGGGGCGAACAAGACGTTGCGCTTGGCAAAGAGTTAAACGCTAACCTGGAGCATTACGTTCCTCGGTTGACGCTACACTACATTCCTGACGCCGGCCACTGGGTGCAGCAGGAGCGTCCCGATCTGGTCAACCAGTACATGCTCAGCTTTTTGGAAACCAACGGGTAATCAGCATTCAAACCGAGCGCACAGCTTAAAACACAAAACAGCCGAGCAATAGGCTCGGCTGTTTTGTTATTTGTAAGGGTGCGCGGACCTTGTCTCCCAGGCCGAAGCCCAGTACCCGCGGCGCTGCGCCGTTTCACGTCCCGGTGCGAGATGGATCGGGGTGGGTCCAGAGCGCTCAGCGTACACCCAAAACATAATGTGTTTCACAGCTCAACAAATCAAGCATGTGCGTCGACAGTGTAATATATAACCAAACAAGAATAGCTGCCTAGAAAACCAGATGACCAGGCAAGCCCTCGGGCTTCA
>JADDQF010000159.1 GCA_016781505.1 bacterium
GCCGCTCCGTGGGAAAGAAGGAGCGATTGTAGTAGCTATCGACCAAACGCTGGGCAGTCGGTCCCGGGTCCAGGCGCAGCAGCAGATGTTTGATCAACATCATGCCGAGCCAGGCATGGAGATAGCCCGTCGGGTAGGCGCGGACGGACACCCCTGCCTGCTGCAGAAACCCAAGCCACTCCGCCAGCCGCGGCAGCCCATAATCGCGATGCTCTTTGAGCTGCTGGTGTTCCGCGTGCAGTTCCGTCTTGATGTATTGAAACAGCAGCGCCTCGGCCGCCTCTACTTCCACGGTGCCAAAGGGCGCCAGCAAAATTACGCCATGCCGGGCTACGCGCAGCAGCTCGCGCCAAAACGCTGGCCGGCGATTTTGCGGAATATGCTCCAGCGTATCGGCGGAGATCACCAGGTCGAAGTGGCTGTCGGGAAAATCAAGCGCCGCGCCATCGCCGCGCACATAGCCGGGCAGATTACACTCCACTACGTCGAGCACAGTTACGGCATCCTGTGGCAGAAAGCGCGTGATCGGCAGCGTTGGCTGGCCGTTATCCTCGTAAAAGCCGCCCACATCCAGGATCGTGAGACGCTCAAGACCGAGCTGCCCACGACAAGCATCTACTGCCTCGCGCAGCATGTGGTAACGGCCAAACTGGTCAAACGGCATGTCGTGCATCGCCTGCTCCAGCCCTGGCAGATGCGTCGCTTTGTTGGTCATGCACCTCTCCGACGAATGATATCCGTAGACAACCCCAAACAGGCAAAACAGCGCAGGCTGCACATAAACGGGTTACTCCTGCACCAGCTCAAAAATCGTCACACCGTCGCGAGCATACACGACGCGAAAGGCCGAATGTGCGCGCAGCGCGCCCACGTCGATAGGATCCGGCTGTCCGACATGCGCGCCGCTGTACACATACCGTATGCCATTGTCGCGCAGCAGCTGAATCCCTTCCGCCGCAGGCAGCGGATGCTCACGCAGGGCAAAGCCTAGGGCATTAACTTTGCGATAATAATCGGGTGTAGGGCCGTGCTCACTCCCATACGTAATGGGCGGCAAGGTCGTTTCGCGTCCCGTCAACAGCGTGATCCACCAGCCGCCGTCCGTTCCCGCGAAGAGTGTATTGCCATAGGCCGGCATCATGTTGACCGCAAAGCGGGCATCGGGCGGCGTGGCTTGCTTGATCCAGGTCATGGCCTGCGCATCGGCCGGCGTGAACAGCTGAAAGGTTGGGTCAATGATCCGTTGTTGCCAGCCAACCGACCAGATAGATAACCCAGCCATCACACAACCAGCACACCAAAGGCCAAGCCGTGGCTTAACCGCATCCAGCCACCGCTGCCCAAACCCAAACGCATACGCTGCCAGGGGAACGGCCGTTACATACAGCGCGATATAGGCCGTAAACTGGGTAATAACGCCCGTTCCGGGCAGGCTAAAGATATGCGGCACAACGCTCAGCACCAGCAGCTGGCTCCACACTGCAAACAAGGCCACGCGCCAGTCGCGGCGTGCCAGCGCAAGCAGCAGCCCAACCACCGTCAGCACCAGCAGCACGGTTGAAAGGGACGCGGGCGCAATCGCCACCAGCGCCGATTCGCTGTTGAGCGCCGCCACAGCTGCCGGCTGTTTGACCTGCCCCCCCAGATTACGGCCCAGAAAGCCGGTCAGGGTCCGGCTCAGCCACGGCGCTGCCAGGACCAAGGCCAGCACGGCCGTAGCCGCTGAGCGGCCCAGCGTGTGCAACACAACTACGCGACGGGGCGAGCGCAGGATCAGCACGAGCACATACACCGCCAAAAACAGCGCCGCGAAAATGGTCACGATATAGTGAGTCAGCATCAGACTCGCGGTAACAATTGCCGCCAGCACAATGCGCCGCCAGTTCCAGCGCTCGTGCTCCAGCACCGCCCACCAACAGATCAACACTGCTGCCAAGATTAAGTGGCCGGTCAGCTGCGTGTACCGGCCCCAGTTAACGTAGTAGGCAGGCTGCCGGTTGGCAAAGCCGGTCAGCGCCACAGCCCACAGCCCGACCCACTGATTTCCGGTAAAGCGCGTGGCCAACGCATACGCGACCGCCATGCTGGCCGCGTTGAGCACCTGGCCCATGATCACGACGCTGTGTGTTACGGGCACGCCCGTCAGCCAATGAAAAAAGGCGGCGTTGGCATGAAAGCCGAAGTGATAGGTAAAGGTCGTCAGCGGCGCATAGGGCTCCCAGGAGGTAAACAGGCCGCCGTGGTCAACCAGCAGCTGCGCGATCATGGTGTGGTGGTACGAATCCCCCCACATGCCAACCGGCAGGTCGCGTACGGCGTACAGCCGCACCAGCAGCCCGATGACCAGCATTCCCATCAGCAACAGCGCGTGCCAGGCACCGACCGTGCGTCGTGCACCGAGCCGAGGCCGAGGGTCGCGACGCTGCAGCCACACAAGCATAACCGCCGCCACGAGCAGATACGCCCAGCTGCTCCAAAGGTTCCAGCGCAGACCAACCAGCGTAGTAAACTGTAACAGCAGCGGCGGAAGGGCAACGCTGATGCCCCAGGCTAGCCCAAGCTCTTCGGCCCACGAGGCAGTATCATCGGGCCAAAGCGCCCGGAGCAGCGCCAAGCCCGGCAAAATCGAGAGCGCTACACCTGCGCCTAGCGGCAGGATAGCGCGCAGCACTGCTTGCCCGCCCCACTGCAGCATCTCCGCGCCGCTGAGCAGATACAGCAGCAGCAGCCAGACACATCCGCCCACAATTGGCAACAATCGCGTGCTGGCAGACGACCAACCTCGCCCCTGCAAAATCGTCGCTTTGGCCATGCCTGCTCGAACGCTCCTATGTTCCGCTGTAGCTCCACCGCGCCTGGATGTAGAACGAGCCCCAGCGCTCGGCAATCGCATTGGTTTGCACGACGAATGGATACAGCATGTGGTGATGATCGAATGGATGGGTCAACGACGCGTCGTACACTGCTACGGTAAAGACATAATTACCCGCCAACAGCGGCAGCTCGTCGATGGTGTAGTCAACAAAGCCTTTGCCCTGCAGCCTGCCCAGCGCTAGCCCGCCAAACCGTGTATTCGGGCCGTTGATATGGAACCCGCTCGCGTGATGCAGCGCGATGCCAAAGACAGGATCGGTGACCGGTTGATGTGCCTCGTAGTGCATGCGCAGCGTTAACTTGTCACCTGTTTGAAAGACGGCGGGCTCGTGGCCACGCGCATCCAGCAGCTGCACCCCGACAATCTCAATCTCCCGGCTACCCCAGCGGTTAGCCGAGCCGGCAGCTGGAGCCGGTTCTGCAGGTTGGGCGTCGGCCTCGCGCCGGGCATGTTCGCGCTGGTGTCGCTCCTGCTCCTGCGTATTGGTCTGGCGCATATACGCGTCAAGCGTAGCCGTTGTGCTGCCCGCCGCCTTAAGCTCGCCGTGATCAAGCCACACTGCCGAGGTACACAGATTGCGCACCAGCTCGAGGCTATGCGACACAAACAGAATGGTGCGGCCTTCCTGCCGAAACTGGTAGATGCGCTCCATGCACTTGCGCTGGAACGCTTCATCACCCACCGCCAGCACTTCATCGGTGATCAAAATATCCGGATCGACCGCCGTCGCGATCGCAAAGCCCAGCCGCATATACATCCCGGATGAGTAGTGCTTAACCGGCGTGTCGATAAACGGACCCAGCTCGGCAAAATCAACAATGTCGTCGATCCTGCGCTGCATATCGGCGCGGCCAAAGCCCAGCAGCGAGCCGTTCAAAAAGATATTATCGCGGCCGGTCAGATCGGGATGAAAGCCTGATCCCAATTCCAGCAACGCTGAAACTCGACCGCGCACCCGCACTGCGCCGCTGGTCGGCTCCAGAATGCGCGTAATCAGCTTCAGGGTGGTGGATTTGCCGGAGCCGTTATGCCCGATCAGGCCCAATGTCTCGCCCGTCGGCACCTCGAAGCTAACGTCCCGCAGAGCCCAAAAGGTTTCACCCTCACCCCGGGGATGCAGAACATTAACCATCCGCTCTTGTAACGAATTACGCTTTTCATGGTGCAAGGTAAAACGTTTTGAAACATGCTCGAACTCAATACTGCTCATAGTATTTGGCATCGACGAACACGTTGCCCTGTCTATTCATCACGTTTGCTTAAATTTCTTCGCCAAATCGGCCACTATAGCGATGGAACACATACGACCCAAAGGCCAAGATAACCAGCGCCGTCAGCAGCGTGCGAAAAACGCCGTCAAGTGCTGGAAAGCCGGGCACTGGAATCGTATTGGTTGCCTGGCCATACAAAACATCACGATAAAAATCAATAATGGAAGCCATGGGATTAAGCCAGCGTACGAGCCGCGCCCAGGTCGGCGACACGATCGCTTCCAACGAAAAGAAGACCGGCGTCAAGAAAATCCAGAGCTGCAGCAAAATATCGATAATATGCGTCGTATCACGAAAGAAGACCGCGGTTGTGGAAAGCAGCAGCGTCACGCCGATCAAAAAGATCAGCTGGATGATAATGATCATCGGCAGAAAGATGAAGGACCACGAAAGCGTGAGCTGGCCGATGGTCGCCCATTGCACACCCGCCATGATCAGAAACATCATCGGCAGCGCCAACAAGTAATTGACAAAGTTGCTCAGCACCACCGTGATCGGCAAAATCTCCCGCGGAAAGTAGACCTTTTTGATCAGATTTGAATTATCCAGAATGGCGCGCATGCCGCCGCTAACCGAGGTAACCGCGAAGCTCCACGGCAGCAGCGCTACGATCAAAAAGACCGGATACATTGGGATCGGGTTGGCGGGCATCAACAGGCCAAACACAACCCAGAAGACAAGCATGGTCAGCAGCGGATTCAGCAGCGACCAAATGTAGCCCAGCAGCGAGTTTTTGTAGCGGGCCTTGAGGTCACGCCCAACCATGTTAAGCATCAACTGGCGGTAGCTCCATAGCTCCTGCAGCTTCAGCATCACCCCGACTTGCCGGTCGATCAGCACGGCCAGCACCCCGCCAATCATCCCGACCAGCGCCGCAACGCCTAACTTAAGCGGCTTGTAGGTCGGAATTGCGGCCGCCTCGGTTGCATCCTCGGCCACAAAGACTGTCCCACCGCCACGCATTGTCGCGGCCGTGTCGAAGGCGGTGTTCATGTACTCGATCAGGGCGCGGTCAGCGCGCAGCTTATTTGGTGTTCCCGCGATCACATCCAGCGCTTGCAGCCGCTCGGCGCTGGTCGGCCGACCACGCAGCACCGCCTCGGCAATGCGCTGATCATACCGGATTTGACCATCCAGCACCTCCAGCGCACGCGCAACCGCACTCCGCTCGCTGGGCGTCATGTTCGCAAAGGAAGTATTGCCCTGCACCGGTGCGACGGCCGGCACGGCTTGGGTTAGAAACAGCTCGCGCAGCAAGCGCTGCTCGCAGGCCATAACCGGCGGGCGTTGCCCGGACACCACTGCGCGTAGCACCGCCGCTTCGCACTCAACCGGAGCGCCACCCTGCAGCGCCAACCGGATCTCCTGGCCCACAACTTTTCGCAGGAGCGGCAAACCTTGGGTTGCTTCGATCCGGCGCGCCAGGCCGTCGGCCGCATCATTCGCAATATCCGTCGCAACTTGAGGCGAACGCCCAACAGCCGTAATCGTGATATCGCTCGCGGTTGGATAGGTGTAGGCTAGGCCATACTGGCGCAGCGTCTCGTATTTCGTCTTTTCGAGCACGCCGCCCAAATTTTGCTGCTGCGCCAGCAACGTGTCCGACGCCTTGCCATCCGCGACCAAATTGGGAAACATGGCGGGATCATAGCGCACCGTAGCACTGGCGGTGTACAACGTGGGCTGGCGCAGCACGGATGGCAGGGCGATAACCACCGCGGCCAGCGCCGCGCCCAGCACCACGAGCCAGTGGAGCAAGCGGACACGTACCGGCAGCGCACGGCGGCTATTGTAGTCGAGCGTGCCTAAGCGGGCCATGCTGCCTCCTCCTCCGGTGGCTGCACCGCCTGCGGTGCTCCGCCCAGCAACGTCACCTGACGACTGCTCTTCCGTGGCAAGTCCAGAACCAGCGTCGTCCTGTCGAATGCGACCCGCTCCCCGTCCACAATGACCTGTTCCGGCACGAACGGCAAGGTCAAGGTCACACCGCCCAGGGCCTGGTCACTGCTGTTGCGCACACGAAAGGTATAGTCGGGCCGCTCGGCGCGCACCTCCACGCTGACCTGCCGAACGGCGGCCGCATATTGCACAATCTCGGGCACGGGGGCAATCCAAAAGTCACGCCGCGCCGCGTCGATCACCTGTTGCCACGCCGCGATCTGCTCCTCTGAAGTCACTTCCTCGGTGTGCGCCCACACATCGATCGCGCCTTGATGCAGCCACGCCGTCCGCATCGCCTGCAACACCTCGTCGCGGCTATCAGGCGTCAAATACACATCGCCAATCACGGCTAGCTCGGGATGCGCAGGCAGCTGCCGCAGCGCAAAGTGCGTGCGATCAGCAATCCAGGAGCGGCGCTGACCTTCACTCACGGTTGTGCGGGTGACAGAACGAATGCCTTCGCGCACCAGCACATCCCAGCTGGCATAGCTCATATCGGCACTGCTGCTCCACGGAAACGCCAGGCTGGTAGCCAGCGCAACGTCGCGCTCTGCCGCGACCTGCTTCCATGCAGCAAAGTCGGCGCGCCAATCATCCGGCCCGACGTAGGTGCCCGCGAAATGCGCAAAGGTATGGCTTTGAATATCCTGTTTTGCCCGCTGCAGTGTCGCAATCTGTGAGCCAAAGTACCACTCCGGCCCCTGCTCCTCCGTTGTGTATGGATCAACGCCGAACCAGGGAGTCCTCTGCCAGCGGTCGCTTAGCCAGCGGTGTTCCGGATTAGCCCAGGTGTAGGTTGGATTACCCATGAATGTTCGACGCTCAACATTTCCGGTCAAAAAGTTATAGCCATTGGCGTAAAAGGTCGCGCGAATGCCGCCCGGCGCGAAAAGCTTGAGCGCCTGCTCCGCTCCCCCACGCATCCGCAGCGCCCGCAGGAGGTAGTCGCCGCCGGCCTGCGGATCGTCCACGCTCCGGCCATGTACCAGGCCACCCATGGCGGTTTCATAGTCGAACGAGAAGGCAAGTGCGGCCTGTTTACCGTACGGCCACGGCGCGATGTGTACCCCCAGCTGGCCCAAATGGAGGTCATCAATAAACACCACGGCGTCGGTCGCGCCCTGAATCGATAGTGCAAATTGAGCAGCGTAATCCGGGGCGGTTGCCGTGGCCGAAATGGTATTCCACTGCTGCACCGGAACCGGTTGGAAGGGCTGCGGATCGGTCGCGCGATCGAGCCCTTCGGCGTCCCGCCAATGGAACAGCACGCGCACCTTGGTCGCCGAAGCGTCGCTTAACGCCCGAAAAGCCACGCGGTACTCTGCACCCGGCCGCGCGGCAACATAGGGACTTTTGAGAAAATTATTGATACCTTGAATCTGCACTGACTGGCCTTGGCCATCGTACGACGAGTCGCTAAGCGCCACTCCGTTCGTTCCTCTGGTCCAGCCGTCCGGCAACTGCTGGTCGGCGTCGATGTTCAGTGCAAAATCATGATTAGCTAAAATATTTGGGCCAGTGATCGAGAGCGGCGTTTGCCCACGGGCACGTCGGACGGTGTAGCCGACCCCTGCCACCATGACCAGTGCTGCCACCAACAGGCCCCAGGTGCCCCAGCGGCGTATCACGTCGTATCCTCATCAAACCGCCGTACTGCAACGGATAGCACCTGTACGGGCGGCTTTAAATCTGAGGTATTGTGACAATCAAAGCAGGAAGTGTCAAGGATGGACGGGTTGTACCGCAATGACGAGCGACTGATACGTCGGCGCCTGGGCCTGACAGGGCTAAGGACGCACCACGGGCAATCGGTCGGTGTGCGAGCATACGGTGCAAACAAGGCTCGGGGTTGGACTATACTATAGCTATCCGACGAGCTTCTGTGCCGGCCAACTTAACGGAGCAACGACCATGGTTGATCTGATGCGGGTTCAACAACAAGCGCCCACGCTTGATATTCAACACTTAAAGTCGAGCGGCCTGGCGATCATCTACGACGACTCCCATGGTCGGCTGGGCGCGGCGGACGTGCGCCAAATTGTGAATGTGATCGTTGCAGTTCACCCCGCCAGCAGCGAGCTCTTTCAGGTCGACCTAGCCGAGGAAGATGGCGATGAAGTCCTGGGCAACGCACCCGTGGGGATGACCTTCATGGTTGACATTCCCAGTGTGCGCTTGATCCCGAGCAGCTCGCCGGATGTTGAGTGTGCCCTGCAGGACGAGGAAGGCGCGGTGCTCGATCTGCGCGCGAAGTGAGAAGATGGCGTCAGCGGGCACGCTTCCTGCTCCACATAGTGCTATGCTGATCGGCGTTATTTCAGATACCCACGGCGTGTTTCATCCCGCTATACCCCAGCACTTTGCCGGCGTTCAACAGATTCTGCACGCGGGCGACATCGGCAATGGGACGATTATTAGTCGGCTGGAGGAGCTAGCCCCGGTGGCGGCGGTAACCGGCAATGTGGATTGGGGACGGCCGCTCGATCATCAGTATCCGCGCGTCATACAGCTGCAGCTGGAAGGCTGCCAGATCTACATGACGCATATTGGCGGGCTGCCCAACGTCATGATCCGACGCTTGCCCGAGCCGCGTCCGGACGTGTATATCTGCGGGCATAGCCACATCCCAATCGTGGAGCGCATCGACGACGTGCTGTTTCTCAACCCGGGCTCGGCCGGACCGTCTCGTTTTGGGCGCCGTCCCTCGCTCGCCCGGCTTTCGATTGGTGAACAGGGCGCGGTTGCCGAGCTTATTCTGTTGTAGTCTGCTCGTCGTTGAGCGCAACCCACAGCCCGTACACATCCCCCCGGCCTACGCCCAGCTCCTTGGCCACCTGCTTGGCGGCCGCCCCACCCGCTATGCCGGCTGCTTGCAGCGCGTGAAGGCGGGACCGTGCCAGCGCTTGCCAGTCGGCTTGGGGGTCGCTTGGGGCGGGCGGCGCGCTGTACCCTTCGATCACCAACACAAATTCACCGCGCGGCGGATGCGCTGCAAAGTGCGCGATCACGTCGCTCACCTGGCCACGCACAAATTCTTCGTGCAGTTTGGTTAGCTCACGCGCCACACAGATCCGGCGATCACCCCACGCTTGTTGGATATCGGCTAAAGCGTCGGCGAGACGATGGGGGGTTTCAAAGCAGAGCAGCGTTGTTGCAAGCCGGGCATACTCGCCTAAAAAAGCACGCCGCTCCGTTCGTTTGCTCGGCAAAAAGCCGAGATAGGTCCATTGGGCGGTGGGCAAGCCCGAGGCTACCAACGCAGCCAGTGGTGCGGACGGTCCAGGCACGGGCGAGACCGCAAATCCCGCCTCAATCGCGGCCACAACCAGCTCGTAGCCCGGATCGTTGATCGCTGGCGTGCCCGCATCCGAGACCAGAGCAATATCGCCCTCGGACAGCGCCTGCAGCAGCAGCTCGCGGCGGGCTAGCTTGTTATGCTCGTGGTATGAAACCGTGCGGGTGGTGATCTCATAGCGCTGGAGGAGCCGGCGGGTGTGCCGCGTGTCCTCGGCCGCGATCAGCTGGACCTCCCGCAGCAGTCGGATCGCCCGCAGGGTGAGGTCCTCGAGGTTGCCGATCGGTGTGGCAATGACGTACAACGTGCCCATACGGGGGATCATTATAAATGACCCAACCAAAACGAGCACGCTGCAACGCCGCTCCCCTGCAGCCTCAGCGCAAGATCAGATGTTCTGTTCGGTTTTAGGGAAGGTGGTTGAAGCTCGAGGCAGGGAAATGGTCGGGGAACATCCCGAACTCCGGCCTGTAGCCGCGCTAGGCGCTCATGGCGACGGGGGTGGACGCCAGATCGAGCGCGTACACCGGGAGGGCGGGCGCTAATGGATGTGTTAGCTTAAGTGACGTGCGCTGGCTGGAAAACGAACGAGCCAACAACGCAATCGGCTCCGCGCACAGCAGCTGGTACTCATGCCAGGAGGCAGCCATGCGGTACAGCCGCGTGGCTTCCTCGAACGGAGCACCTACCAGGGTCGGCGCGACATCCGCCGCAGTGCATAGCCTCGCCGTGCCACAGCTGAGCCCGGTACGCAGCTGGGGATCGGAGGACAATGCTTGAGCAATTCCAAGCGCTTGGCGAACCGTCACCACAACAGGCTGTGCTTCTTGCGCTCCGCAGGTAACAACCAACGTGCCGTCGTTCTGCATCCGGATCGACGCGTTCGCTGCACCACTGGCTTGCGCCACTGCTTTGGTTGTCTGCGCCAGCCAGCCGAGATGTTCAGCGGTAAACGGCTCCACGACCCCTTGCCGCGCCCCAATCACCAACACGGCCACCGTCTGCCCTTCGCCCACCACGGGCGCTTGTGGTTGGGCAAAGACCGGCAGGGGCGCGGGTGCTTCGCGCGCCTGTTCGCGTGACTGCTGAATCATGCGATTAAGCGCTCGCTCCAAATCCGCTACATCGCTGGCGCCCACGACCTCCAGTTTTTCCAGCGTTTCCACGTCGTTCAGACGCTCGCCCAGCTGCCGGACCCGCAACCGGGTTGAGGCACGTTCATGCACCAGGGCTACAATGGCCGCCACGGCCAGCAGCATTGCGCAAGCCGCAATGGGCGAAACAAGCACGTGGCTAAGCGCAGTCCAAACGAGGCCGATTGCCACAGCAAGCAGCAATAATTCACTCGTGGTATAGCGGAATCGAGTATAAGGAACACGATTGTGCAGATGGCGGTACATAAGCAAAGCGTAGCATAGGAGCGCTTATGCTACGCAGCTTCGCAGATTACAGCACCGTGACAGGAAACTACGCGATGTCGTGAAGTACATGCCGTTCCGTTTCTTGCACATGCCGCAGCGCAATCGCTACGCCCGCAAGCGTGAGCGATGCAGCCAGCACGCTCGTGATCAACAATGACGAAGCTTGCAGCACCGGTACGCCAAGCTGGGATCCAATTGCGCGACTGATTTGCAGCACGGTAAGCGTCAAGGCCATCACGGTGGCACGGCCAACTACCTGGACCGTGGAAGCCAACGTTAATGACGCCACGATCGCAAATTCCACACATACGCCCAAAACCAGATAACAGAGGAGGTAGCCGGCCCAGGAGCTGCTGACCAGCGGCAACACGCAGAAACTGCCGGCGGCTAGACCAAAGCCAACAGTGGCTGCCCGCAGCTTGCCAAGCCGATCCGTGAAGGCAGCCGAAGCCGCCGAGCCTAGCAGCTCCCCAAACCCATACACAAAGGCAGCAGTTCCCAGATCGCTCAACGACGCCCCAAAGCGATCGGTTGCCCACACGGGCTGCGCAATATAAAAAACTTCGACGCCGCTTATAGCCAGGAAAATAAACGCTAGCAGACCAAGCACGCTGGGGTTGCTCAGCACTGCGGCCATATCACCATTGCCGGCTCGACCAGTCTCTCGTTTTGCTTCACTCGGCAACAGCCACAGCGTAGCCAGGGTCGCTACGGCTAGCCCCGCGCCCAAAAAGGCAAAAGCACCTGTGGTGGAGCCTTGAACCTCGACCAGCCGCATCAATGGCGGCACTGCCACAATCCCCGCCAGAGCCCACGACAGCTCAACCAAGCCGATCGCGCGTCCACGACCACCGTACGATGTCAGCGTACTTACATAGGCGTGCATCGCCGGTTGGAAGACGGCTGCGCCAATACCACACAGACCATACGCCGCAACCAAAAGCCCGAATGATGGAGTTATTGCCGCGCCGAGCACGCCGAGCAGCGTCAAACCCAACCCCAGCAGCATCGTGAAGCGATAGCCCATGCGCTCGCCAAACCAGCCGCCTAGGGGACTGGTCAACCCGCACAGCACCGCAATCGTCACGATCCAGGTGGCAGCCTCCGCCGCAACCACAAAGCGCGCAGCTACAAATGGGATCAGCGGGTAGGCAATCCGAAAAACGCTGTTGAGCACAAACCGACTGGCAACCAGGATTGCCAGTCGGCTAGGTGATAAGACGGGAGCTGGAGCATTTGTCATCGGGCCGCATCATACCATGAAGCAGCGAACAGCACAGCGGCCGCTACGGGTCGAGCGGCACCACCACCCGCACCGTTGTGCCGGCGCCAGGAGCTGATAATAGCTCGGCATGGCCACCCACGAGCCGCGCCCGCTCTTCCAAGCTGAGGAGGCCAAAGCTGCCGCGCTGGTCATACGCGGCCTTGACCGCCTGAAGATCGAAACCTTTGCCATCATCCTGGATCGTCAGCATCAGCTCATCGGCTTTCTTGGCGATCTTGATCCAGATGTGCTGCGCCTCCGCGTGTTTAAGCGCGTTGTTGGTGCTTTCTTGTACGATATTGAACAACGTGCCCTGGACGCGCTTGGTCAACGGCCCGATCTCATCGTCACCTTCAAGAACGACCTGCGGTCCTGTCCCATTTTGCTCAAAACGTTCAAGATACTGGCGCAGCGTTGGCATTAAGCCTTGCGTTTCCAATACCAGCGGACGCAGCTCAAACAGGAGCGTCCGCACATCGTGATTAGCCCGCTGCGCCATGGCTGCCAGCTTATCCAGCTCCGGCACCACCCGGGCCGGCTCTTTTGCGTACAACCGCTTGATAAAGCCTAATGTCATCGTGATCGCCGCCAATGATTGCGCCGGCCCATCGTGCAGGTCACGATTGAGCTGCTTGCGGACCTCTTCTTCACGGGCGAGCAGGTTTTCGCGCTCCGCCCGCAGCTCGGCGATCAGCTGCGCATTTTGCAGCGCCACCAGCCCATAGCTAACCAGGGTGGTAGCCATGTCCATCTGCTCCACGGTTAGCTGTGCTTCGTCACTGCCGAAGAGCACCAGTCCGAAGGTACGTCGCGCCGACCGCAGCGGTAAAATCAAGACTGTGCGTCGTTCTCGGATGGATGGCAAGCGAGCGAATTCGGGATCCGTATGGGCGTTGTGCAGCACACCGCCATTCGCACCACGCAGCACCGCGCCAAGAGTGCCGTTGGACACCATAAAGGTAGCGCCGATCTCGTTCGGTTGCAAATGTCGGCCAGCCACCACCTGCACTTGATCCGGCGCACCGGTGGGCAGCACAATCGCGCCCTCGTGGCAGGGCAAAAATCGCCGGCATTCATGGAGCGTTGTTTCCAGCACATCGGCTGCATTGCCCGTGGTATTGAGCGACAGAGCGACTTCATACAACGCCCGCATACGGTCACGATACGTTTCGGCGTGCTTGAGCGCGGCTGCGCTTTGTTCCTGGGCGGCGAGGACGCGCTGCCGATTATCAACGGTCCACTGTTCTGAAAGCAGGTTGACCAGCCAGGGCAACATGCCCAGCATGATCGCTTGGCTGGCAAAAGCGAGCACATCGGTTGAGATATGTGGCTTGAAGAGCAGGGCTTGGGAAAGCGCAACCGCGAAGATACTCAAGCCAAGCACGGCAACCCGCTGGAGGCGTAAGGCACCAGCAATCAGCGGCAGCAAAAACAGGGCAACATAGCTTAGCGGCGCGCCGGGGCCAACATACGCCAGCGCCGCAAGCCACAGGAGGTCACAAACATAGCTCCAAGGCACAAGTCGTTGGGTTTGCGGCAGGAGCACAAGGACCTGTCCGAGCAGAGCAAAAAAGACGTAGGCCCAAAAGATCTGACCAAAGCGCTCGCCGGCCGTTGGCGGCAGCAAGGCGACCTGGTAAACAACGGTGGCCAGCACAAAGATGATGATCAGCAGCAGCCAACGCGCGATCGCGTAGAGGCGGTCGCCCCCGGTGATAGGTGATGGTGCAGCAGGACGGTGGGCAAGCGCAGCGGTCATGGAACTCCAGCTTGAACGTATCAGGCGGGATCGGGAAAGAGTAAGTCGTTCAAGCCATGCTGCTGCTCTAAGTGCTGGCGCAATAGCTTACGAGCATGAAACAAGCGCGACTTCACCGTTCCCTCGGGCACACCTGTTATTTCGGCAATTTCGTTCACCGCGTAGTCGTGCAGATAATACAACACCAGCACCACGCGGTGTTTCGCATCGAGCGTTCCTAGCGCGGCTTGCACCAGCGCTTGCAGCTCGTTGCGCTCAGCTGTGTGCTCGGGAGATGTGCTGCTGGGCGAGAATAGTCGCTCAGCAAGGTCGTGGAATGAATCCGTCCAAGCACGCAAGCTTTTGAGCCGATTGTAACAAAGGTTGATGGATACCCGGTAGAGCCACGGGGCTAACGGTAATGAACCATCTAGCCTACCGGCATAGCGGTACAGCCGGTAAAATGTATCTTGCAACACTTCCTCGGCAACCTGAGGATCTCGTGTCACGCCGAGGGCGGTCTGATAAACATTAGCCTGATACTTGCGGAACAACGCTTCAAGCGCGTGCATGTCGCCCTGCGCAACAGCCTGCAAACGCTTGGCGTCTTCGGCAAGCCCCGTTGTATCTTCAGCAGTACTCTGCACCTAGAATCCTTCCCATGACACACTAAATTATAGCATGGCGCGGTAGTTTCTCCACTCGCTTGGAGCGCAGAGCAAGGAGCAGGCGGGAGTTCTAGGCTCCCGTCTGCAACATTCATGCTGCTGTCGGCGCGCAGCCGAATCCTTAGGCGGTGCGATACTGTTCGGGCAGTGCGTTGATGCTCTCTTGGACCAGCGCTGCCGACTTTTGTACGCCGGCCTGCTCTTCTTCGGTCAAGGGCAGCTCGATAATCTGCTCGATGCCGCCCGCCCCTAGCCGTACAGGCACGCCGAAAAAGATCCCGTTAACGCCATACTCGCCTTGCAAAAAGGCCGACGCGGGAAGGATCCGCTTCTTATCCTTCAAAATCGCCTCGGCCATCTGCACTGTGGCCGCCGACGGGGCATAATACGCGCTGCCGGTCTTGAGCAGCTGCACGATCTCGCCGCCACCTTTTTTGGTGCGCTCCACGATCGCGTTGAGCCGGTCCTGCCCAATAAACTCGGTGACGGGAATGCCCGAAATGGTGGTATAGCGCGGCAGCGGCACCATTTCGTCGCCATGGCCGCCCATCAACATGGCCTGCACATCCTCGACCGACACGCCTGCCTCTTGGGCGATAAACGTCCGGTAGCGTCCGGCGTCGAGCACCCCGCCTTGACCCATCACGCGCTCCCGTGGAAAGCCCGAAACCTTGTAGGCCAGATAGGCCATGGTATCCATCGGGTTGTTGACGATGATGATATGGGCGTTGGGCGAGGTTTTTGTGACCGCTTGGATATTTTCCGAGGTGATTTTGGCGTTGATGCTCAGCAGGTCCTCGCGGCTCATGCCCGGCTTACGCGGCGCGCCCGAGGTCAGGATCACCACGTCTGAGTCTTTGGTCTCTTCGTAGCCGTTCGTGCCGACGATGTTGACATCAAAGCCCTCAATCGGGCCTGCTTCCAGCAGATCCAAGCCCTTGCCCTGCGGAATACCCTCGGCGATATCAACCAGCACCACATCCGCGAGCTCTTTTGCGGCAATCCAGTGCGCGCAGGTCGAGCCGACAAAGCCCGCGCCGATGATTGTTACTTTTTTGCGCATATCGCTCCCTTTCCATGCTTTGTAGGAGCCTATTCTAGCATACCAGCCGCTTGGGCCTGGGCCTCATCCGCCTACTACGCGGCACGCAGGAGCGCAATTGGCCCGTGGCTCCTGTTTGCAGGCGAACGCCGACTTGGCATATTTTCTGCTATTGATCTGGCACGTCCTACTTTATGTTTAGCTCGGAGGAAACAATTATGGCCCAAGACCCATATGAGACCCGCGTAGTGCAAGAAGAGATCGTCCAAACGCCCGCAGGGATCGACGCCGCCAAGGTCGAGCGGCGGACCCATATCGATCCATCGCCGGCCGAGCGGCAGCTGGGCACGTTGTATCGGGCCAAACAAATCGTGTGGCTGATTGTCGGGCTGATCGTTGCCCTGATCGCGCTGCGATTTGTGCTGCTGCTGCTGGGCGCGAACATGGACGTGGGCTTTGGCGGCCTGGTTCTAGCTATCACCCAGCCGTTCGTCGCTCCGTTTTTGCCCTTGTTTGGCGAACAGCAGGCACGGATCGAGTTCAGCGACTTGATCGCCATCGCCGTGTATTTGCTGCTGGGCTGGGGCATCAGCAAACTCCTGGAAATCTTGCTGGTGCCGCGCACGCCGCCGACCGGCTACTAAGGTTCCGACCAGCATAACTCCCCGCGTGGAGGTAGGGCTGCGGTCCTACGTCGTCCAACCATGCTATAATGACCCAAGGAGGATACACCATGGCCCAGGCTGAGCTTGATCTCGCGCACTTTCGGCAGCGTTTGCATGAGATGCGCGCCTCGATCCAGGAGGAGCTGGATCGGCTGCAGGAAGAAACTTCCAACGCCAACCAAGATACCAGCTACGGCGTTAAAAATCATCCTGCAGAAGACGCAACCGAGCTGGAACAACGCGAGCGCAATATGGCGGTGCGCGGCGAGATGGAGCGTGAAATTGGCCGGATCGATCACGCCCTGGCGCGGATCGAAGAAGGCACCTATGGCGTATGCGAGATCGGCGGCGAGCTGATCCCGGTTGAGCGGCTCGAAGTCCGGCCAGCGGCTACATTATGTATTCGTCATCAACGCGAGCAGGATGAACACGCCCGCGATGTGCCCGATCCGTGGGTTTAGTGCGTAGAACGGGCCGAGGTCGGGCCAGCCGGCTAGACATGTTGTTAGGCTTATGACATATTCACTCTCAGCGGGACGGCGGCTTGTGATCCCAGCGATCATTGCCGCCGTCGTTTTTATCGCCGACCAGCTCACCAAGCTGTGGGTGTTACGCACCTGGCCCCAACCCTATACCGGCGAAATTCCGATCATCGCCAACTGGCTGGAGCTGACCTATATTCGCAATACCGGGGTAGCGTTTGGCATGTTCGAGGGCGTGCCCCAGCTCTTCACCTTTACCTCCCTGCTGATCGTGGGCGCGGCGATCTGGCTGTATCTCAAACATGTGCAGGAGGCATCGCCGTGGCTGGCGGTCTGCCTGGGGCTGATCGTCGGCGGCGCCATCGGCAACGTCGTTGACCGGATCCGCTTCGGCTACGTAGTCGACTTCATCAAAACCTTTGATGGCCGCTTCCCCGTCTTCAACATTGCCGACTCGTGCATTGTGGTCGGGGTGCTGCTGATGGCCGTCTACTTTATGTATAACGAGGAGCGGGTGCCTCAGTCGCGGCTAGCCCCCACCATCGAGGCGGACGATGGCCGCTGAAGGGGGACCGCTGCAGCTCGTGGTTTCCCCGGAACAGGCCGGGAACCGGCTTGACCGCTACCTAGCACTGGTGCTGCCCGATCTGTCGCGGTCGTATGTGCAGCACTTGATCGGCGATGCCCATGTGCGCGTCAACGGTCAGGTTGCCAAGCCAAGCTATCCGGTGCAGGTCGGCGACGAGGTTAGCGTCATTCTGCCGGTGCCCAAGCCGACCGATATTGTGGCCGAGAATTTACCGCTAACCATTGTGTATGAGGATGCAGATGTGGTGGTGGTCGACAAGGCGGCCGGCATGGTGGTCCACCCGGCGCCGGGTCATGCTACCGGCACCTTGGTGAACGCGCTGCTCCATCACTATCCCACCATGCAGATTGGCGATGATCTGCGGCCAGGCATCGTCCATCGGCTGGACCGCGACACATCGGGCTTGTTGGTTGTCGCCAAGCACGACCGGGCCAAAACGCATCTGCAAGCGCAGCAGCAGGCCAGGCAGATGTTGAAGCTGTACAGCGCGCTGATCGACGGACACTTCAAGGAGCCGCAGGGCGTGATCGATGCGCCCATCGACCGCCACCCCACGGACCGTCTACGGATGGCCGTGGTGCAAGGTGGCCGCTCCGCTCGCACGCACTATCGTACCCTGGAACAGCTGGGACCGTATAGCCTGGTCGAGGCCAAGCTGGAGACCGGCCGAACGCATCAGATTCGGGTGCACTTCAGCCACAAGCATCACCCGGTTGTCGGCGACCCGCTGTATGGCACGCGCCGCAACGCGACGGCACTAGGCCTCAAGCGCCAATTTCTGCACGCGCAACGGCTTGGCTTTACCAAGCTCGATGGGACCTGGCTGGAGCTGACAGCGCCGCTGCCGCCGGATTTGCAAACCGTGCTGGACGCGCTTCATGCGCAATACGGCGCTGCCGCCGAGCCATGGGATCCGTCACAGCCGTGGTGGCAGGCCAACATTGCCCCACCATCCAGCTAGTCCGCCGGACGGCGGGGCAGGTCGTTCCAGGCAATCGTGGTTTGCCGCCGAATAGCGCGCCGAATAATCATGCTTTCAAGCCAGCCATCGAACTGCTCGACCGCCCGTCGCGCCCGCGCCAGCAGCCCGGCCACCAGCACCGCAATCGTCGAAGCGACGGTAACAAAGACCGAGATTGCCTCAATCAGCTCGCCGCCGATCTGCGAAAACACATTGAAGCGGTTAGCCACGTTGAGCGCCAGGTTGAACGCGCCAAAGACCAGCGCGCCAACGATCACCGCTACCAGCAACACCATCACAATCGTTACGGTTCCCGCCGCGAGATTAGCGCGCCGCCGAAAGCCCGGGCTGACGTAATCCAGCGGCTGCCGCGACTCGAACAGCAGATCGCGCCACGTCCGCACCTGGCGAAACAGATTGAAGTGCAGCTGTTGGGGCGGCGTGCGTGTCGGCACGCCCTCGACGGGTATGCCCAGTGTTTGCCAATCGGACGCAGCAGCCCAACGCTCCTTCGCTTCATCGAACATCCACATGCCCAAGCTGTGGCCGATGGCATCGCAGAGCTCGCCCGGAAACGACTCGCCCAGTGCCGACATTCGTTCCTGCATGCGCTTCAAACGTTGTGGCCGGAGCAATGCTTCGATCGATTGGCGTCCGGACAAAAAGGCGGGACTGCCGGGCAGCGCCATGTACCAATACGTATCCGCCAAGCTACCGCCATAGGTCATGGCCCGGCCCAGCGCCGCCGACCGCACATTGAGCTGAATCCAGGTTGCCCGACTCCAGGCTTCAAGCACACCATGGATGCGTTTACGCGTTTCGGCATCACCGGACGCCGGCGCTCCTCCATCGAGGATGGCGGCAACATCAGGCTCGGCAGGGGGCTGCACATCGAGCGCAGCGGCCAGCTCCACCAGCCGGCGGTAGCTTACCTCAAGCTGTTGCGCGCTGCTCAAGTCGCTGTTGGAGTACGAGAAGCGGGGCAGCTCGTTCGGGTCGTTGCGCTTGTTGGCAAACTCGGGCTGATATACCCGCAAACGGCCAAATGTTTCGGCTACGGTCCAGCCCAGCCGCAGCGCGCGCTGCACATCGGACGCTTCGCTAACGGTTGGCAGTTCGGGCGGAGCTTCAACAGGTTTGCGACGACGAGCAATCATATGTTGTGCCCCAGCATACGCATACGGAGCAGCATCGTCGCATATGTTGAGCGGGGCGTCAATGGCGCCCGAGCAGGCACCGGTTAGAGCATAAAGCAACGGCGGAGGCCAGTTGCCCCCGCCGTTGTAGCGCTTGTGCTACCGCTTGGTTATTGGTTGGCTGCCTCGAAGCGGCGGTTAACCTCTTCCCAGTTGACCGTGTTCCACCAGGCATTGAGGTAATCCGGGCGGCGATTCTGGTACTTCAGATAGTAGGCGTGCTCCCACACGTCGTTGCCCAGGATCGGATAGTTGCCCTCGCTGAGTGGATTATCCTGGTTTTGCGTGCTGACGATCTGCAGCTGGCCGCTGCTGTTGCGCACCAGCCAGGCCCAGCCGCTGCCGAAGCGCTTGGTACCGGCATCATTGAACTGCTTCTTGAAATCCTCGAAGCTGCCGAACGCTTGGGTAATGGCCTCCGCCAGCGCACCCGTCGGTTCGCCACCACCATTCGGCCCCATGATCTGCCAGAACATGGTGTGATTGACATGCCCGCCGCCGTTGTTGCGCACGGCCATACGGATATCTTCGGGCACGCTGTTGAGGTCGCGGATCAAATCCTCGGCACTTTTGCTTTGGAGGTCGGGATACTTTTCCAGGGCCGTGTTTAGGTTATTGACATAGGCCTGATGATGCTTGTCGTGGTGCAGCGTCATCGTTTGCTGGTCGATGTGCGGCTCCAGCGCGTCATAGGCATACGGCAGCGGTGGTAATTCATGAGCCATTGGAAGTCCCTCCTGTATAATGTCCCTACCAAAGAATGTGGTACCTGTGGCGCACCAGCCACAGATACACGCACTCACATCATGCACACTATAGCACCACAGCGCAATCCGTTGTGCAGCAACAGCCCGTACCTTCGATCAGGATTGTGACTCAAAAACATGAGTGTCGGGCGGTGGTCCTGCAACCGGCACACTTGTTGCCGTTCGCTCCGCAGTTAACGCAGCAACAAACTCGCCCAGCGCCGCCTGCTGCGCTTTGTTAAGAAAGGCAATCGTGCGCTTTGCTTTCACCGTACGCCATGCTTCCTCAACATCCATGCCGGCGTAGACCAGGTAGCAGGTACACAGCAGGGTTGAACGACCGACACCGGCATGGCAGTGCACCAGTACGGTTTTGCCGGCCCGCACGGCTTCGTCGATAAAGGCGGCGCCCATCCGCAGCTGCCCCAACGTCGGCGCGGTATGGTCCAGTGTGGGCAGGCGTAGATAGCCGTCCGGCTGGAGGACGCCAAACGCGGCTTCGTCGTGGCGCTCGGATTGGAGGCTAACCACAATGCTGACGCCCTGCGCCACCAGCTGCCGCCAATCGCCGGTATCGATAAAGCCTCCGACCACGAGCTGAGGCGTAATCGCATCGGCATTGGGCGGAAGGGCAGGCTGCCGCAAACGTTGCCAACGCCGCCATTGGGCAAAAACGCGTGAGCGGGTCCGAAAAGCTCCCGGCGGTATGCGCATAGCTGCTTCGCTGCTCCTCGTGAACGTGAAATAGTGGCCCAATTGTACAAACAAGCGCATATGCTGGCAAAAATGCTGCTACGATAGCAAGATCAATCCAACCAAGCACGCCAACATGAGGTATCCATGAGCCTACGCCGCATTAAGCTGTTGCCCCTGCTCAAAGAAACGGTGAGCAAATGGAACGCCGATAACTGTATCCGGCTTGGAGCTTCCCTGTCCTACTATACGCTGTTCTCGTTGTTTCCACTGATTCTGGTCGTGCTCACGATTGTCCGTCTGCTGCTCGTCAATTCCGATGCCGCGCGCGATGCCATCCTTAATGCATTGTCGAGCGTAACGGGCGGCTTTCGCGACGACTTCCTGGCCGCGCTTGAAGCCGCGATTCGCACGCGTCGGGCTTCGGGCATCGTCGGCACACTTACGTTGCTGCTGGGCGCATCGTGGGTCTTTGGCGAGCTTGTCAGCGCGTTTAATATTATGTGGCGGGTAGAGGCACCATCCGGCGGCGGTCCTCTCGAATTCATGCGCGCAACGTTGTTCTCGTTTGCCCTGGTGCTGTCGGGTGCCTTCCTGCTGTTGGTGTCGATGATCTTCAGCGCGGTCTTGGCAGCGCTCGGCTCGTACTTGGATACCCTGCCGGGCGGCGTGGTTATGTGGCGGGTCGTCCAGACTCTGTTCAACTTAGGCGTGTTGACGGGCCTGTTCGCGCTCTTGTTTAAGTACCTGCCCCGGACGTATGTGGCGTGGCGCGATGTTTGGCTGGGAGCCTTTTTGACCGCGCTGCTGTGGACTGTGCTCCAGTCGGTGATCGCGTTTTATATTTCGTTCAGCAACTACGCAGACTACGGCGCGATTGGCGCGATCTTGGCACTTGTGGCCTGGGTGTACCTATCGTCACAGGTTGTGTTTATTGGCGGCGAGTTTACCACCGTGTATGCCAAACACTACGGGAGCCGCGCACAAGCTGCGCCTCCGGTCAGGCCCTATCCACAGCTTGTGTCAGCGGCTACGCCAGATAGTACGCCGGCCGCGCGCCAACACCCTTCGCCCCAAGCGCGTGTGGTTAGCAGCGCTGTGGGCGTCACCGTTGGCGTGATCGGGACGCTCAGCTTCGCTACCGTGGCGCTGCTGGTCGGCCTTGGGCGGACACTCCGCCGCTTATTTTCCCGCTGACTCGTTTGACTTGAATGTTTGACCCTTGGCCTAGCCCGGTTCGGGGACCAGGCATAATACCTGTGCGTTGGTCGCTTACGCGGCACCGGTGCAGCGCGCAGTAGGCCAAATAGCGCCTTGTATTTCACCGATGATATGCTAATATTGTTAAACAACAATAACAACAATTGGTGCTGCCATGGGACGTATATACGAAAACATCACGGAAACGATTGGTCGAACGCCACTGGTCAAGGTCGGCCGGATCAACGACACCGCCGCGACCATTGTCGCCAAGCTGGAGTTTTTTAATCCCGGCGGATCAGTTAAGGACCGCATCGGCCTGGCTATGATCGAAGCCGCCGAACGCGACGGTTTGATCAAACCCGGCGAAACAACGCTGGTTGAACCGACCAGTGGCAACACCGGCATTGCCTTAGCTATGGTCGCGGCGGCCAAAGGCTACCGTTTGATCTTGACAATGCCCGAAACCATGAGCTTGGAACGGCGCAAGCTGCTCAAAGCCTACGGTGCCGAACTGGTGCTTACACCCGGCACGGAAGGCATGTCGGGGGCGATTCGCCAGGCTGAAAGCATTGTCGCCGAGCTCCCAAACAGCTTCATACCCCAGCAGTTCAAGAACAAAGCCAACCCCGAGGTCCATCGCCACACCACGGCCGAAGAGCTGTGGCACGACACCGACGGACAGATCGACATCCTGGTGGCCGGCGTTGGCACGGGCGGCACGATTACCGGCGTGAGCGAGGTCTTGAAACAGCGCAAGCCCAGCTTCCGGTCGATCGCCATCGAGCCTGAAGCATCACCGTTGTTGTCTGGCGGCAAGCCCGGCCCGCACAAGATTCAGGGCATCGGCGCGGGATTCGTGCCCGACGTGCTGAACCGCGAAGCCTACGACGAAGTGGTGCAGGTTTCAAACGACAATGCCTACGTTACCGCTCGGCGCTTCGGCAAGGAAGAAGGGTTGTTGCTCGGAATCTCGGGCGGAGCTGCCGCGTGGACGGCGTTGGAAGTTGGGCGCAGGCCAGAAAACGCCGGCAAGCTGATCGTTTTTGTCGCGCCATCCAATGGCGAGCGCTATCTTTCAACTCCGCTCTACGAAGAGGTTTAGGTTGCGGCACAAATAGGGCAAGGGTGCCGGCAACGAGCGGTGTAGCAGCTCACAGTGTGAAACAAAAGATGCAGCAAGGAGTGCCTCCTCAGCGGAGGCGCTTTTGTTTTGGGTGGAAACGGTGATTGAGATTACGGATGTAACAAAAGTGTATCGTCAGGCAGACCGCGAGCTTGTTGCACTCGACCGCGTAAGCCTGGAGGTCAAGGCTGGCGAAATCTTTGGTGTGCTCGGGCAGAGCGGCGCGGGTAAAAGCACGCTGATTCGTTGCGTTAACCTGCTGGAGCGGCCAACGGCGGGCTCGATCAAGCTAGGGGGCCAGGAGCTCACGGCGCTGCCCGCCCCCCAGCTGCGGGCTGTTCGACAGCAGATCGGCATGATCTTCCAACACTTCAATCTGCTGAGCTCACGGACGGTGGCCGACAACAGCGCGTTTCCGCTGGAAGTCATGGGCATGGAGCGCCAGGCGCGGCGGGCCAAGGTCGGCGAGCTGCTGACGCTGGTTGGGCTGGAAGACAAGGCCGGGGCGTATCCCAGCCAGCTTTCCGGCGGTCAGAAGCAGCGAGTCGGGATTGCCCGGGCGTTGGCCGGCAATCCCCGCGTGCTCTTGTCGGACGAGGCGACCTCGGCGCTCGATCCCGAAACAACCCGCTCGATCTTGCAGCTGTTGCGCGATCTGAATCAGCGGCTTGGGCTCACCATTCTGTTGAT
>JADDQF010000144.1:0-24726 GCA_016781505.1 bacterium
CGCTTGGCATTTGCCGCTGGATTGCTTTGACGCAGGCAATCCACCGGTTGTCGCGCGGCCAGCAAGGGGCAAGCAGTTATAATGGAAGGGAAGCGACGGAAGGGAGAAGCGCGAACATGCCCTCCATACGTGTGGAGCAAGCACTGGAGCAACTGAGCGCAGATGGCACGCTGACTGGGGATTTGGACGACGCCGCAGGCGGGGCGCTCCTGCAATGGGCCGAGCAGCAAATCGTTGGGGCCGATACGGAAAAGGATGAGGCGGCGTTTGCCGCACAGGTTGCCGCGATTCGGTCGGCTGTGCGCTCGGCTGCCCGCGTTGGATCGCGCTCGCTCGACCCGGTAGCGCCTGACACGGTAGTCGCGCAAGCTGCCGCTCTGTTAAATCGCACTCTGGCCCACTCTCCAGCCCGATCGCCGGTTGCAGCGCCACATGTTGGCGTGCCTCCCCGCGCCGGGTCAGTTGCCCCGACCGCTAACACGTTTGAAACCAGCGTACCAGCCGATCAGTCCGCAGCGCACACTGGCTCAGCAGATCCTGCCGCGCATGACGCCGCGCCAGGCACACGGTCCACGCCAACCGAACGCCGTTCCACGTGGGAAACTGTTCGCCGCCGTATTCGACGCTGGATGCACCGAAAGGTATAGACATGGCCCGTCGTAGTCGCAGCCGGACGCGCACCCGATCCAAGGCTCCACCGACACTTCAATCCTTGTTGCTGGTGCTGGGGCTGTTAGCCATGGTCTGGCTGTATCGCAACGGCTACTTTGATCAGCTCTTAGGGTCCGTGGCCGAGGAGCTTGACGCGGGGGCGCAACGTGCTCCAGAGCTGCAAGATGGCTCCACGCCGGATGCTCCCGCCGGCCCGGAGCCGGTCGTGCCACAGCCTGCCGCGCCATTGGCGTCCGCTCCAGTCGCTGAACAAACAATCGAAACTCCTGCGCTGCGTGGATATGCCGGACCCTGGTATCAGCTGTATTTCACCAAGCCGACGTATCCCGAAAGGGCTGCTGGGCGCCTGGCTGGCCTGGACGAAACGATTGCCGCCGATATTGACGCCGCTACACAGCGGGTGGATGTCGCTACCTTTGATTTAGATCTGCCGTTGATTAGCGAAGCGTTGATTCGCGCCCAGCAGCGTGGCCTAGGAGTGCGCGTAGCGGTTGACGGCGAGAATCTAGCCGCGCCGGAGGTGGCAAAGCTGACCGGCGATCTGCAAAACGCGGGCATTCCTGTCTTCTTTGACGAGCGGGAAGCGTTCATGCATAACAAGTTTTTGGTGCTCGACGGCGCTGTGGTCTGGATGGGCTCGGCTAATCTGACGGTGAACGACGTGTACCGCAACAACAACAACATGCTGCGGATCGTAGCACCGGAGCTTGCGGCCAACTACGCGGCCAAGATGGACGACTTAATGGCTGGCACGGGTGGTACACAGGGCGACAGCGTGCTGCTCTCGCCGACGCTTTCAATTGGCGGTGCCAGCGTGGTCAACATGTTTGCTCCCGACGATCCCATCACCGAAGAGATCGTCGCCAGGCTCGATGCGGCTGAGCAACGAATCGATGTGCTGGCCTTTGCCTATACTTCAGATACGATCGCCGAAGCAATGATCCGGGCGAAGCAACGCGGCCTGGCGGTGCACGGCGTGATGGAAAGCCGTAACACCAAAGGCAGCGGCTCCGAGTTTCAACCGTTGCAACAGGCTGGCATCGACATTCATACCGACGGAAATTGTTACATCATGCACAACAAAACAATCATTATTGATGGACGCACGGTTATTACCGGGTCGTTTAACTTTACCAGGTCGGCGCAGGTCCAAAACGACGAGAATGTGTTAATCATCGACGATCCGAGTCTGGCGGCGCGCTACAGCGAGGAGTTTGAGCGAGTATATCAACAGGCATTACAGCCAACACGTTGTGGTCGGTAGGAGCTGGGTATGGCAAGCTCAAGCGCGACAATCCTCCGTAAGCTCCAGGCTGTGCCTCTCTTTGCCGAGCTTGATCCGCCTGCCCAAGCGGCGCTCGCGCAGTGTATGCGGGAAAGCTCGTATCGTCCGGGTCAGTTTTTGACCCATGAGGGCCTGCTTGCCGAGGCGCTGTTTATTGTGCAGGATGGCCGGGTGCGGCTGGCGCGCACGGCCCCCGACGGCCGCGAGCAAGTCTTGGCGATCATTGGCCGGGGTGAAATGTTTAACATGGAACCGTTGCTGGACAATGGGCCGACGCCCGCATCAGCGCGCGCGATGAGTCCCGTCACCTGCCTTTTGCTGCCGGATACGAGCTTGGCGCCCTTGATTCGTCAGTTTCCTGATTTGGCGCTAGTCTTGATGCGGCAGATGGCTGAGCAGCTGCGCGAACAGGCGGTACTGATCGAAGATTTGGGGTTCCGATCAGTGCGGGCACGTTTGGCTCGGCTGCTGATTGACGAGGCGGCGAGCGGCACGGCCATGCTTACCCAAGCCGAGCTAGCGGCGCGAGCGGGAACGGTGCGCGAGATCGTGGGACGTACGCTGCGGCAAATGGCCGATGAAGGATTGGTGGCGCTCAAACGGGGACAGGTGCTGGTGCTTGACGCTGCCGGCCTGGTACGGGCAGCAGAAATATAACCACGCTTGAGCACACGCTCCGGATCGCTTACCGCACCTCCCAAACCGAGGTGGTACAGAGCTGCTAACACCTCCGCGCTGAAAAGCCTGTGATTATTGTTTCCGGAAGTGCTTTCTATGGTGGTTCCACGGCATAGCAAGCTATTATTCCCCCCCCATCTCATCATGCCCCTGCCTGTGGCCCTTCGCCCCGATCTTGCCTTGGTATGCGCTCCCAACGACGGCTACCCGCTCCTTTGCACGATCCAGCCAGCTCCAGTCGGGGGCAACGCGCTCAAGGCCATGGTGACTCTGGACTTACCCCCGCAGTTAGTCCTTAAGTAAGGACGCTGCCACGGCCAAGCACGGAACGACAGAAATCTGAACTTCCATACCGACCATGTAGTCTGTGCCTCCTTCTGGATATGGTGGGCTCATGCAACGAATTGGCGCGATGGACATGCGATCACACATGCTGCGGTATGACACTGTAGGCTTGTGGCATACAAGCTGCTGGTTAACGACCATTAGCGTTAGGCATTTTCAATGAATCCTATTCAGGTCGTTGTCGCGCACGTGCTGGTTGTCGATGACGAGCCTGCTATTCGCGAGCTCTTTGCAGAAATACTGATGGACGAGGGGTATCCGGCCACATGTGCGGCCGATGGACGAGAAGCATTAAGCTATCTCGCTCAAGCCACAGCGTTGCCGTGCCTTATTCTGCTTGACCTCAATATGCCGGTCATGTCCGGGTGGGACTTTCGCCTGGCCCAACTGGCAGACCCCCGCATGGCATCCGTTCCGGTCGTTGCTGTTTCTGCTGGTGCGACCGTTGTCCAGCAGGCGAAAATTATCAACGCAACGGGGTATTTAGCGAAGCCCGTGGAATATGTCGACTTGGTGACGACAGTGGCGCGCTACTGCCAACATTGAAGCATGACTCGATACAGGACTGCTCGTACGTCATGTGTACGAGCAGTTTTTTAACAGGCAATCGGCAATGGGTGGGCCAGCGTTTAGCTTTGTGCTTTGGGAAGTGGGAGCGCGAGGCGAAACGTCGCCCCTGCGCCTGGTGATGAGCTTACGGTGAGCGTGCCGCCATGCGCTTCGGCAATGCCACGGGCCAGATACAGGCCCAGCCCGAGCCCTTTGGTGCCACGTCCCGCTGCGAACCGCGCGAAGATGTTGGGCAGCAGTTCGGGCGCAATGCCCGGTCCAAAGTCACGGACGGTGACGACCGCCCAATTACCATCCTCATGCACTTCGGTGCCGACCTCCAGGATGACGGCCACGCCTTTCGGGGAGTGCCGGCGCGCGTTCTCGAGGAGATTTTCCAGCACCTGCCGGACCCGGTCGGGATCGACCTCGGCGGCTAACGCAGCTGGCGCCCGCACCACAATCTCATTCTCGTCCGTCTGCAGGGCCGCCGCCGTCTCGCGCGCCAGTGCGGCAAGGTCGACCACCGTGGGCGTGAGCGTGAAGATGCCCTGCTCGAGCCGCGCGGTATCCATCAAGTCGGCGATCATCCGCTCCAGGCGATTGGTCGCACGCTGCATGGCAGCTGCCTCTTGAAGATAGGCCTGGTGCCCGTCCTGCCGCGCGCGCATCTGCAGCATCAGGACGCGGCCCTTGAGCGCCGTCAGCGGCGCGCGGAGATCGTGCGCGAGGATGGTGATTAGCTCATCGGCCGCAACACTGCGCGCCTGCTCCGCTGCTTCCTGGGAAATCCGTTCGACCAACTCGGCCCGGTGCAACACCAGTCCGACCCAGTTGGCCGCCGCTTCCAAAAAGCGCACATCCTCCTCGGTAAATCGGTCCGGCTGCGCTGTGTCGACCTGCAAGACACCTCGGCGCACCCCGTTGACAGCGAGTGGCACCACGATGGCCGAGCGTATGCCGAGCGCGTCTTTGACCCCGCGCAGCTCATCCGGGTCCTGATCGACATGTCCGGAAAGGTAGGGCACTCCCGTCTGGAAGACTACGACGGCCTTGCCGCTATTCGACACCGCCAGCCGATCCAGCCCCAAGGCGATTTCTTTGCGTCCCATAGGAGTGTCGCTTGTGCCCATGGCCACCAGCGTGTCAACGGCGCTTTCGTAGAGGAAGACATCCGCTTTGTCGGCCCGGAGTGTGTCATTGATGAGCTGACTGGCTTGATTAAGGGCGCTCTTGGTGTCGGTGGCCTGAATCGCCAGCAGTCCTTCTAACGTCACGAGCAGTTGGGCATGCGTGGTGGGCGTACCCGGGCCAGCGGATGTGTTGTCCATCGTGGTACCTGTTCTTCGAAATGCGAGCATTCGGAACAGGCAGACTGCTCCAACATTCCGGCCCTTCCCGCGCTGGAAGGTGTGAAGACGTGCTTGGCTCGACAAGCAGGCACACCACCGTGACAGTGCTCTGTGTTCACCCTCAGTGTACCACGTCGTTGATCTTATGTTGATTGCTGAAGGAGGTCTTGGACGACTGCCTGCAGCTTCACGATATCGGGCTTGGGGACGAACGTCGCACCATGCGCCGGATAGTCCGGTAGCAGCTGCCGCAGCGTGTCCTGGCTGCCTGAGAAAAAGATCACCGGCACCCCATCCATCGCAGGGTCCGTCCGCAGCTGGTGGAGCACATCGACCCCCGTCATCGCACCATCCAGCAGGACATCCAGAATGATCGCCCTTGGCCCGTGTTGCCTGATATTGGCAACCACATCAAGTCCTACGGGACAACTCACCGGCGCCATCCCCAGCATGGTGAAGAAGTCACACAAAAAGGTAACGGTATCGTCGTCATCGTCCACAACAACGATCGAGGGAGGTGAGTCGTTCATGAAAGTGGCTACGGTAGCACGTTCTGTGCCGCCTCACACCGACCCACCTGCCGTCGCCCTTACCGTTCATGCTTTGCCTGTGTCCTATTACCCAGGGGACCATCCGCGGTCACCCATCGGATTGTTGTCCAGGCGGGATCGTGATCAGCTGCCAGCCCTGCTATCCGCGTACCACTTGTAACGATGTGACACGGACACGCTGGCCCACGCGCAGCGCGTTGATTTCGATTGTTTTGCTCATCGCTGCTCCGCTCCGCGCTTACCTTGGCAAACGCGCTTTTCGCCCCGCCGTGACTGGGGCTGCCTGCCGCACCTGATGCGCTACGCCACCCTCTGCGGGAAACACCATGCCGAAGCTCAGCTGTAAGATGCGCCGGAGGGTCGATTCCACGCCACGGGTGGTGGTGAGAATCACGCCGCTGACAATGGTGCTCCCCGGGAGACGGCCTTCGACCTCGGCCTTGGTCCACCAGGGGCATCCGCGGATAACCGCCAAAATCGCATCTTCCTGGGCCTCCAACCGTAGTTGCACTTCCGTAGCGGATGGATAGCTGAGCTGGGCCATGGCGTACCTCCTGATTGAATCGTGTCCTCGGGCAACCGCTCGAGATAGGGGTAGAAAACACAACACGCCGAGGATTAGTCCCCGGCGTGCCAGTATCGTGTCGTAGCGTGCCTTAGTACCGCTCACGCCGGCCGCCGCCACCACCGAAGCCGCCACGCTCACGCTGTGGTTTCTCTTCGGCCTCGTTGACTCGAATGGCCCGGCCATCGATGTCTTGACCATCCAGCGCCCGGATGACGTCTTGAACGCGATCCGTCTCAATCGTCACAAAGCCAAAGCCCCGCGAGCGGCCGGTATCCCGATCAGAGATCACTTTCGCGTCCAACACTTCCGCGTGAGCCGAAACGACCTCAGACAAATCAGTGTCGGTCGTATTCCACGATAAGTTACCAATAAATAAACGAGCTTGCATCAGTCCTCCACGCGTTCCTCCACGGAACGCCGGTGTACCTTGTACACCTTATGCGTGCGCTTGCACCTATCGCTGTGTTAGAACAGACACAAGTTCACAGATAAAACAGTGTGGTCGCCGCAGACATCTGCGACGACCACAACGGTAGTGTACCATGTCGACAACATTACCGCAAGCCCCAATTGAACCTCCAACCTGCCTCGGCTACAGCTGCAGAGCACCGTTGTCATCACGCTGGATCCGACGACGCTGGAGGAGCCGTCAAGCCAGTAATACCAGCAGTGGCGGCTAATACCCCTTGAGCTGATTCTGGTGGTGTTAGGACGTGGATCCCCTGCTCATCCAGCGTCAGCTCGCGCAGCGTCGCATCATAGGCACTCAGGCGCATTTTCAGCACCGCTAACATCCGGCGAATGGCTCCCAGGGCAACCACCTGCTGCACAATCACGATATTGTCCGCCAGGAGCCCCCACGGCTGCTGCTCCACATCCACTTGAAGTCCCGCAAACGGTGTGATTTCGACCAGGATCATGGTGGTGACTCCAGCAGCATACAGGTGACTGCGCAAGGCCGTTACGTAATCATAGGCGCGTGAACCCAGCGAACGGACCAAGACGAGAAAATTATCAATGACGATCCGCGTCGTCTGTGGTGTTATGGCTGCCAGGAGACGCGCGGCAACCGCGTCAGGATCGAGCTCGACAGGTGAAAGAAAGAGGAACGTGAAGGCGTTAGACTCCAGGGCCGATTGAAGGGGCATTCCGAAGATAGTGGCTTTGGCGTCGAGATCCGTCAGCCGCTCATCAAAGCTGAGAAAGATGCTCGCACCAGCGACCTTATCGGCGGCCAGTGACCAGTACAGCGCAAGCGTTGTTTTGCCCACTCCGGGAGCACCAATCAGCAAGGTTGTGGTTCCGGCCGTGACGCCACCGCCGAGAAGCTGATCGAGTTCGGAAAGCGCAAACGGTACGCGACCATGTGGACGTGGCCTGCTTTCGCTGATCGGCCGCGCCTCCAGTCGGGGAACGATTCGCACGCCATCACCGGTGATGGTATAGCTGTGAAAGCCTGCTAGGTGGGCTCGTCCGCGTTGTTTGAGCACCTCGATGCGGCGTGTGTGGCGCCAGTTATCCACGCCAAACTCCAGGCCCAACACCACATCCGCCGTGATCAGCTCTTGGGTCGTTAACACATCCCGCACCAGGCCCGTGAGCGTAACGAGCAGGGTCACGTTGAGGTAACTCAGCATCGTCGCCAGGGTGGCAAGCAGGCGCCGGGTTGCCGTAGAATCCTGGAATTGATCGTTCAAGCCCTGGATGCCATCAAGCAGCACCATCTGCGCTCCGCTCTCGCGGATGGCTTTGCTGAGTGCCCCTGCCGCTGTGTCGATGTTGGAGCCCACGAGCGATGGCAGGGATAGCAGGGTCAGGGATGAGCCAATCACCTGCTCGTCAAAGAAACGGAAGGGACGCAGATGCTCTAGTATTTTCGTTTGGCCTTCGGCGTGGGTTGTCAGCAACAGGGTCGGGGTGCCGTGCTGTACGGCATGAAACAGGATTTGGCTCGCTAATATGGTTTTGCCCGCACCTGGTCTGCCAACAAAAAGCACGAGGGCGTTTTGGGTGAGACCGCCGCCAAGCAATGCGTCCAAATCAGGAACGCCGGTCGTCACTGGTTGAATAGGCACGAGTATGACTCCTTCCCTCGCATCACAGATTAGCTGATGCACTGCTCAGGCTGTCTCATTCGCACTGACACGTACACAGGCGTCTTAAGCAGTAAAGTTTCATGCGCAGCTGTTGCGCGCGCTGCGCGCCGTCTTCCAGCGACGACCGGAGCTTCCAGATGAAGCGACAGCGCCGCTGGTAGGTCAAGCCGGCAGGTGGGGTCGTGCTTGGGCACAATTATGCTGCAGCCGGCAGCAGCGCGGCGATGGTCGCGAGCAACGGTTCGATTTCGAACGGTTTTGCAATGACGTGGGCAAACAGAGCAGCGTCATACGAACCATAGGCCACCGTCATCGCGATGAGTGGGATACGTGCGGTGCCGGGATCGGCGCGCAGGCGACGCCCTAAAGCTCCCCCATCCATCGCAGGCATCATCAGATCGGTCAACACGATGTCAGGTTTGGTGTCCTGCGCAAGCGACAGCGCAACCACACCATCGTGTGCAATAAGCACGGTGTATCCCTCATCTTCAAGCAGATCGCACAGCAGCAGGAGTATCGCTTGCTCGTCGTCTACCATCAGAATGATAGCAGATCGTTGCGAGGTGGGGACAGCAGGGGTACCACCGATTGGCGGCAAAGAGGATCGGCCCACAGCATATCTCTCTCGCTTTGAAAAGCATAGCGACGGGATGGCACATTGGTCATTCTCACCAACATGTTAAGCGTAGCAAGGCTATGACCACCAGCCTTGGTCTTTCAGGTGTTCCTCCAGATGGAAAAGCAGACGGACTGGCCGACAGGTCAGGTCGGTTCCGGGGTGCGATCCGTTACACGGAACGGTGTCGGAGCTTCAGCCACTGTGCTTGCGCCAGATGGAGGCGGCGTGATTCTCGTGCTTGACGCCTACCTCTGCGAAGCCTATACTTGGGGTTCCCTCATTTGGTGGGACCACGGTTGGAGGCAACCGCATCATGGGTGACAAATCTCCGAAGGCGACGCAGAAGAAGGCCGCGCAGAAGCAGACGAAAGTCGATACAGCCCAGCAAAAAAAGAAGGACGCCGAAGCGGCCAAGCAAGTGACGAAGAAATAAGCGGTTGCCGGTACGGTCGTACGGCACTGCGAAGATCGTGCAGCTGAGGGGTGCAGCGTCCCCTCAGCTGTTTTGTTTGACTGGCCACACATTAACTACCATGGACATCATGGATGTCGCGTGAAAGGATGCTGTGATGGAGCCGATCAGCGAGGATCTCAGGGAACGTATGCAGGCCGCAGTTGAGGAGTGGGCGGCAAAACGCTATCAGGCACGACTCAAGGATGTGCCCGCTGAGCAGATAACGATAACACCGGCGAGTAGTGACAGTGAGTATGACTACTTGGTGGGCCTGGACTCGCTCGTGGGATCCGCTCCGCTTCGGGTTAAGGTTGCTGTCGGCCAGGATGGTAGCTTGCAGATTAGCGACTGAAGCGGGTGCACCATCACTGCCAGCAATGCGGTGGTCGGAATGGTTTTCGGGGGCGTATTTCCGCGCAGCTGTCTCCACGCGCTTATTCTGATGTCGATTTTTCGCCGAGTGTTGTGGAGCGCCAGCCATAACGCTTGGCCGGCCGAACGCTCAAGTCAATGGCGACCTGTGACCCCCGCTGCCTGCGCTGCACTTCAAGAAAATTCTGAGCCGCCTCAACCTCAGCAACCCGCTCGGGAGGCACCGAAATGAGCAAGTGCGCATCTCTCCCCTTATCCGAACACGGTGTGATCTGCATTCTTGGCGCCAGGATGTCGCCTCAAGGGACATATGACCCCGTCTATCACCCACACCGCAAGCCCACCAATTAGTGCAGTCGTCGTTGAACGAACAGGCGCAGCGCGGTGCGGTCCTCGCCATCGATCAGGAGATCGATAAAGGACGGCACAACGCACACGTCAATTCCGTCGTCAACGAGATAGACCCGCGCAATGGCAATCGCTTTGATCGCTTGATTCGTCGCACCCGCGCCAATCGCCTGCACGTCGACCTCGCCCCGTGCTCGCATCACTCCTGCAATCGCGCCGGCGACGGCGCTTGGCCGAGAGCGGGTACTTACTTTGAGAATCTCGGTCGCGTGCAGCTGCTCTGGTATCCCCGTGTCACCCGACGATGCCGAATCGATCTCGACGGTGTGACGCGCGGCCATCGGGATTGGGCCACCCACTGCTCGTTCAAGTGCTTGGGCTGGATGCTCGGTATCAACTGTCGGCATGGAAGGTACCTCCTTATGACGGCTGTCAGCGAACGTGCTCGCGGATGCTCTCTTGCTCAGCTTGAGTGCTCGTTGCTCCAGCTAGACTCTAGGTAATGCATAGGCCCAGGCGCCGCCAGGTACGAGGACGGGTTCAGGGGCTTGATTGACGCCGAAGCGAAAACAGTAGGCCCGATCAGCATCTTCCCGGTCGCCAAGGTAGCGCCAGGTGGTTTCAGTTAGGCCAAGTGCCCGTTGAGGGGTAGGGGCATCAGGTTGCTGCCCCGACATTTGTAGGTTCGTCTGCATACTGATCGTGATACCTCTTGCAATAGTTGCCTGATCGAAGTTGGTCATTGCTATCCCCCACTGTAGCACGTAGCACCTGTTTTGTATATAGCTAGTTGAGTAGGAAATTACTTGACTTCATGAGTAACCGCTTCTATAGTACAGATAGAGCACACTACGTGGAGGACTTCATGCCGGTGAGGATGCGGATTGGCGAGCTCGCCAAGCAACAGGGCTTAACGATCAAGGCGTTAGCAGAACGTGCTGGTATGGCGTATAACACCGCCCACGCGCTTTGCACGGGTCGTGCGACCCGGATCGACCTCGATACACTTGATCGGATCTGCGCGGCGCTCCAGGTGGAGCCACGCGATATCTTCATACGACACACGACGCAGGAACGCGTTGGACCCGAGTACACACTGGGAGGTAGTTATGGCACAGATCGAGATCGGGCAACGGGTACAGGTGATCGACGGGGGGTTGACTGAGTATAAGCAGTTTGGGACGGTCGTGGCTGCCGGCACGAGCAACAGCTGGTTTGTACAGCTTGATGGGGATGAACAATCCGCTAGCCAGACCTTTTTTCACGTCGAGGAATTGCAAGCTGTGGGTGCAGTCGTCGGTGGATTGGACCCGGCACTGGCTGCAATGGAGGAAGCGACGTTGTGAGGCGCCAAAGGGAGCAGCGGCTGGAGGTGCACACGCCCCACCATACGGGCTATACAGCTGCAGATTTTCAATCTGCGCTGCACGGACCCGCACCGTGGATGGAAGAACTGGCCTACCTCCAAGCCCTCCTTGGACCCGTCGAAGCACTCCTGCCCCAAAGTCAGGCTATGGAGTATGTATGATCGGGCAAAAGTGAAAATGATAAGTATTCTCAGAAGTGGAACAAGAGTCACATACAGGCGGCATGGACCATGCTATCGTGGTGGTATAAGCAGTCGTAGGTCAGAATGACCACCAGAAAGGAGCCTTCTGTTATGCCATACGTTATTACCGAGCCCTGCATTGGAACCAAGGACTCTGCGTGCGTCAAGGTTTGCCCCGTTGACTGCATCTATGAGGGTGAAGACCAGTACTACATCAACCCGGACGAGTGCATCGATTGTGGCGCCTGCGAGCCAGAATGTCCAGTATCCGCCATCTTTGCCGAGGATGCCGTGCCTGAGCAGTGGTCCAGCTACACCGCCAAGAACGCGAACTTCTTTGGCTAAACTCTGTTTATTGGCAGCAAAGGCCCCTCGGCTTTGGCGCTGAACCATCATTTATACGCTCCAAGAGCTTCGGCTCGAATGTATTTTCAAGGTCGCCATTGGCGACCTTGATTTGTTTTGAGTACACGTACCAGCCCTGGTTGCGGTCTGCCCGAGGATTGCTTGTTGATCCAGGCAAAATGAGTTTCGCTAGCTCGATGAGGGTGGCTGAGTCAAGCGATCTTTCCGCCGTTGCAGTCTTTCGGGTACGATATCTGTATGACGCCGCGTGCAACAGATTGGACATTGGCGCTGTTGGTAGCGCTGCTTTTTGGCACAGGCTTGCTCAGCCTGGTCAGTGGCCGAACGCAAGATGCTTGGGTATTTGCACTGCATGGTATCGGCGGGGCTGCGCTTGGATTGGTCGCCGGCTGGAAGCTAGGCCGGGTGTGGCGGAGATTAGGCAATGTTCGGCGGTGGACTCGCCGGACGTGGGCGGGGGCGGCCGCTACAGCGTTGGTCGCTGGCGCCTGGGTAACGGGAACTGTTTGGTCCAATGGTGGCGACCTGTTTGTTGCCGGCTTCAACTTACTAAGCTGGCATATTACCATGGGCGTGCTGCTGACTGCTGCAGTTGCGCTGCATGGATTGTTGCGGGCGAAACGACCGCAGTGGCGTGATCTGGTTGGGCGGCGGCAGGTCTTGCACAGCGGTGGCATAGCTGCCGCGAGTGTTTTAGGCTGGTGGTTGCAGCGTCCCGCGGCGGAGCGGATCGGGTGGCGTGGGGCCGAGCGGCGCTGGACCGGCTCCTACGAACGCGGCTCATTCACGGGTAACGGCTTTCCCGCCACTTCATGGGTAGCCGATCAGCCGCGTCCGGTTGCGCCAGAAACCTTTCTGCTGCAGATTGGTGGCTTGGTAGTCCGTCCCGCTGCCCTGTCGCTGCCCGCGCTGGAAGGCGACGACCGACTAACTGCAACCTTGGATTGCACTGGCGGCTTTTATTCAATCCAGCACTGGCAGGGCCGCACCTTGGGCAACGTGATCGCGGATGTCGAGCCTTTACCCGAAGCACGGTATGTACGCATCATCTCCCGAACGGGCTACCGCTGGAGCTTTCCGCTCGCCGAGGCAACATCGTTTTTATTGGCAACCCGCGTTGGCGAGCAGGCTCTCAACCATGAGCACGGCGGACCGGTGCGGCTCGTGGCGCCCGGACGGCGCGGCTTCCAGTGGATCAAGTGGGTTGAACGGGTAGAGCTTCACGCTGCGTATGATTATGGTGCGGCAGCGTCCACCATTTGGAGCAGCTGGACGCCAGAAGGACGGGGTGAGGAGCTGTAATGAGTGACTGGTTTGCGCTCACTACCCGTGGGCTGGAGTTCATCAGCGAGCGGGAGCTTGCGCGGCTGCCCCACGTAGCAGATTTGGAACGTGGGTATCGGCATGTTCTGTTTTCGTACCGGGGTACAGCTGCTCTGTTGCTGGAGCTGCGAACCGTTGACGATCTGTTTGTGCATGTGGCAACATGGGATGGAATTGCCCGCCCGCGCAGCACGCTCGAGCAGTTGCGCCGATTAGGCGGCCTATTGGACCTTGAGGTGGGCGTCGCTATGTGCAGCAGTGTGCGTCAAATTCCCGTCCGCCCCGCCTTCTCAGTCACGGCAAGCTTTGTGGGCAAGCGCAACTATACCACCGACGAGATTAAGGCTGCTGTCGCTGAAGGCATTGAAGCGGAACACGGCTGGCCCTACCAGCCGAACGATGGTGCCGCCAACCTCAACGTGCGGCTTTTCATCGAGCACGATCTGGCACTCGTCGGCCTGCGGCTGGGATCGGCTGCGCTTCACGAGCGACCGTACAAGCGTGTGCATCTTGCCGGTTCCTTAAAGCCGCCGGTTGCCGCTGCTCTGGTGGCCATGGCGGAGCTCCGTCCTGGTGACCGCGTCGTTGATCCATGCTGCGGCGTTGGGACGATCCCGATCGAAGCTGCCTTGATCGGCGCAGTGGCACAAGGCGGTGATCGTGACGTGGAGGCACTCAACGGCGCTCGCGCAAACGCCGCCGCAGCGGGTGTGGCAGTACGCTTTCAACAGTGGGATGCCCAAGCGCTCCCGCTAGCGGTTGGCGCGGCGGACTGCTGCATCTCGAATTTGCCATGGGGTCGTCAGGTCGTCGTCGACGCCGATTTAGCGTTGTTTTACCAACGCTCGCTCACCGAAATGCGCCGAATCCTGGTGCCTGACGGCCGGATCATTGTGTTGACGAGCACGCCCGAGTTGCTGCAAGCCCATGGCTTGGCATGTGAGAACCAGTTCGAGATTAGCTTGTTTGGTCAAACACCTGTGATTGCCCAGCTGCGGATGCTTTGATCCTTGCAAAACCTACAGCTTCCGATGCTGGACGGCCTGCCACGCCAAGCGTATGTAATACTCGGTGCTTTCACACACGATCAGGTCCCGCCCCGCAAACGCCTGGCGTACGGCGTTGTGCTCCACCATGTACTTCCTGCAAAAACGACCGTTGTTTGTCCGGTACTGCTGCCGCTGCGGGTGATAGTTTGTTTGACATCAATAACCCGGCTGGTCAAACGTGCGAGCAGTTAATGGCTGGACGAAGCTCCATAAAAGTGCTCCTGCTTGATCGATGCCAATATGGGTCCATGCCTATCTGGCACACAGTTTGCTAGTAGCGGGCTTTTCAAAACCGATCTTCATGTGTCTGCCATGTTACAGCTCGGTAATAGGCTTGCTGCAGGTATAACTGAGCAGCAAAGGTAATGACTACGAAATGGTCAACACCGTTGTGCGCCTGCTTACACGGTGTGTACGTGTGCTGAGCTTACCTGCAGCAATCCAGCATGACGGTCTTTGCGCAGAGCGTGAGCAAAGCGCGGGTCGCTCGTTGACGACTTAGCCGTTGAGTCTCGCTCTGCCGAGCGGGTGCTGGCTGAACACCATGCAGGTGTATTGACAAGACGAGTTTGCCTTGTTAGCGGACTAATCTTGAACTAACGGATCGATATGACCGCAAATACCCAACAGAATGCAGGAGCTTGCCCATGACCGAATCACCTTCGAAATGTCGACGACTTGGACTATGGGGTGGTGTTGAATGCACCCAGAATCGCGTCGCCGACCAGTATTTCGACCAGCTTGATCGATCCGGACATGCACATCGCATTGCTGATCTGGATCTGTTTGCCGATTTAGCCATCACGGCCTTGCGCTATCCTGTGCTGTGGGAGCGTACAGCTCCCGACGGCCTTGACGAGGCTGATTGGTCGTGGCCAGACGAACGCCTGCCAGCGCTGCGGGAACGTGGAATACGCCCGATTGTTGGCTTGGTCCATCACGGCAGTGGACCGCGTTCCACAAGTCTGGTTGATCCCGAGTTTGGACAAAAGCTAGCGGGGTATGCTCGCGCAGTTGCCCAGCGCTACCCCTGGGTCGAGATGTACACGCCGGTTAACGAGCCCTTGACGACAGCCCGGTTTAGTGGTCTGTATGGACATTGGTATCCCCATGGTCGTGACGACGCAACCTTTGCCCGTGCTTTGGTTACCCAATGCCGCGGAGTGGTTTTGGCGATGCAAGCGATTCGTGAGGTCAATCCGCAGGCCAAGCTGGTGCAGACCGATGACCTTGGCAAAACATGGAGCACTCCAACCTTAGCCTATCAGGCAGCGTTAGAAAACGACCGCCGCTGGTTGACGTTCGATCTCCTTTGTGGTCGGGTTGCGTCGGGCCATTCATTATGGAATTACCTGCGGGACGCGGGCATAGCGGAAGCTGAGCTACACTGGTTCCTCGATCATCCGTGTCCGCCGGATATCATCGGGATCAATCATTATCTAAGCGGCGAGCGTTTTCTGGACGAACGCACCCACTTGTATCCCGGTGAGCCGGTTGGCGGTAACGGAGAGCACGCCTATGTCGATGTGTTGGCGCTGCGGGTGTTGGAGGCGGGGGTAGACGGGCCGCAGGGCCTGTTGCGACAAGCCTGGCAGCGCTACGGCCTGCCGATCGCGGTCACGGAAGCGCATAATGGGTGTACCCGCGAAGAGCAACTGCGGTGGCTGCAAGACGTTTGGCAGGCTGCTCAAGCGCTTCAGGCCGAAGGCGTGGACATCCGCGCGGTTACCGTATGGTCGCTGCTGGGCTGCTACGACTGGAATCGGCTCGTCACGACCGACGATGGGTTTTACGAGCCAGGCGTGTTTGATTTACGGGGGCCTCAGCCACGGGCAACCGAGCTCGCCCAAATGCTTCGCTCCCTGGCGTCAGCTGGTGTTCATGCGCACCCGGTGCTCGCGGCGCCGGGGTGGTGGCAGCGGCCTGGGCGCTTTACCTATGGATTCACCCTGGCCAAGGATGGCCGACAATTGCCGCTGCCTCCAACCATCTCGCTGTCAACCATCCCAACCACAGCTGCTCAGCCCGTCGTCATTACGGGCGCAACCGGAACACTAGGCCAGGCCTTTGCGCGCATATGCGAATTACGCGGACTCCCGTATCGCTTGCTGGCGCGGCGGGACCTAGACATCGCTGATGCAACCTCCATCGCCGCCGCACTTGATGAACTACAGCCATGGGCGGTGATCAATGCGGCAGGGTACGTGCGCGTGGATGCGGCTGAACACGAGCCAACCACCTGCTACCGCGAAAATGCCGACGGCCCGGCATTGCTGGCCGCCGCTTGTGCCACGCGCAACGTTCAATTGCTCACGTTCTCATCCGATCTGGTCTTCGACGGTGCCAAGGGTGCGCCATATGTTGAAAGCGATGGAGTCGCGCCGCTTAACGTGTATGGCCGAAGCAAAGCCGAGGCGGAACGGCGGGTACTAGCGGCGTGGCCGCAGGCACTTGTCGTGCGTGCCAGTGCCTTTTTTGGTCCGTGGGACACGTACAACTTTGTGACCACAGCGCTGGATGCGCTGGCTAGTGGACAACAGCTCGAAGCGGCGGATGACGAGGTGGTATCGCCGACCTATGTGCCGGATCTGGTTAACACGAGCTTGGATCTGTTGATCGATGGGGAATGTGGCATCTGGCACTTGGCAAATCCGGGTGCAATAAGCTGGGCCGGGCTGGCCCAACGCGTAGCCGAGCTCGCCGGCTTTGATGGTATGAGTGTTATCGCTCGCCCTGGCGCGGCCTACGAACGTGCCGCGGCGCGACCGGCGTACAGCGCGCTCAGCAGCGAACGAGGGATTCTGCTGCCGTCCTTTGACGATGCCCTCCAACGATACATGCGGACGCGTGAAGCTGAGCCGATGGTGCAGGCAAGGGCAGTTGGTGCCTGAGCTAAGGGCGGCTGCGATCGCGAACGCTGCCCCGTCAGGCTGTAGGCGCTGCCAGAGCACGTACATAGGCTCCTTAATTTGCGGGTGTTAGCATCAATTGGTATGCGTGGCCGAGAACCATTGGTGATCCTCGGCCACTTTGTGCATTACATGTTGTACCTGCCGGTGCAAAACGAGCAGTCGCGGAAGGGTCGATTCCTACGGCGCAGGCGTTTCGGTAGCCCGTGTGTTATTGGGATCAATTGTTACCGGTGATGGGGTTTCTTCTTCGTTAACAGCGGCCGTCACAACCGGAGCGGCCTCCGGCGTGGGCAAGTCGGACGCTTCCGCAACCGGCAGCTTGTCTTCGAGCACTGATACATTTGTAGCCACGGGCACCGGAAAGGCGGTTTGATAAGCGGCATTGGGCGAGGTCGGCACCGTGCGAACAGATTCCGTTCCCGCAGCTTGAGAATTTCCGCAAGCCGTGAGCGCAGCTACCACCACGACCATAATCAGGAGTGTCCAACCTTTCATCTCTGTCCTCCTTTGGAGTTTTATGTAGGGCAAGCTGGCCTTTACGCGGGTTTGGATCACGAGCAGCACATTCCCCATGCATAGCGCGTATGCACCTTCATACCTGCTCGGCTTGCGTAGCGTTGCCGATGATCATGGGGGAGGGACGTGGAATGTACACCACGTCCCTCCCGATTCCTCGCGAAGCGCTTGCTGATCCAGCACAGCCCGTTCGTATGTGTTTAGAGCAAGAATTGCACCGCTTGAATAAACCTAATAGTGTTGGCACCGCCTGGCTAGCCAGGTGGACCATACGTGCGTTCAAGGGCGATCAAGTCGAGATGGAACGTTGCCAGATCCATAACAAAAAGCTGCGGCGTGGTGAGAGCGGCCAGCGTTCTGACCGACTTATAATAACAATGGCAGCGCTCGCAGGTCATAACCCGTTGATTCGCTTCCTGAGATTCATCGTATAGGTACCCGATATCGAAGTGGGTGCGCGTGCTACAAAATGGGCAGAAGATATTGTCAATTGGCCATTCAGCGGCGCACAGCCCGCACCGCAGCAACAAGGTTTGTTCAAGGCCGCGCCGTTCGGCAAGTATCGGCCAGGCGCCGCACACTGGGCAGTAGCCCTTGTCCCAGGGCAAGTTGTGTCTAGCCTGCTCTACCTGTTTAGCGACTTGCTCCAGGATCGGCAGCAGCGTCCAACGCAGCACCGTTGCGGCGAGTTGCGAATCAAGCTCCAGTTGTTCGGCGCGTTGGGCAACTGTGTACGGATCGCCTGCCACGACATTGGTTGCCAACGCTTGGATATCGAGCATTCCGCGCTTGACAGCTTGGCGGAGCGCTTGCGCGCCACTCCGCGTGGCACTGCCGGTGTTGCTGCTCCCCGCAACATCGGCGAGCGCTTCACATAACTGTACGTACCGCTCACGTAGCCACGCGCCATCAAAGGCCAAGGGCTCACCCCGCAGCAGCGGAACCCCGCCTTGCAGTTTCGTGGCCACCTGCTGAAGCTCAAGAGAAACCGACGGAACAGGTGGTGTGTCCCGAAATGAGACCCGCAGCAGCGCCGCATGCGTTGCGGCTAGCTCGACCAGATCAGGGTGTTGCTCGGATAGCTGAGCAAGCTGCGCGAGGGCCTGCTCCACGTCGGAACGAGTCGGTTTGCGCCGGTCGAGCAGTTTGGACAGCGGATTAGTCGGCACGTTGCTTTCCTCTGCGGACCTCGCCGCCGTCACGCACTGCTTCCCGAAGCAGCCAGGCGACAAACTGTGGCGAGGCACAGGCTGCTTCCCAATCGCTCTGGATGCTCAGGCAGACGCCGCGCGTGGGACCATACGGCGGCCCGATGTCGCTGATGATCCGCTCCAGCGCTGCAATGAAGTCAGCTGGTTCCGGATCGAGCGCAGCTAGGCGGACCAGAACTTGGCGCTTAAGCTCAATGCCGGCTTTGTCTGCCTGCTGATCGCGGGCTCGTTGGCGGGTCCGTAGGCCAGGACCCGCCAGCATCAGTTGCGCAAGATCGCCGGGACGACACGGCGTGGACGCGTCCACTATGCCCGCCTCCGGTTCGATTATCTGGTCTTCCGCCAACTCCTCGGGGCTGCTCATGGTTGGCTTTCCCCAGGGAAGACCTTGGAGCGTGGAGCCATCTGCTCGGGAACAGCAGGATGATTGCCCACATCAGCGCCTGTGCCGAAGCCCGCACCACGTGGTCTCCCACCTTCCGGGCCACAACCGGCCAAAGTTGCTAACAGCATGATCGCAATAATTGCCAGTGAGCGTTTGTTTTTACGGGCCATAGGCTGTCCCTTTGTACACGTTAACCTTGTCGCATCCTGTGCGCTTACCCCATCATGCGTCCACCGATTGGAATCTCCTGCCCGGCATACACAATGGCATAGCGCAGGGCATACCCGCCGAGCAATGCCAGAGCAGCGGCCAGCATGGGTGTTGTTCGCCCAAGCAAGCGCGGCTGCCAGTGCAGAAAGAGCGGCACCAGCAGGCCGAGAAGGACCGTTCCGATCAGCAGTGTTAGACCATACCGATGTGCCAGGAAGGTCCAGGCAATGCTTCCAAGGAAAGCAAGGAAGAGGCCAATCAGCACCAGCTCTAACAGCATTGCCCAGTTATCTACAGTTTCAAGCCGGTCCACAATATAGTGGTCGTGGCTGCGCCAGCCCGTCAGTAAAATGAGTATGGACAACGCGGCCGAGACGCCCGAGATAAAGAAGAGCGCGCCGAGCATGGTCGTGTCGCTCCAGATTGGCTGATTGGTAGCCGTGACGAGCGCGCCAGTGTAGGACGCGAACAGGTAGCCAAAGATCAGCAGCAAAATCTGGAACACTGTGCCAAGCACCCCGCCACCCACTACCCTCGGCAACCAGCTAAACCTGCCCAAGAAGCCTCCTTGTCGGCCGCCGATAATGGCCGCGGCAAAGTTGACAAAGGCCAGGCCGCTGAAAATCAGCAACAGCCACGAGCCATACGACATCGGCGACCAATACTTAAACATCGGCCACCAAGTCTGATTCTGAATCATCATATGCCAGAATCGCTCCGGCCGGCCAAGGTCCGCGATCAACAGGAGGCCGCTAATCGCCAGGAGCGGAAACGGGATCAGCGCTGTCCAATGGAGCACAGGCTTCATTCTATCCCCGCCCACCAGTGCCGCGAGACCGCCAATGAATGCACTGCCCCCCGCAATACCGCCCAGAAAGAAATAGACGACGATGAACCAGTTCCAGTGCGGATTCTCGACAAAACTATCGACGGGCGGCATCAGCGCACCTCCTCCTGGCGTCGTTGCTCGGCTGCCCCCTGGGCGAAGCTATCCATACGCCGTTTGCGGAAACTCACCAACCCGGCAATGCCCATCAAAATCGCGCTGCCGAAGCTCCATAAGTTCGTCGGCAACACGTTACGGCTTGGTACCTTCGGATTCGATGGCAGCCCGTAGACTTCTGGCTCGTCCATCAACAGATAGAATGCGTTCAAACCACCCAGAATTTTTTCGTCCGCGCCATACAGCCGCGCCTGTGACATGCCCATTGAATGCAGCTGGTTGACGCGCTGCTCAGCGCGCGTCTTCAGCTCCTCAATTGGGCCGAACTGAATGGAAGCGGTTGGGCAAGCCTGGGCGCAGGCCGGCGCTAGCGAGTGTTGCATGCGGTCATAGCAGAGCGTGCATTTTTTGGCGATGCCCTTGCCTTCATTCTCGGGTCCACCCATATGGATCACGCCGAAGGGGCAGGCCGAGACGCAGTCGCGGCAGCCATTACACACGTTCTGCTGAATGTACACGCTGTCGAACTCGGTGCGCATGATCGCGCCGGTCGGACAAACGTCGAGGCAGGGCGCGTTGACGCAATGCTTGCACACATCCGACATCATCAGCCACTGCAAATTTTCGCGGCTGGCATCCGTCGGTTGATAGCTGAGCGTGCCATCGCTGGCCTGCGATTTCTCAATAAATTTGACATGCCGCCAGTTAAGATCCGACAACGACCCGGTGTTGTCGTAGCTCATGCCCGTCAGCGGCCGGGTCTGGCCCGGCTGATCCGGGCCGGTCGGCTGCTCCGCGAGGTCGGCGGGCAAGTCGTTCCACTGGTGACAGGCCACCTGGCACGCTTTACAGCCGATGCAGACTGTGGTATCCGTATAAAAGCCCATTGCCGGCATGATGGTTTCTCCTCGATCAACACACACTTAATCACGAATCGTCAGTGTTCTTGCTGTTGGTTATGGGCTGCTCCTGGCTGATCGGCCAATGGCTCGATGTTGCACAAGAAAGCCTTTGATTCATGGATGCTGACGTTCGGATCGCCGACCAGGGACGTGAGGTTGTTGGGCACGGCGCCGCGGGCCACGCCTTTGTACCCCCAGTGCATCGGCATGCCGACCTGGTAGACGAGCTTGCCGCTGATATTGAACGGCCGGAGGCGCTTGGTCACCAGCGCTTTGGCCTCAGCCGACCCGCGGGGTGTTGATACACGCACCATTTGCGTATTCTGGATGCCTAATTCTGTCGCCAGCTCAGGCGGAATCTCAACAAACAGCTCAGGCATCAGCTCTGCCAACCATGGCAACGTGCGCGTCATCGCCCCACTGAGATGGTGCTCGGTAAGCCGATATGTGGTGATCACGTACGGATACTTGGGATCGCCAACTTCCGCCAGCGGAGTTTCGTCGGCCTGGAACTTCTTGAAGACCGGGTTGGCCTGCTGCTTGTAGAGCGGGTTCTGGACGGGCGCCTCGGCCGGCTCGTAGTGCGTCGGCAACGGGCCATCGACCGCCCCACTAGGCGCGAACAGCCAGGCTTTGCCGTCCGCCTTCATGATGAACGGATCGGCGCCACTGTGGAAGTCCAGCCCAACACCGCCGGGCTTTGCTTGAGCAGTCGGCGCTTTAGTGATCGGGAAGTCAGGAATCTCGTTTTCCACGCCCATCCATTTGCCTTGGACCACATTCCCCTGGGCATCCCTGGTCTCGGCGTTAGGATCCCACCAGATATAGCCCTTGGTCTTGCCCGTCGGATCGAATGCCTGAGCCAGACGTGCTTCCTTGGGCCACGGATTGCCCTGTGGATCGGCTGACGCACGGTTGTACAGGATGTGACGGTTGGCTGGCCAAGCAAAGCCCCACTTCGGCGAGACCCACAAGCCCTTCTCGCGTGACGCGGCTCGATTGAAGCCGTCGGGGAACTCGTCGGTAGGCGCGTAAATGCCGGAGTAGATCCAGCAACCACAAGCCGTTGTGCCATCATCTTTGAGATCGCCAAAGCCCCGCACGACCTTGCCGTCCGCGACGGTATAGCCGTTGATCTCCCGCATGACGCGATGGGCCGAGGGCTCGTCCAAAATCTGCCATCCGTGCTCCCGGTTCTCTTCCTCGTCGATGTAGTTCCAGGTCAGGTTCTTGATCGGGTCATCCTTGGCATCTGTGCTGTCCCGGTACAGCTCCTTGAGCCGGAGACCTAGGTGCACGGTAAAGTGGATATCCGAGCGGCAGTCTTCGGGCGGATCAACTGCTTTGTCGTGCCATTGGGCCAGCCGCATTGTATTGGTGTACGAGCCGTCCATCTCGTTGCTGGTAGCCGCGGGCAGGAAGAAGATTTCGGTTTGAATATCCTCCGTCTTCAGCTCACCATTGTTAATTTCCGGCGAGTCGTACCAGAAGCTAGCCGTCTCGGTTTCGACAAAGTCTTTGACGACCATCCATTTGAGCTTGGCCAGCGCTTTACGCTGATAGCCCGCGTCCTGCCCGCCCACCGCCGGGTTCTGGCCCATGCAGAAGAAGCCTTCTATTTTCCCCTGCGCCATATTCACAAACATTGGCATATGGGAATGGTCGCCGATGATCTTGGGCAGCCAGCTGTAGCCGTAATCGTTTGCCGGAGTGGCGGCATCACCAAACCAGGCCTTAAGCAGCGAAACCATGAACTTGGGCATGTTCGCCCAGTAGGCAGTTGGCGTGACCTCGGTTTCCAGATAGTCTCCGAGAGTGTCGTGTTTCTTCTGACCACTAGGTGTGGCCAGGTACCCCGGCAGGATGTTGTAGAGCGTGGGAATGTCGGTCGAGCCCTGAATTGTCGCGTGGCCCCGCAGCGCCATGATGCCACCACCAGGACGGCCCATGTTACCAAGCAGGGACTGGATCAGTGTTGCCGCACGAATCATCTGGACGCCGGTGGTGTGCTGCGTCCAAGCGACTGCATAGGCCATCGAGCCTGTGCGATCCGGACCCGAGCAATTAACAAACTCTTCACAGATCTTAAGGAAGGTTTCTTGCGGACAGCCCGTCGCTTCCTCGACCATCTCCGGCGTGTAGCGGGCGTAATGGCGCTTCACAATCTGGAAGACACAGTTTGGAGCCTGCATCGTCAGGTCTTGCCGCGGTCGTCCGCCTACCAGCTTGCCCACACGCTCGGTAAAGGATGACGTGCGATTAAGCTCCGGATCCTGGGGGGCACCGGTTTGTGGACCCGGCTCGGTAGCATACTTCCAGCTCGTCGGGTCGTACTTGCGTGCTTCCGGATTCCATCCAGAGAAGAGCCCCTCGAGATCCTCAGGACCCTGGAAGGATGGATCGACCAGTGTCGGCGCGTTGGTATAGTTGACGACGTAATCTCGGAAGTATTTCTCGTTCTGGATGATGTAGTTGATCATTCCCCCGAGGAAGACAATATCCGAACCGGCACGGATCGGTCCGTACATATCGGCCACCGCCGAGGTGCGTGTGAAGCGTGGATCGACATGAATGATCTTGGCGCCGTTCATCTTTGCTTTCATCACCCAGCGGAAACCGACCGGATGGTTCTCGGCAAAGTTAGACCCCATGATCAGAATGCAGTCGGTGTGCTGCAAGTCCTGCAAGAACGTCGTGGCGCCGCCACGTCCATAGCCGATGCCCAGACCGGGCACTGTGCTAGAGTGTCATATACGCGCCTGGTTTTCGATGTTGACCACCCCAAGCGCGCGCATCAGTTTGAGCTGGACGTAATTCCACTCGTTGTCCATCGTGGCGCCGCCAAGTGAACCGATTGCGAGGGTATGGTTGACTTCCTTCTCGACCTCGTTGCCGTCCGCTCCTGTGGTCTTCCACGTGCGGGCAAAGGTGCGATCCCGGGTCTCTTTGGTCAGCTGCGCGATGCGGTCATAGGCCCATTCCAGAGGCTTTTCTTCCCACTGCGTTGCACCAGGGGCGCGATACTTGACCTTGAGCTGCCGCAGGGGCGTGGTCATCATCTGGAACGAAGCCGCTCCCTTGGGACACAGATTGCCCTCGTTGATCGGCGAGTTCGGATTGCCTTCGACATTGACGACCTTGCCGTTGACCACGCTGGCGATAATGCCGCAGCCGACAGCGCAGTAGGGACAGATACTGGGTACGTCCTTGGCGCCTGCTACCTTGAGGCTCAGCGCATGAGCCTTGGCTGCTGTCAAGTTCCCGCCGAGCGCCAGGGCGCTCCCGAGGGCAAAACCACCCGCCGCCGTGCCGCGAAGAACATCGCGCCGGCTAACAGGCTTTTGAGAGCGGTCCATACCACGTCCCTTTCTGAGCTCGCAGACAGCGCGAGCATATTGGTTGAACAAGGGAGTAACGAAATGAGTATCCGCCGGCGGGGGCGACTACTTTACGAAATATTAATTTACTTAT
>JADDQF010000144.1:24875-26328 GCA_016781505.1 bacterium
GGCCCGAGGTTGGCCGGGTGTTCCCAGGGGAATTGTTACCCGTACTTCCGTACCTTCACCAGGAGAGCTATCGATATGCAACGTGCCTCCAACCAGGTTGGCGCGTTCCAGCATGCCGAACAAGCCGACGCCACGGCCCGGTTGGCGTGTTGGCTCAAGCAGCGCGCTGTCAAAGCCGCGACCGTCGTCTTCCACGCGCGCGGTAACTTGGTCCTCGCGGCTCAAATCCAGGTCGATCTCGACATACGAGGCCTCGGCATACTTAACGATATTGGTGATCGCTTCTTGCAGAATTCGGTACAGCGCCGTTTCGATGCTCGCTGGCAGCCGACACCCTTCGCCGCGCACCTGCAGATCGACGCGAATGCCTGCTTCCTCAAGCCGGTGCTGTGCCTGCCAGCGGATGGCAGCCGCTAAACCGAGGTCATCCAAGAGAGATGGCCGCAGGTCTGCAATAATGGAGCGCACGCCAACCAGCGTGCGGTCCGCGACTTCCCGTACGTGGCGTAGGCCAGCCTCAAGGTGCGGCGACATCGACGCTCGATCGCTGGCCAGGGCCGAGTCGATATAGATGCCGAGTGTTGCCAAAGATTGAGCGGTCTCATCGTGGAGCTCGCGCGCGATGCGCCGGCGCTCTTCTTCCTGCGCCGAAAGCACCTGCTGGGTAAGCTGTTCGGTCAGGCGCCGGGAACGTTCAAGGGCTAGCGTATCTTCTTCCAGCCGGTCGAGCATCGTATTAAAGGTGTGCGCCAAACGCGACAGATTGGGCTCGCCGGTCGGTCGCTCTTCGGCGCGCACCCGTAAATCGCCATCGGCTACCATTTGCGATACGGTTTGAAGCACCAGCAGCGGCCGCAGCGCAACGCGGAGCAGGACATAGTTCGCTGCAATACTCAACAGCAAGCCGAGGGTCGCAAAGATTACGGCGAGGGCAATACTGGAGGCCGCGATCGTACGGGTGATGGCGGTGCCGCCCACAGCGCCTAGAAAAACAATGGCACTGTTGACCGCCAGAATTTGATAAAGCAGTGGCCACCTACGCATCATGAAATCCTCTTGCCTATGCTGTCTCATGGCTGCTGCCTCGAACCCCGCCACGCAGCTAGCGATACAGTTAAGTGTAGCACAGGCTTGCTCAACGACTCCGCCAGCGATTCCTCAGCACCGCCATGGGAAAGATGACCACTGCCGTCCAGATGCGCTTCCACCACCAAGGCTGCCGGATCAGCCGAAACAGCCACTCCAGGCCAAGCTGCCGGATCCAGCGTGGCGCGCAGCACGCGTCCCGACAAATAGTCGAAGCTGCCGCCCACGCCAATGGCAACCGGTACACGTAGGGCCGGCTGGTTGCGGGCTATCCACAGGTCTTGCGCGGGCGCGCCATACGCTACCAGCAACACATCCGGCTGCGCCGCCGCGATCAGGGCTTGAATTGTCGCTTCGTCTTCCGGCC
>JADDQF010000144.1:26460-58807 GCA_016781505.1 bacterium
AATTGTCGCTTCGTCTTCCGGCCGCGGCGAGCGTGCGTACGTGCCTACAATCACCACCTGGGGAAACCGCTGGGCCAATACCGTTGCGGTTGCTTCGGCCACGCCCAGAGTTGCTCCCAACAAAAACAGGCGCCAGCCGTGACTTTGACTTGCCGCCGCAAGCTGCTCGCACAGGTCCACGCTGGCTACCCGTCCGTGCAAACGTTGGCCGGTAAGGCGCGCAGCGAGCTTCAAGCCCACTCCATCCGGCACCGCCAACGCCGCTGCACGCAGCACAGCGGCAAACGCCGGATGCTGTTGGGCAGTCATCACGAATTCGGGATTAATGGTCACAATCTGATGGGGCATGCCTGCCTGGATAAATGCCTCAATGTGTGTCAGCGTTTCAGCCATCGAAACGTCGTCGATGCGCACGCCAAGCAACGTTATGTGGGATCGTTGGCGATTCATACTCGGCACTATACCGCATTCCAGTCCAGCTTAAACACAAAACGGGTCCCGCGTGGGACCCGCTTTCAACCATGCTGCTGCTTACGGTACGGTAATCGGAATCGGCGAGCGCTCTTTGGTACCGTTCGCATACGTCAGTTCAAGGTCAACCGTGTAGTCGCCTGCGACCGGAAAATATTTGGCGTAGTCGGTGGGCTCAATCGTCAGCTTGCCGCTGGAATTTTCCTCGAGCACGGCCCCTTTGACCGACTCTGCGCCCGCCGGCACCTGCGTAATCACCCAGCGGTAATTCGTTACGTCCGCAACCTGCTGTGTTGTATCCAGCACAAGTGGCTGATCGCGCTGTAAACGGAGATCGGAGGGCGTCAGGCCTTCAACGGTTGTCTCGGCTTCGTTTGCCAACGCCTGCAAATCTGCTTCGCTCAGGAGCGATGATGGATCCAGTTCCGCTGCCGCATCTGCGATCACGGAAGCTGCTGCTTCCACGCCCGCCGCTGCTTCCGCGATGGCCGACGCAGCTGCTTCCGCAACGTCGGATGGAACGGCCACACCTGCGGCAGATGCGGCCTCCTGGGCGGCTTGATCAACTTGCGCGGGCCCGCAGGCGGACAAAATCATGATCGCGGCGACCGCGATCCACTTGCCTGACTTCACTTGATGCCCTCCTTGCGAGATTGTGAATTGTGACTCACAGTTGTGCAAGAAGTGGACCATAGGCTGCTAAGCCACGCGGCTGATCAAACGCTGCGGAAATTCTTTACGATATGGGGCGTACAGCTCAAGGTCGTGCAGCAAAGCCAGCAGCTCAATGCGCTGCAGCGGATAGGTGTACGCTTCTTGGAGCAAGCGCAAACCAGAGCGTAGCTCGGTGGACGGACTGCAGCAATATTGATTGCCACAGCGCGTTAACAGTCCATCCTCAACCAGCTCGTTCAAGGCCGCTTCAACACTCCAGATATCACGGCAAACCCGCTGGGCCAGAACCTGGGCGGTGGCGCAGAGCTCGTTCTGCTCCTCAAAACGCAGCACAAGCGCAAGCTTGCACGACGTGTTGATGCCGCTTTCAAGTAACTGTTTTACTCGGGGGTCCAACATGGGGGCCTCCTCCCTGATCCTCTTTGACCAGCTCGTACAGCATATCCTGCTGGCAACATGCGGTGTACAGTGCCGCGGGGGCCAGCGAGAGCGAATGGTACACTGTAGTTATGTGTAGTATAGCAGGAATAAGTACTCATTGGAAGTAGAGTTTTGACATATTTTTATGAAAATATCAGACATTATTCAGGTTATTGGCGCTCGGCCGGAGTATCGCGAGCGCATTGTGCATACGGAGCGCCTTGGTGGGCGCATGGCGGAGTGGGCTGCGCCCGCGCAGCCGTTAACCCGGCCCTTGCAAGCGGCCCTGGCCGCCCAAGGTATTGAGCAGCTGTACCGCCATCAGGCCGAAGCAGTGGATCTGGCGCGCGCAGGGCAGCACCTCGGTGTGGTGACGGCGACGGCATCGGGCAAGACGCTCTGCTACCATCTGCCCACGCTGGAAGCATTGCTGGCCGATCCCCGCTCGCGCGCGTTGTACCTGTTTCCGACCAAAGCGTTGGCGCAAGATCAGCTGCGTGCGCTCCACGAGCTAGCGGGCACCCATTTGCCCCACCTCCGCGCCGCGATATACGACGGTGACACGCCGCAAGCGGAGCGATCAGCAGCGCGTTCCAGTGCCAATATCGTGCTGTCCAATCCGGACATGCTGCACGTCGGCATTTTGCCCAACCATGATCGCGGGTGGAGCCGTTTTCTCAGCCGGCTTAAGGTGGTCGTGATCGACGAGGCGCATGTGTACCGTGGTGTGTTCGGCTCACATGTTGCGCTGCTGCTGCGGCGGCTGCGGCGGTTGTGCCGCGTGTATGGCAGCGATCCGCAGTTTATCTTTGCTTCGGCCACGATCGGTAATCCCCAGGCCCACCTTGAGGCCCTGCTCGGCGATCAGGTGGCGATCATCGAGGGCAATGGCGCTCCCAGCGGGCCGCGTACCATTCTGTTTTGGAATCCACCGCTGCAAAGCGCCGCTTCGGACCAGCGCGCCTCGACCAACGTTGAAACAACTGCGCTGTTTAGCGACCTCGTCAGTCAGGAGATCAAGACGATTGCCTTTACGCGTGCTCGAAAGATCGCCGAGCTGTTGGTACGCTATGCCCGTGATCGGCTGGAGCCGCATCAGCCAGAATTAGCGACGCGGATTGCCTCGTACCGGGCGGGCTACCAGGCCCAGGATCGGCGCGCCATTGAGCGCGCACTGTTTGCCGGCGAGCTGGTTGGGCTTGTTTCCACCAACGCCATGGAGCTGGGCGTCGATATTGGCGGCTTAGATGCGGCAATCTTGAACGGCTATCCCGGCACCGTGGCGAGCACCTGGCAGCAGCTGGGCCGGGCTGGTCGCGGCCAGCAGCCCAGCCTCGGCGTGTTGGTTGCGCTGGACGATCCGATGGATCAGTATTGGATGCGTCACCCCCACGAATTTTTTGCACGACCCCACGAACAGGCTCGCATTGCGCTCGACAACCCGTATATTTTGGCCGACCATCTCCTTTGCGCGGCCTATGAGCGGCCGTTGGAGCCGGGTGAGACTGTGGGTTGGTTCGGGGAAGCTGCCGCGCCAATCGTCGCCGGCCTGATCGAGGATAGCCTCCTGCTGGAGCGCGGCGGCAAAGCGTACGCGCCCATCGGCAGCTATCCCGCGCAGCATGTCTCGATTCGCGCAACGGGCGGCGAGACCGTGGAGCTGCGCTCCGAGAACGGCCTGCTGATCGAGCGCGTGCCGGTTAACCGCGCGCCCTATGAAATTCATACCGGCGCAATCTATCTGCATCAAGGCGAAAGTTACCTTGTGCTTGAGCTAGATGTCACAACCGGCGTAGCTGTGGCTCGTCAAGCCGACGTGAACTATTACACACAGCCCCGTGATGTTACCGATATTGAGGTAACCGAGGTGCGAGCCAGCCGTGAGCTAGCGATTGATGGCGGCGTGGCGCGCGCATTTTTTGGCGAGGTCGATGTGCGGCGCACGGTGGTCGGCTACCGGCGCAAAGCGTTGTATCGCGAAGATGTGATCAGCGACCATGAGCTGGATCTGCCGCCACAGCAATTTGTTACCCACGCGATCTGGTTTACCTTGCCGCGTCCTATGTCGGAGCGCATGCGGCTTGCGCAGCGGGACCTGCCCGGTGGCCTGCACGCGGCGGAGCACGCGATGATCGCCTTGCTGCCACTGCTGGCCATGTGTGACCGCTGGGATATTGGCGGTGTTTCGACGGCCTGGCACCCAGATACCGATGCGGCCACCATTTTCATCTATGATGGCGTGCCCGGCGGCGTGGGTATCAGTGAGCTAGGGTATCACGAGCTTGAAGCCTGGTGGCGCATGACGCGCGATCTGCTGCGCGAATGTCCGTGTGTCGATGGCTGCCCGAGCTGTGTTCAAAGTCCTAAATGCGGCAACGGCAACCATCCGCTCGATAAAGGCGTGGCCTTGGAGATATTGGAGCTGATGCTAACCGGCTCGGTGGCACCTGCCGTCTAGCGTAGTTGATACCGCTCGGCTATGCTACACCAGCACCTGTGCAGCATCGAGTACCTGGCGTATCGCCGCGTCTTCCACGGCGACTCGTTCAGCTTCGGCGTCGATCGCCGCCGAGCGGCGTTGGCGCAGCACCAATGGCGCGATCCGCTGCACATCGTTGGTGTCGGCGACGGGCCGGTCGAGCAGCGCGGCATGAGCCCGGGCCGCCTCCAGCAACACAATCTCGGCCCGGTGGGACGGGATGTTGAGTGCGCCCACCACTTCGACGGCCAGCAGCTCGGCGTCTGCGGTTGGCTCGATCGCGGGCAGCGCATCACGGGCAGCGCTGACCGTTGCCGCGAGCGTTGCGACCTGGTCGGCGTAGCGGGCGTGAAAGGCGACCGGATCTGCTTTATAGGCGCGCGCCCGACGCGTGGCCTCCAGCCGCTGCGCGCCGGCGGATAAGGGGGGCGTCCAAACCCGAAGTCCAAAGCGATCCAGAATTTGAGGCCGGAGGCGGCCTTCTTCAGGGTTCATCGAGCCGATTAAAATAAAGCGCGACGGGAACAGCCGGACCATCGCGCCCCGGCGGACAAACGTCCGACCCTGCGCGGCAGCGTCCAGGATCGCATCGACCACCGCTGGCTCTAGGAGGTTGACCTCGTCAATATACAGTACGTTGCCATGTGCTACCGCCAGCGCTCCAGGCTCGAGCAGCACGCGCCGCTGTTCCAGCGCCACCCGCTCGTTCATGCCCCCGACAACATCTTCCAAGCGGGCATTCAGTGGTAGCTCGATCAGCCGCATCGGCTCGGTCACCACAAGGGGCTCGCCATGTGCCACCCGTTCGCGGCAATCCGGGCATAGCACGTCTCCCTCGGCGGGCATGCAGCCCCGGCGACAAACCGAGCGCTGCACCAGTGGCATCAAATCCAGCAGCGCACGCACCGCCGTGGTCTTGCCGACGCCATACGGCCCTTCGATGAGTACGCCGCCGATTGCAGGATTAATCAGCGCCAGCAGCAGCGCCAGCTTAAGCTCTTCTTGCCCGACCAGCGCCGGAAACGGGTAGTTGTTGGTTTGATCCATGAAACGTTTTGTGCCTTTGTCCGCTCATCGCGCCAGAACGGTCCACCAAGCGCGACAATTCAGGAGCAGCCCGCCATTAGCACGCTTGATTCGATCAGCTTGGCGCGATGTTATGCAACTGCCCGTATCTGCAACCGGGCAGACTAATGGCCGGATCATAAACACATAGCCCTGTGCACTGCAATCCGCCATCGGTCCTGTTGCATTGCCGATGGCGGGGGAGCGGCGTACGTATTTGGAGTCGCGGCAGTTGTTTATGACCCGTCGGCGTGGCTACAGCACTTCGATATCGGTTTGAACGATCTCCACATCCGGCCGGTTGTCATACACCCAATCGATCACGGCGTTCAGCTGTTGGTGGGCATACTGCTTGTCGCCCGACACACAGGCCACGCCGATCACTGCGTTTTGCCAGCGATCTTGCTCGGCAACCTCGGCCACTGAGATGTTAAACTCGTTGCGGAGGCGCGCAATAACGGATTTGACGATGCTGCGCTTGTCCTTCAGCGAATGACATGTTTCCAAACGTAGATGTACGGCAAGCGTTCCAATAAACATTCCTCTGCTCCCAACTCTTTATATTGGTGTGAACTTGCAGCCTCGAACAGCCAGCCCTAATTGAGCGTCCACGGACCGGTGCTGGTAGGCAGTGGCCCATGCGGCGCCTGGGGCAACAAATGTAGCTCACGATCAAGCGCATCGGCGATGGCCGCAAGCCGGTCCTCAAGGTCGGCCTCCAACAGCTGCTGCTTGGAATAATCGATGACACGGAACTGCGATGAAAGCTGATACGAGAGCGCAAGGGGATCGTCCGGCAGGTCGTCCATCTGCTGTGCAACGCCCGTTGCATGAGCTAATGCATCGCGGTGTTTGCTATACAAGGCGCATACCTGGTCGGCCATTGCCACCGCTTCGGCCGTCATTTCATCCGTCAGGTACGCGACGTTAGCGACGAGATACGGCTCACGCTGCACAATCTGCTCGATCCGAAACCGCCGATCGCCAACGGCCGCCAGCAGCATTCGACCGTCGGTCAGCTTGACCACATTTTGAATCACCGCGGTTGTGCCGATAGCATATGGCTCTGCTGTTGGGCCGCCCTCGGCCGCTCCTTCGCGGATCAGCACAACGCCGAACGGTTGCTCAAGCCGGATGCACCGGTCAATCATGTCGCGGTACCGCTCCTCAAAAATATGCAGTGGCAATGTCGCACCTGGAAACAGCACAAGGTGAAGAGGAAAAAGGGCCAACAAATTGTCCATACCAACCTCTACGAACTAAAAGAATGGTAGCACCTACGTGGTGCTGGCATCCTGCTGTGTCAGCCATTCTAACGCAGCGTCATGATCGGCGATCGCGCCCCGGAGCTGGGCCTGCCGCGCGGCTGCCAAAATTTCACGGTACCGCGGGCCGGGCGCAACGCCGTGTGCGCGCAAATCTTCGCCCGTCAGCAAGGGCGGCAGCGAGCGAATGGCATCAAGGTAGCGCTCAATATGTGCCGCAACCGGGGGCGGGGCAACCAGCCGCAGTGTGTGCAACGCGGCAGTGCTGTAGGGCTGCAATACCTGCTCCAATGTGTTGGCGTCCAAGGCTGCTTGGAGCAGCGCTGGCGGGATCGTCAACGGTAGCTCTTGGAGCAGTTTGCGTTCGGCCGTCGGCAGATTGTAGCGGGCAGCAAATGCGGTCCGTTGTTGCGCGGCAAGCGGCCAGATCAGCAAGCCGAAGCCGAGCAGCCGCGCCGGGGGATCGGAGGGTGGCTGCGTGCGGGCTGCCCTAAATTGCTGCCGCCAATCCGGACTCCACACCAGCCCGAGCTGGTGCAATGCAGCCCACTGGTGGATTAACGCCAATGCACCCTCCGGGTGCGGCTCGTCCAAGACTAACCATAGCTCGTTGAGGATACGCTGTGCGGACGTCCGGGCGATCATCTGCTGCGCTAGTGCGTCGTCGATCAGAGCACGGGTGTGTGGCTCAACCGTAAATTCAAGCCGGGCGGCAAATCGTGCGGCGCGCAGGATGCGGGTGGGGTCGTCGATAAAGGAACGATCATGGAGCACACGGATGATTTGAGCGGTGATATCTCCCAAGCCGTCAAACGGATCAAGCAATGGGTCCGTTTGTTGCGCGGTGAGCGCTAGCGCCAGGGCGTTGATCGTAAAATCTCGGCGGGCCAGATCGTCATACATGTGCGAGGGTGTGATCTCGGGCAGCGCGGCCGGCGTGGGGTACACTTCGCGGCGGGCCGTGACAAAATCAAGCGCGTACGATTGGCCGGCGACCAGGGTTTCAACAACAGCGGTCCGAAACGCGGCGTGTTTGGTAAGCCTGCCTTCCGTAACCCCGGCAAATGCTTCGGCGACGGGCCACGCATCGCCTGCGATAACCAGATCCAGATCCGTGATAGGACGGCCCAGCACAAGATCGCGCACGGGACCGCCAACCAGGTACAGAGCGGCATCCTGCGCGGCTGCCATGGCGGCCGCTTGTTGCAGCAGCTGATACACCTCGGACGGCAATGCTTCCCGAAGCCGAGCGCGAAGACTTAGGGGATCGGACCATCGGCTCACAAGCTGCCTTTGGTGCTTGGAATCTGCTCGCCCAGGCGTGGATCAAGCCGAGTTGCGGCATCCAGCGCTCGGGCAAAGGCCTTGAAAAGGCCTTCCACTTTGTGATGGTCATTGCGGCCATACTGAACGCGTACATGCGCTGTGATGCGGCCATGGATCGCGATGGTTTCAAAGATATGCCAGATCAGATCGGTGCTTAGTCCGCCGATCCGCTGGGTGTGGAAGTCGGCGTCAACCACGGCGTAGGGCCGACCGCTGATATCGATCGCGGCAAAGCACAGCGCCTCGTCCATCGGCACAAACGCATGGGCGGTGCGCGCGATGCCGGCGCGGTTGCCCAGCGCTTCGTGCAGTGCCTGGCCCAGGCAAATCGCGACATCTTCCACGGTATGATGCTCGTCGATATGCAGATCGCCGCTGCAATCAACTTGGAGGTCGAACTGGCCGTGCTTGGCAATATGTTCCAGCATATGGTCAAAAAACCCGACCCCCGTGCGAATCGTCGCTTGGCCCGAGCCGTCCAGGTTCAGGCTTAGTCGGATTTGGGTTTCCTTGGTCCTGCGTTCAATCGTTGCCGTACGTGTCATACGCTCTACATCTGGTTACAAGTAGCGCAACAGCGTTCCGCTGTCAGCCGTACAATAGGCAGCGTTCCAAACGGAACCTTTAGCTGCTTGGTATTTCGTGCAAGGTGCGTCGTTGATGGCCGATTGCTCGCGCAAGGTCTTAGTTTTGTTGCAGGACTTGCATGACTTCGTCGCGCAACAAACGGTTGGTCGAGACAGCACTCCCACCATGAATGGTTGGGATGCCCTGCCAATCGGTGAAGCTACCGCCGGCTTCCTGCACAATCGGCAGCAGTGCCGCGCAATCCCACACATTCATCACGGGGTCTAGCATCAGCTCGGCGCGGCCGGTTGCCACCAAAATATGTCCATAACAATCGCCCCAGGTGCGCGTAAACTTGGTCTGCCTGCGTAGTGCGTCGAACGCTGCAGCACGTCCATAGGTCGCAAACGACTCTGCGTCCGAAGCCAGCAACACCGCATCGGCTAGTTGGGATACGACGCTGACCTGTGCTCGGCGGCCATTTATGGTACAGCCCTCTCCGCGTGCGGCCGCGATCATCTCGTTCAAGGCAGGCAGATAACAGACCCCGACGACAGGCTCGTTGTCCTGCTCCAGCCCAACCAGCACGCCATAAAACGGAACACCCTGCACAAACGATTTGGTGCCGTCGATCGGGTCCAGAATCCAGCGATAGCGCGCCCCGGGATTGGTCGCGCCAAACTCTTCGCCGACAATGCCATGCTCAGGGAAGCGCGCGCCAATCATGGCCCGTAACCGTTGCTCAGCCTGGCGATCCGCAACAGTTACCGGCGTTTGGTCGGCCTTAAGCTCCGGCACAACACCGGTGCCGAAGTAGGCCAGTGTCAGCTTGCCGGCCTGCCAGGCCAGCTCTTGCGCAAACTCAAGCAGGATGTGCAACGGTTCGTTTTGCATGATCAGCTCAATTGTTCCTTGGCGCTCCAATCCCGTAGGGCGGCAAGCGCTGTGTCGTTTTGCGCAGGCGTGCCAATCGAAATGCGGACACAGTCGCGCAGGCCCGGCTTGTTGTAGTGGCGGAGCAGAATGCCCTGCTGTTCCAACGCTTGATGCAGCTCCTTGGCGCGTCCGTTCGCCACGCGCATCAGGATAAAGTTGGCCTGCGACGGGCTGGGGAGGAGGCCATCGATCCGTTGAATCTCGGCAAAAACACGTTCTCGCTCGGCCACGATCTTCCGCACCGTCCCCATCAAATACTCGGCATCTTCAAGCGAGGCGATCGCCGCAACAACCGCCGCCATGTTGATGTTGTAGGGCGGCTTAATCTTCCACAAATGCTGAATGATCGCTTCGGGAAGCAGGCCGTAGCCGATCCGCAGCCCAGCCAGCCCAGCCCACTTTGAAAACGTCCGCAGCACGACGAGGTTGGGCGCTAGGCCGACCAAATCCGCCACGCTGTGGCCGCTGAACTCGGCATACGCCTCGTCAATCACCAGGATTACGGGTAGCTGGAGTAACTGCTCGATGGCGGCTCGGGGCAACACGCTGCCGTCGGGATTATTGGGCGACGGCAGAAACACGAGCTTTGCCCTTGATGATTCTACTGCCTCCGCCACCTGCTCAATGTCGACGCGCCAGTGCTCGTCGCGCGGTACCTGCACCACGCGGCCGCCGACAACGCCCGTATTGAAGCTATACATGCCGAAGGTTGGCGGTGCTTCGACCACGGCGTCGCCCGGCGACAAAAACAAGCGCATCAACAGATCGATGATCTCGTCGGAGCCGTTGCCACACAAAATGCGCTCGACCGGTTGGCCGATGTACTGTGAAATTGCTTGACGTAAGGGTGTCTGGTCCGGATCAGGATAGATCGCGTAATGGGGATAGCGCACCAGCGCCGCAACTGCACGCGGGGACGGACCATACGGGTTTTCGTTGGCGTCCAGCTTGATGATCTGATCGGCGGGACGCCCGAGCCGCGCGCTCAGCGCTTCAAAGGGCACGATCGGCGTGTACGGCTCCAAGGCCGCGAGATCCGGCCGGATAAGGTTCGCGATGTCCATAGGCTCGATTATAGCATGAGGTGTTGCAAGCGCTGCTTCGAGCGGGCCACGCCTGCCACAGTTGGTCGTGCCGTAGGGCCATCGCGCCCTGGTATTCCGCCGCTACCCCACTGCGAGTGTCATCGTGCTTTCCGTGATCGGCCGCATGTGTGCAACGGCATCTATGGCCTGCAGATCGGGCCGCAGCGCCATGGCCCGCTCCAACCGACGCTCGCCGATATAGCACCACGGACACACGACGTCGGAGTACACATCTATGACCACCGCACAGTTCCTTTCAACGATCTGTCTGCCGGGCACCCGCCACCCGATTGGCGATCATGCCCGCCATCGCGCCAGCTCCTACGCCATTGTCGATGTTGACGACGGCTAGACCGGGAGCGCACGTTTGCAGCATGGTCAACAATGCCCCGTGCCCTTGCCCACCCAGGCCGTAGCCTACCGCGGTGGGCAGTCCGATCACCGGCACATCGACCAGCCCGCTCACCACGGACGGCAGCGCTCCGTCCATGCCCGCCGCCACGATGATCACATCCACCGGTATCGCCAGCAGCTGCTGGAGTGGCTGGATCAGTCGGTGCAGTCCGGCCACGCCCACGTCGCACACCAGCTGGACCTCGCAGCCCATCTCGCGGCACAGCACGGCGGCTTCTTCGGCGCGCGGCACATCCGCGGTGCCGGCAGTGAGCACGCCCACCTGTCCACCGGTGCGCGGTCGAACGTAGTCGGGCCGCCGCAAAACAATCAGCTGGCCGCCGGTATAGCGCTCCCATACAACCGGGGGTTCGAACGCTTGCTCAAGCGCGGCCACCGTAGCGGGCGGTGTACGGCTGATGATCGCTCGTCCCGTCTCGTCCAGGAAGCGGCGCGCGATCCCGACGACCTGTTCCGGCGCTTTGGGCTCGGCAAAGATAACCTCGGGCACGCCCTTGCGGTGCTCGCGCTGCGGATCGAGCCGCGCATAGGGCAAGGCCGTGACGGGCTCGTCCTGCCCCAGGAGTGCAGCCCGCAAATCTTGAAAAGGATCGCGCATAATTATTGCTCCAGCCCTAGCCGATCAGCTCGATGACTTGCGTGTTTCTGCGGGCCAGCGGCTCGTTCATGCTGCCGCTGCGGAAGCCTTGGAGGTCCAGCGTAACATAGATGTAGCCCAGCGCCTTTAACCGTTCGACCAGCTCCTCACGGATTTCAATCGCGCGCGGCAGATCTGCCAGCTGGAGCTCAAGCCGGGCAATATCCCCGTGGTGGCGGACCCGAAAACCACTGAAGCCAAGGCCACGCAGGGCCCGCTCCGCCTCGTCGATTTGGCGCAGCTGTGCAGCGTTGATCGACTGGCCGTAGGGCACACGGGACGACAAGCAGGCAAAAGATGGCTTATTCCAGGTGTCCAAGCCCAGCCGGCGCGAAAGCTCGCGAATGTCTGCTTTCGTTAGCCCGGCCTCAAGCAGGGGGCTGCGAACGTTCCATTCCATCGCCGCTTGATGCCCGGGACGATGGTCCCCCATGTCGTCGGCCATCGCCCCGTACACCACCGCCGTCAGGCCCCGTTCTGCGGCTACTGGAAACAGCTCGGTAAAGAGTGTTTTTTTGCAGTGATAGCAGCGGTCGGGTCCGTTCTGAGCATACTGTGTGTCTACCAGCTCGTTGGTGTGGACAACCACGTGGGTGACGCCCATCAGCTCAGCGAGGCGACGGGCCTCCGCCAGCTCTTCGCGGGGGTAGGTCTCGGAATCGGCGGTCGCCGCGACACAGCGTTCTCCCAGCACATCGGCTGCTACCTTAAGCAGCAGTGTGCTGTCAACACCACCGGAAAAGGCCACCAACACCGAGCCTATGTCATGCAGGATCACTTGTAGCCGCTCATATTTTTGGTCAAGTCCAGGCTCCATCACCGGCCCCTTTCGTGCAAACGTTCATCAATGCTGTTTCCAGTCCTGCTGTTATCGGCGTCGTCCATTGTGGCGCGTCAAAAACCTGCATCATGGACCTACCGGAGCGTGAGGCAAAGCACTGGCACGCTACATCAATTCGTGTGCCTCGCATTCTCCCTCCAGCGGCCTGCTTGTATGATAGGGCATTTTTGCACCAGCTGTGTTGGGGACACGTCGTCTGCTCACTGCTTGTGTTCCTCATTTACACATTCCATGGCCTCGATCTGGTCGTGTATGACAACGGCGGTACGGAGGTTGCTGCATGATGTATCCTTTCCGGAGCCGTTTGCTCACGCCCCGCTAAGGAGGGACACATGGCTATTCCACATCGACCGCTCGGCAAGACAGGCGTCGAAGTTCCGATCATCGGCTATGGCACCGCGCCACTGGGTAAGATCAAGGTCATGGACGCCCCCCTGCTCAACAAGTCGGCCAAGCTGCTTAACCACGCAATCGACCAGGGGATCACCTATCTCGACACCAGCCCCGACTATGGCAGCCAGCCCAAGCTCGGTGAGGTGATGAAGAGCAGGCGCGACGAGGTTTTTTTGGCGACCAAGCTCAACAAGCGCAAACGCGACGATGTGTTGGCCGAGCTGCAGCAGAACCTGAAGGAGCTGCAGACCGATCACGTCGATTTGCTGCAGATTCATGCAATCAACACCATGGCCGACCTTGAGGCGGCGCTGGCGCCGGACGGAGCGATCAGCGCGCTGGACGAGGCACGGCGCCAGGGCATGACGCGCTTCGTCGGCATCACGGGCCATGCCCGTCCGGACGTGTTGGCGTACGCCCTGGAGCGCTACGACTTCGATGCGGTGCTGGTGGCATTGGGCGCTATCGACCGCCTGGTGACCGGCCCGGAAGATGTGTTGCTGCCGGTTGCGCAGCGCAAAGACGTGGGCGTCATCGCGATGAAGGTGTACGGCCACGGCGAGCTGAAAGAGCGTGAGCTGGCGCTGCGCTACTCGTTGGGCTTGCCCGGCGTCAGCCTCGCCATTCTGGGCATGGAGGAAGAGTCGCAGATCGACGAAAACGTACGCCTGGCCCAAAATTACCGTCCATTGGCGGGCGAGGAGATCAACCCGCTGATCGACGAAGCTCGCGCCCTGGTGGAGAACGACAAGCCGTCCAACAACAGCCCGATCTTTTGGCTGTATGACATCAACACCATGGCCTGGAAGGAAAACAGCGAGCCGTTTGCCGTGGCATACTAAGCGCTAACGTCGCGCCAGCAGCTCGCCTGATGATTCTGATCGGCCTGACGGAGTGCTAGCAGCCTGTCCGTTCGGAGCGCAGCGCATGAACACCTGCTCATAATCTGTGGGCAGGTGTTTATGCGTGCTGGGCATGCACAGCTAGACACGCCGACGGAGTGCTCGATGTACAGGACATATGGGGTCGCGTGCGAGCTCGGATGCATAGCCCATCTGAAGTGCCGAACGGGCCCCGTATTATGAGCCGTCAGCTAACCACCAGCGAAATCGATGGAACGTATGAGGTGCTGATCGCGCAGTAACATGCTATAATCCGGCGCGATATGACGATTGCACAGCCTACCGAACACAAGCGACCCTCGATCACAGCATTTTTTCCGGCCTACAACGATGGCGGCACCATCGGCAGCCTGGTTGTGACCACGCTCCATACGCTGGCAGAGCTCACCGACGATTATGAGGTGATTGTGGTTGAAAACGGCAGCACCGACTACACCGTTGAGGTGCTGCATGATCTGGCTGCCCAGTATGATCGCCTGCGTGTGCTGACCCATCGCCACAGCCTGGGCTACGGCGGTGCGCTGCGTGTTGGCTTCGCGAGCGCCACCAAAGAGCTGGTCTTTTATACCGACGGCGATGCGCAGTACGATCCGCGCGAGCTTAAGCTGCTGGTGCCCGAGATGCGACCCGGGATCGACGTTGTCAATGGCTACAAGATCAGCCGCTCCGATCCTTTTCACCGGGTGATTATCGGGCGGTTGTACCATCATCTGGTTAAGCTGGCCTTTGGCTTCAAGCTCCGCGACGTGGATTGTGACTTTCGGCTGATGCGGCGGCACGTCTTTGACGTGATTGAGCTGGAGTCGCCGGATGGTACAATCCCGTTGGAGCTGGTTAAGAAACTGCAAGACGCCGGCTTTCGCTTTGCCGAGGTGCCTGTGCATCATTACCATCGCACCTATGGCTCTTCGCAGTTCTTTAACTTTCGTCGGCTGCGCCGCATTCCGCCACAATTGCTCAAGCTGTGGTGGAAGCTGGTGATACGGCGCGAGCATATGCCCGGTATTCGCGCCCGGCGTGCCGCGCTCGCGGCTCGTGGCGAGCTTTCAGATAGGCACGTTTCGTACTCATGACCAGCACGAGCAGGAGTATGACCACTACGAACCATTCCGTATTCGCCGATAAACGCTGCATGATTACCGGCGGCTTGGGCTTTATCGGCGCGAATCTGGCCCATCGTCTCGCGGCGCTGGGGGCGCAGGTGACGCTGGTCGACTCGCTGATTCCCGAGTACGGCGGCAATCTGCACAACATTCAAGCGCTTGAGGCCGAGCGCGTCCGGGTCAACGTCGCCGACGTGCGCGACGAATACTCGATGAACTATCTGGTGCAGGGCCAGCATTACCTGTTCAACTTGGCCGGTCAAACCAGCCACCTGGATTCGATGCACGATCCGTACACGGATCTGGAAATCAACTGTCGGGCGCAGCTCAGCATCCTGGAAGCGTGCCGCAAGCATAATCCCGCCGTGCAAATTGTGTACGCGAGCACCCGGCAAATTTATGGCAAGCCCGACTATCTGCCGGTTGACGAGCGCCACCTGCTGCATCCCACCGACGTCAACGGTATCAACAAAATGGCCGGCGAGTGGTATCACATTGTGTATAACAACGTGTACGGCGTTCGAGCGTGCGCCTTGCGCCTGACCAATACCTATGGGCCACGGATGCGGGTCAAGGATGCGCGGCAAACCTTTCTCGGCATATGGATCAAGCAGCTCATCATGGGCGAGCCGATCAAAGTGTTTGGCGATGGTCTGCAGATCCGGGACCTTAACTACGTCGACGACGTGGTGGAGGCGCTGCTGCTGGCGGCCGCCAGTGATGGCGTGAATGGCCAGATTTTCAACCTCGGCGCCGACGAGACGATTAATTTACGTGATCTGGCTCAGCTGCTGATCGATTTGAATGGTGGGGGTCGCTACGAGCTTATTCCCTTTCCACCCGACCGCAAAACCATCGATATCGGCGATTACTACGGCGATTACCGGCTTATTCAAGGCCGGCTGGGCTGGCGCCCCCGGGTAGAGCTGCGCGCAGGGCTGGCACGTACGCTGGCGTTTTATCATGAACACAAACAGTTTTACTGGTAGTTTAGCCCAGCCCGTGGTTAAGCCGCGGGAAGCGACAAGGCGGCAGGCATGGCGTTGGCGCGCTGATCTGGTCGCGCTGGTGTTGCTGGCCGCAGGGGTGTTGGGGGGGCTGAGCCTGGTCTACCGCGTTCCGCAGCCCCTGGAGCTTGATATCGGCGGCAGCCACGCGCGAGCCTATCTGCGCGGATTTGATAATCCCGAAAAGAATGAGAGCTACACCTATGCCTTCTCGCGCGAGCGGGCGCAGGTGTTTTTGCCGGGCGCGGGCGGTGGATATTGGGAAGCGGTATTGCGGTTCGACGGCGTACGTCCAACGGGAACGCCGCCTGCCTGGGTCAACTTAACCGCCAACGATGCCAGCCTAACCTTGGCGCCGGCCAATGGCGTGCGCTTGTATCATCTGTTGGCGCCTGCCACTCACGGCGATCTTGATCTACGCCTCACCACTAATGCCTTTCCGGCCGGCGCTAACGATCCGCGCTTGCTGGGCATTCCGCTTGATCGCGTCACGGCTCACGCGCTCCATCCGTCCGCTCCTTTGCGGGCAGGCCTGCTGATCCTTGCGTTAGCTGTTGGGCTTTACACCCTTGGTCGGCGTCTCGCCCTGCGTCCAGCCGTGAGTGCGCTGATCGTGTTGGCGACGGTTGCCCTCGCGCTGTGGAGCTTAGCCGAGGCGCGTCTGCTGCTCACGGTTGGCCTGGTGCGGTGGTTGGTGGTGCTGGCAGGGTTACACGTAGCCTTATGGCCCCTGCGCAGGCTTGTACGGGCAGTGTATGAGCGAGCTGGGGCGCCGCTCAGCGCGGGTGAGGAAGCCTGGCTTTGGCGCATCTTTGCCGTGGCTACGCTCGTCAAGCTGGGTGGGATTTTGTATCCCCATGCCATCATCTTCGACCAGGCCGCGCATGTGCTACGTATGAACTGGATTCTGGATGGTCGCTTTTTGGAGCTGTATCGGCCTGGTTATACCTCATATATGGGTGATACCGTGGGGTTGGGCGGAGGGCAATTTCCCTATTCGCCGCTCTGGTACCTGATCGTCGTGCCTTTCAACTTCCTCGGCCTGAGCTTGCCTGACGCCACGAACGGCCTGAGCGCGCTGATGGATGTGTCCAAACTCTTTCCAATCCATCTGATCGCGCGGGTAACTCTGCGGTCGCGGCGCACTGCCCTTTTTGCGGCAGCGCTGTACAACCTGATCCCGATGCCGTACTTTCTGCTGTCGTGGGGCAACTATCCAACCCAGTTTGGCTTGTGGGCTTCGCTGCTCGCCACTGCGTTTCTGGTCGTCAACTACGATCAGTTTGCCCTTGGGCTGCGCGCCCGGCGCACGTTTTGGATCTGGGTTGGGTTGATGGCGCTCGCCATTTTGTCGTACACCGTGCTGGGGGTCTTCTCAATCTCGTTGGTGGGTCTGATTGGCTTGTTGGGCTTGTTCCAACGCGGTGGTCAAGGCTGGAAGCGGCTCTGGTTTATCGTCGCTGGGATTGTTGTTGCCGAGCTTGTCTGCTTCGCGATCTATCATGTCCAGTTCGCGCACTCGCTCGCGACCGAAACGCTGCCGGCGATTGTGACGGGCACTCTGGATCGGCTAGACAATCCGCTTGAAGCGCAGGCCGACCCGCGCGCCAACGCGTGGGCTAATTTCCAGGCCAACAATCAATTCACGTTCAACCATTTTACCTCGCTGGTCTTGGTGTTGACTGCAATCGGCGGTTTTATGGTAGCGCAGCAGCAGCAATTCCGGCGCTGGTGGCCGGTGTGGGTGGGTTGGGCTGCTTTGTTTGGGCTGTACAGCCTGGTGAGCGCCTATATCGCAGACATGGTGCTGAAGCATGTTTTTATCGTCATGCCGCTGGTTTGTATCTGGACGGCGGTGGTCTTGGATCGCTGGTGGCGACGCGGCATCTTTGGCCGAGCAGCGACGATCATGGTTATGCTCTTTTTGGTTGCGGATGTGGTGCAAAAAGGCTATGTCTACGTCCTGATCAAGCGCCACTTCTGATGAGTTGATACCTGCATGAAACCGTATAATGTTCCGTTTGGCGACTTGGTTCGTCAATATCGTGCCCAACAGGCCGAGCTCGATGCGGCTGCGCTGCGCGTGCTGCACAGCGGCTGGTATATCTTGGGTCCCGAGGTCCGCGCGTTCGAGGATGAGTGGGCGAAATATTGTGGCGTGCACCATTGTGTCAGCGTCGGCAATGGCACGGAAGCGCTGCACCTGGCGCTGCGCGTCCTTGGTCTGCAACCGGGCGACGAAGTGATAACCGTGGCAAATGCCGGCGGCTATGGCGCGATCGCGGCAGTGCAGGCCGGCCTCAAACCCCGCTTTGCCGATGTGGACGACGAGACGCATACCATGTCGCCGGCATCGCTGGCTGCCGCCATTACACCCCGCACCAAGGCAATTTTGCCGGTCCACTTGTATGGCCGTCCGGCGCCCATCCGCGAAATTATGGCGATTGCGGAGCAGCATGGCCTGCCCGTGATCGAAGATTGTGCGCAGTCGCATGGCGCGATGGTCGCAGGTCGCATGACCGGAACCTTTGGGCAGCTGGGTACCTTCTCATTTTATCCAACCAAAAACCTGGGCGCTTTGGGTGACGCTGGCGCCATCATTACCGACGACGACGCGCTAGCGGATAAGCTGCGCAAGCTGCGGGTGTACGGCTGGGATCGCAAGTATCATAACGCGGAGCCCGGCGGTATCAATACGCGGCTCGACGAGCTGCAGGCAGCGCTGCTCGGCTGTAAGCTGCCGCTGCTCAATCAGTGGAACGAGCTGCGGCGAGAGCGCGCTCGCTGGTACCACGAGCTGTTGCGCGATGTGCCAGGCATCAGCTTGCCCGACATAACAGACGGTCACGTCTTTCATCTGTTCGTGATCCAAGTACACGGTGGCCGCCGCGACGCGCTCAAGCAGGCGCTGACCGAGCAGGGTATTGGCACCGATGTGCATTATCCGCTGCCTACGCATCTGCAGCCCGCCTTCCACGACCTTGGCTACGAGCCGGGTGAGCTCCCGGTAACCGAGCGGCTGGCTGAGTCCGTGTTGTCGCTGCCATGCTACCCCGAGCTGACGCGGGAAGAGGTTGCTGCAGTTTGTGCGGCCATGCGCAGCGCGCAAGCCTGAAAACAACGACGCCGACACGCCAAACAACAACCCAAACGGATACCATCGGTTGTGTGTTTTGTGGCGCCTGCTAAGCTGAGCCAATGGAATTGTATGAATACGAGGTCATGGCGGCCGTCGAGGGAGAGCACTGGTGGTATCGCGGCATGCGCGCGCTCTCGGCGGCGTGGTTAGACCAGGTCTATAGCGAGCACACCGACCTCCAGATCCTTGATGCCGGCTGTGGCACCGGCGGCAACGCCGAGTTTTTGCAGCGGTATGGCCAGGTTGTTGGGCTTGATCTGGAGCCGCTCGCGCTTAAGCTGGGCCAGCGGCGTCTCCCTGGCCGCTTGCTGCGCGGGTCGGTTGCTGCGCTGCCGCTTCAAAGCAACCGCTTCGATCTGGTCACGTCGTTCGATGTGTTGTACCACCGGGCCGTGATCGACGAGCGCGTTGCCCTGCAGGAAACCGTACGGGTCTTGCGGCCGGGCGGGCGGCTGTTGTTACGCTTGCCGGCCTATCAGTGGCTGACATCACAGCATGATCGCTCTGTGCATGGTCGGCATCGGTATACGGCAGGTGAAACCAAATCCTTGCTGGCAGCCGCCGGCTTACAGCTCGAACGCTTGTCGTATATCAACAGTCTGCTGCTGCCGCTGCCGGTGCTGCAACGCATGGTTGAACGTGTCCTGCCCTCGCATGGCGCGACAGCCTCGGATCTGGATCTGCCCAACCCCCTTGTCAACGCGATGCTGCAATCGGCGTTGTTCTTTGAAGCAGCCTGGCTTCGTGCCGGTGGACGATTTCCGGGTGGGCTGTCGGTGCTGGCGCTGGCCCGCAAAGCGTAGTTTGGATGGTTATGCAAGGTTTACTTGATCATGTGTCACGCACGCCGCAACTTTGGAATATGTTGCGCTGGTTGGTCGAAGCCGGATTTAGGGGTGAGCATCGGGTGATTGCCCAAGAGCTGCGCCCGTTTGCGGACCAGCAGCGCCGCTTTTTGGACTTTGGCTGTGGCACCGGGCAGTTCGCAGCCGATTTCCCGCCCGACCGCTACGTCGGCATGGACCTGACCAGGCCATATGTGCAGTACGCGGGCGCTCATCGCCAGGGCAGCTACAGCGTGATGGACGGCAGTGCGCTGGGGCTGTCCGACCAGAGCTTTGATGCGGCGCTGGTGCTGGGCGTGATCCACCACCTGCCCGACACGCTTGTGCGCGCCAGCGTCGTCGAGCTGCATCGCGTGCTCAAGCTGGGTGCGACATTGTTGGTGATCGAGGATGTGCCGCCGCCATCGATCTGGAACGTGCCGGGTCATCTGATGCACTGGCTCGACCGCGGCGACCATATCCGCACCGACGCCGACTACCGTGCCCTGTTTGCCCCCCATTTCGAGGTTCAGCGCAGCTATCATATGCGCTCGGGAGTGTGCGACTATGGCGTCTACCTCCTGGCCCGCCAGTCTTAAGCTGCCGCGCAGCGCGTTTCGGCGGGCGACTGCCACTGAGGTTCGTGAGCTATGCCGCTTTTTGCGCGAGCCTGGCCTGTGGTTGTTGATGCTGGTCATGGCATTCTGCGGCAGCCTTGCCTACAGCGCGTCGTACGCTTTTGATCTGGACATCGGCGGATCGCCAAAAGACTGTTTCGCCACGGCGGTCTTTGATGCGCCGTACCTCCATGGTTTCAACATCGAAGGTGCTGGCGGCGGTGTCGAGTTCGACGCTCCGCCTGAGCGCTGTGCTGCGGCGACCGTTGCGTATCGCTGGGCTTTTGAGGACGCGGCTGTTCGGCTGCCGGGCGTTGGTCGTGGCGTGTACGTCATGCTGCTGCGGGTCACAACCGGCCAACCGAGTGGTATGCCGGTGCTCAGCGGATGGCATGTGAATGGCAGACCTACGCTAGCCTTGCCGCTCAATCCCGCAGCGCGGACCTACCATTTGGTGGCACCTCCCTCAACGGTTGGCAACCTCGCGCTCCAGTTTGTTACCCCGACCTACCAGCCGGCAGGCGATCCGCGTTCGCTCGCATTTGCGGCCGACCGACTGCGAGTGGAAGCAGTCAGCCGTGTATCACCGGACTGGACGCAGCTCGCCGTGCTCAGCGGTATCGTCGGCTTGAGCTACTTGCTGGCGCGTCGCTGGCTGCTGCCGCAGATAACAGCTGGCCTGGTAGCGCTGGCGCTGGTTGCGGTGTTGGTTGCGTTGCTCCTGTGGCAGCGACAAGGTCTGACCAGCTTTTCGGTTCAAGCCCTGCGCTTGGTGGTGGTCGCCTACGGCTTGTCGCTTGGGTTGGAGCCGTTGGCCCGCGGGTTAGCACGACACTTGGGGCTCGGCGCAGACGGCCCCGAAGCCCGGCTGGTGGTGGCACTGGTTGCCCTGGCGTGGCTGATCCGCACGCTGGGCTTGTTTCATCCCCAAACCTATTCCAGCGATGTTGGGCTCAATATCAACAATCTGATCGGCGTAACGCGCGGCGAAATCATCTTTACCGAAGGGCTGCCGTCGGATGCCGGTGGCGGTGATGCGCCATACCCGCCGGCTCAGTATGTCATGCTCGCCCCTTTGCAGTTACTAGGGCTTGAAGATTGGACTCTGGTCACTGCTGCCAACGCCCTGATCGACAGTCTGGCCATCATGTGGCTCTGGTTGATCATGCGCAGCGTGGGAGCACCGCGTGCTGCCGCAATTGGCGCAGGCACTTTGTACCTCTTCGCGCCACCGTTGCTGCGCTCGCTGTCGACCGGTGAGATGGCCAATGTGTGGGGCCAGGCGCTTGTGCTGCCTTGGCTGCTGCTCCTGCTGCGCTGGCGGCAACGTAAGGCTGGTCCTGCGCTGCTTGGGCTAGCGACTGCTGTAGCGCTGCTCGGGCACTCGGGCGTCTTTTTATCGATGGTGTTGGTGTTGGGAACAGTGGGGTTGGTGTTGCTCCTCCGCCGCGACAAACAGGTCCGGCAATTTGCGCTGGTCAGCGGGGTGACCCTGGTGGCGGTTGTGGCTGGGTACTACTCGGCATTCAGCGCTGTTCTGCGTGAGCGCTCCGCCGCACCCCCGCCCACAACTACAGCATTGGAGCGCCTTGGCTTTGAGTGGGGTGAGCTTGTGTGGCTGACGGGGCAGATCGGGCCAGTGCTTGCATTGCTTGGCCTGGCCGGATTGGTTTTGGCCTGGCGTGTGTATCCGCGCTTGGCGGAAATTCTGGTTGCTTGGTGGATGGCTACCCTGCTCTCGTGGGGCACGTTGCTGGTGAGCCAGCAGGCGTTGCGCTGGGAAGCATTTGTGCTGCCGGCGGTGGCGCTTGGCGGCGGGCTGGTGCTGGGCGAAGCCTGGCAGCGCCGCACGAGCTTTCGTCCGTTAGCGTTGGCCATCGTCATGATCGTGCTGGTCCACGGGGGTGCGCTGTGGGTGCAGCGGCTGGTCTCGTACCGCTAAAAAGCAACCGCCGCTGCAAGGGCAACGGCGGTGGGTGGCGGAGGGAGTGGGATTCGAACCCACGACGACGTTACCGCCGTACAGCATTTCCAGTGCTGCGCACTAGGCCAGGCTATGCGATCCCTCCAACAGGGCCGTATTATACCAGAAGCGCATGTGCGTGCAACACAGCCGCTTGGGGTACGATGGGTCATGTGGACGCTTTACGTTGGCCGAGCCCTAAACGTTAGCCTTGCCGATGAATGTTGCCGTGCTTGTTCCGCTCGTGGTCGTTATCCTGTGTACGTTGACGCTGCTTGGCTGTTACCTTGCGTTTGATCGACTCCAAACGCGGGCTGAGCAGACGACGGGTGGCCAACACTGGGCGGCGATCGGAGCGGCGGCTGGCGTTGGCTTCGTCGCCCTGTGTGCCTTTTGGGCCTGCTTTGCGTTCAGCGCCGGATTGCTCCAAGCGCTCGGCTTCAACTTGCGCTAAACGGGCTGCTCCCGGTATCATGCTCGACGCAGCGGGAGCGGCCAAACACTGGCGTTCGCAGCCGCGATCCTCAACTGTGCTGCGTTCTGTTCTCACTCAGGAGCTAGCTATGACCCACGATCTCAAGACGCGAAGCCGCACCATTACCGATGGTCGCACTCGGGCTGCGGCTCGATCCTTTTTTAAGTCGATCGGCCTGACTGACGAAGATTTAGCCAAGCCCATGGTCGGCATCGCGAATACCTGGATCGAAACGATGCCCTGTAATTTCCACCTGCGCGCTTTAGCCGCCAAGGTCAAAGAAGGCGTGCGAGCGGCGGGCGGTATGCCCTTTGAATTCAACACCGTGGCGATCAGCGACGGTATCACCATGGGCACCGAGGGCATGAAAACCTCGCTGGTCAGCCGCGAAGTGATCGCCGATTCGATTGAATTGGTTGGTCGCGGCTATATGTTCGACGCCATGATCGCGCTGGTGGGCTGCGACAAAACCCTGCCCGGCGCGGCCATGGGACTGGTGCGCCTCAACGTTCCTAGCCTGGTGCTGTACGGTGGCTCGATTATGCCCGGCCGCTGGCGCGGCAAGGATGTGACGATTCAGCATGTTTTTGAGGCGATTGGCGCGACGGCCGCTGGCAAAATGACCGACGACGAGCTGCGCGAGCTGGAAGATGTAGCTTGTCCCGGTCCCGGCGCCTGCGGCGGCCAATACACGGCGAATACCATGGCGACGGTGTTGGAGGTGCTCGGCCTTGCGCCGATGGGCTCTGGCTCGGTGCCCGCCGTGGATCCACGCAAAAATGAGGTGGGCATTCGGGCTGGCGAGCTGATCATTGACCTGCTGCGGCGCGACCTTAAGCCGCTGGATGTTCTGACGCCTACGGCGTTTGAGAACGCCATTGTGAGTGTGGCGTCCACGGGCGGTTCCACCAATGCCGTGCTCCATCTGTTGGCGCTGGCGCGCGAAGCCGGCGTGCCGTTAACGCTTGACGATTTCGACCGCATCAGCACCAACACGCCGTTGTACGTCGACCTGATGCCCGGCGGCCGGTTTACCGCCGTCGACGTGGATCGCGCGGGTGGCTTGCAGCTGATCACCCAGCGGCTGATCGAGGGTGGCCTGTTGGATGGCTCGGCGATCACGGTCAGCGGCCGTACGCTTGGCGAAGAATCGAGTGTGGCGGTTGAAACAGCCGGACAAGAGGTTGTGCGGCCGCTCGATCAGCCGATCAAAGCCTCGGGTGGTTTGCAGATCCTGCGTGGAACACTTGCACCCGAAGGTGCGGTGGTCAAAGTGGCCGGCCACGAACGGCTGCAGCATCGCGGTCCTGCCCGCGTCTTCGACTCCGAAGAGGCCGCCATGGCAGCTGTGACCAACCAGCAGATTCGGCCGGGCGATGTGGTGATTATTCGCTACGAAGGGCCGCGGGGTGGTCCCGGTATGCGCGAAATGCTTGGCGTGACCGCCGCGATTGTTGGCGAAGGGCTGGGCGAGTCGGTCGCGCTGGTTACGGACGGACGCTTCAGCGGTGCGACCCGCGGCTTAATGATCGGGCATGTTGCGCCCGAGGCGGCGCACGGTGGTCCGATTGCGCTGATCCAGGATGGCGACGAAGTGGTGCTTGATATCAAGCAGCGCCGCCTTGACGTGCTCCTGTCCGACGATGAGCTTGCCACGCGCAAGGCGGCCTGGACAGCGCCCGAGCCGCGCTACAAGGGGGGCGTACTCGGACGGTATGCTGCCCTGGTTTCGTCAGCAACCGATGGGGCGATCCTGCAAACACCAAAGATTTGACATAACGAAAGATGCGGCAAAGCGCGCCTGCTAATCTTCATACGCTGAACGTCAAGGTCACGCTCGCTACAGCGTGGCCTCGTCGTTTCGGGGAGTGAGCTGGGTTTGCACCGGGTCGATCTGCGGCTGGCAAAACCGTTCAACGATTTGCAACACTTCAACCAGCCGCACTGGCTTGTCGAGGTATCCCGCAACGCCGTCGGATTCCAGTCGGGCTTGGGCATCGCTCGCGGCAGATAACAGGATAACCGGGATGCGGGCGAGCGTCGGGTTTTGCTGCTGTTCGGCGATGAATTGCTGTCCGTTCATGACCGGCATCATCAAATCCAGCAGAATCACCGTTGGCGTTGTATCAGTTTTCTGAAGGTATGCGAGTGCTTCGCGGCCGTTGGCGGCTCCGGCCACCAGGTACCCTTCTTCTTCGAGGAATTCGGTCAGCGCCTCGCGAATTGCAAATTCATCTTCAACGATCAAGATACTGGCTGCTTGGTCCGGCAATGATGTCATGCTTGAAACCCTTTCATGCGAACGCGTTCCCAGCGAGCGATCCTCAACCGCCGCGGCGTGGCAGCATTCAAGGATCGACGCATGCAGCTTTTGTGCCGCCTGTTGGCTCCTGGTCCGGTCGTCGTCCGAAATTTCCGCTGGTCACCGGATTTCCGCTTCAGCCACCGCTACGCTCCGCGGCAGAGCCACGGTAAAGGTAGAACCGTGACCTAGCTCACTGGTGACCCGGATGGTGCCGCCGAGCGCTTCCACAATCTGGCGCACGATATACAATCCAAGGCCTAGTCCACCATAATGGTTGGCAGATACCGCCCGTTCAAACCGCACAAAGATCCGTTCCAGATGCTCTGGCGCGATGCCGATACCATGGTCCTGTACCGTCAGCTCGGCCGTGGTCGCGTCGCCGTTCACCCAGATCTCGATTGGCTTGCCGGGACCATACTTAATCGCATTTGACAGCAAGTTCGTGAACACCTGCTCCAACCGTGATCGATCCCAGTGGGCCAGGAGGGGCGCTTCAGCGCGAAGCCATACGCTGCAGCCGGCCTGCGTTATTTGTTCTTCAAATCGTGCCAACACATCCCGGACAACCTCGGTGAGATCTACTTCCTCCAGCCGAATTTCGATCCGGCCGGTGCGAATGCGGGCAACATCGAGCAGATCGTTGATCAGCCCGGCCAACCGGTCGGTTTGTTGGTCGGCCAGGTGCAGCTTCTGCAGTAAACGCTCAGGTGTAAGCTTCGCGCCGCCGTTTTTGCTGGCCGAACGCAGCAGCATTTGGAGCTGAAGCTGGAGCGCAGTCAGCGGCGTCTTTAGTTCATGCGACGCGATCGACAAAAATTCATCGCGTGCCTGGATCGCTTCCTGCGCCTCACGGTATAATCGTTCACGCTCTTCCTCGGCCCGTTTGCGTTGCGTAATATCGTTCACCGAAACAACTGCCCCCGTCACCTTGCCATCGACATGAATTGGCACGTTTGAGCAGTACACCGGAATATAGGTGCCATCCCGGTGCACAAACAGATCTTCGTGGTTGCGCAGCGCTTCCCCCGACCGAAAGACCTCGCCAAGGGGACACTCAGCCGTCGGAAACGTTCTGCCATCCGGGTGCCGATGATGGATATGATCGTGAAGCACTTTGCCCAGGAGCTCGGCTTGCCGCCAGCCAAACATCTGCTCAGCCGCCGGATTCATAAAGGTCGTCCGGCCTTCCGCGTCAAGCATGAACAATGCTTCCGCAGTGTTGTTGGTGATCGCTCTGTTGAGATCCAGCTGGTAGCGCAACGCCTCCTCAGCTCGACGGCGCTCGTTGATTTCGGCTCGCAGCGTGCGGTTGGCCACCGTGAGCTCGCTGGTTCGTTCACGGACCCGCAGCTCGAGCTCCTCGGCGTGCCGTTGAATCTCCTGCGTTTTGCGAAACAGATCGACAAAAACCGCGACTTTCGAGCGGAGCACTTCGGGCATGAACGGCTTGAACAGGAAGTCGACCGCGCCGACGGAGTAGCCCTTAAAGACTCGCGCATCGCTGCGGTCGAGCGCCGTCAAAAAAATGATCGGGGTGTGCTGTGACCGCTCACGGCCGCGGATCAGCTCGGCCGTCTCAAAACCGTCCAGCCCAGGCATTTGCACGTCCAACAAGATAACGGCAAAGTCCTGTCGGAGCAGGGCTTTCAGCGCTGCCTGCCCTGAATGCGCCATGACCAGCTGATGCCCCAGGTTGCCCAGGATCGACTCCAGTGCCAGCAAATTTTCGGGCCGGTCATCGACCAGCAAGATATTTACCGCTTGTTCAAAATTCATGGTGCTACTTTCAGCTCTCCGGCTCCAAGTTGTGTCAGCAGTGTAGCGATCGCTGGTACTGGCAGAACATGGTCGGCAACGACGCTTTCCAGGGCGGCTTCCGGCATAACGCGGCATTCGGCTGTGGCCGGATCTTGAACAACGGCTAGGCCACCGGCGGCCTTGATCGCCGCCAAGCCATCCGCGCCATCCGCGCTGGCACCAGTCAGAATGATGCCGATCACCTGCGGGCCATACGCATCCGCGGCCGACTCAAACAACACATTGATCGATGGCCGTGAGTACAAAACCGGTGCTTCGGTCGAGAGTGCAAAGACGTCCCGTTCCACCAGCAGATGATAGTCTGCTGGCGCCAGACAAACAATGCCAGAACGAATCGCTTGTTTGTCTTCCACATCACACACGGGTAGTTTGCTGGCGCGTTGGAGCACTGTTGCGAGTGCACCCTCCGACTCGCGGTGCCGATGTTGCACAATCGCCACCGGCAGCCCAAAGTTACCCGGCAGCCCGCCTAGCAACGTTGCAACAGCGTGCAAGCCGCCTAATGATGCCCCGATCACTACGAGTTCAAATGTCACAGCGCCTCTTCGCTTGCTGTTAAGCTCACATCGGAAACGGTAATTGCGGCATGATCGATCCTCAGTGCGCTTCGTCCAGCTTAGCTTATTCTGCGGTACAACCGCTCACCGCTGACGATCTCGGCATACTGATGCTCGTGCGGGGTAAATTTGAGCGACTCAGCCTGCCCGACGCCCAAAACCCCGAACAGGGAAAGGCTTTCGTACAAAAGATGATGAACGCGCGCTTGCAAGTCCTTGTTGAAATAGATCATGACGTTGCGGCACAATATTACATTAAACTCATTAAACGAACCGTCCGTCGCTAAGTTATGCTGGGAAAACGTAATATGTTCCTTCAGCCACGGCCGAAAAATGGCGCGCTCATAGGCGGCCGTGTAGTATTGCGAGAACGATTGGCTGCCGCCGGCCTTGAGGTAATTGTTCGTGTACTCCTGCATTTTGTTGAGGGCAAAAATGCCCGCTTTAGCCTGTGCCAAAACCGCTGCATTCATGTCGGTCGCGTAGATGCGACAGCGGTCGTACAAGCCGGCTTCATGCAGCAGGATCGCCATCGAGTACACTTCTTCACCGCTCGAACAGCCGGCGTGCCAGATGCGAATAAACGGGTAGGTGCGCAGCAGCGGTACGACTTTGGTCATAAACGTAAGATAAAAATGCGGGTCGCGAAACATGGCCGTGACGTTCACGGTCATCGCCAGCAGGAAGCGTTCAAGACAGGCTGCGTCGTGCAGAACACGCTCTTGCAGTGCTGACACCGTTTTAACGCCTTCCGCCCGCAGCACATTCGCGATCCGCCGCTTCAACGACGCAAGCGCATAGTTGCGAAAGTCGTATCCGTAGAAGCGCGCCACTCCCTCCAATAATAATTGAATCTCGATGTCTTCTAGCTCATTCATGCTATACGCATATGTACGCCCACTCACACGCGGCTGTGCTTGCCATGGCGAACCATGGATGCACACAAACGATTGTCTGCGGATACGTTGGGAATGCAGTTAACAGCGCCACGCTGCGTGGTAGCAAGCTGCATTCCCAAGCTCCATTAGCGGTATAGCCAGACCCGCAGCAACGACAGTAGCTGGTCGGTATCAACCGGCTTGGTAATGTAATCGGACGCGCCCGCGGCGATACATTTTTCCCGGTCACCTTTCATCGCTTTGGCCGTAAGCGCAATAATCGGCAACGTCCTGATGGCAGGATTTTGGCGGATCGCTCGCGCCGTCTCGTAGCCGTCCATTTCCGGCATCATGATGTCCGTCAGTACGATGTCGACGTCCGGCGTTTGCTCCAACAGCTTGATGCCGTCTCGTCCATTTTCAGCGTAGATAACGTGCATGCGCTGCCGTTCCATGACGCTTGTCAGGGCGAAGATATTGCGTACGTCGTCGTCAATAATCAAGACCTTTTTGCCGGCAAGGACCGGATCATTCTTGTGGATCTGCTCCAACATGCGTCGTTTGGGTTGCGGGAGGTTGGCTTCGACCCGATGCAAGAAGAGCGCGGTCTCGTCCAACAACCGTTCCATCGAGTTCACATCCTTGACGATGATCGTCTCGGCCACCCGTTTCAGCTCGGTCTCTTCCTGTTTGGTCAAGTCCTTAGCCGTGTACACAATGATCGGCAAATCCCCAAGCAGCCCAGCTTGCTTCAGCTGTTCCAACAGCTCAAAGCCGGTCATGTCCGGCAAGCCCAGGTCCAGGACCATGCAGTCATACTGGCCTTCGCGCAGGGCTGTCAGTGCTTCAGCAGCAGTGCCAACGGCTGTGGAGCGTACGTCGCCCTCGCCGATCAGCTCGATGATGCTTTTGCGTTGGGCTTCGTCGTCCTCGACAACCAACAAATTCTTGACGCCGCGCTCGACGAACTGCTTGATGTTGGCCAGCGATTCGTCCAGCGCCTCCTTGGTTACCGGCTTTTGCAGATACGCGATTGCGCCCTGATGCAGCCCACGGTGGCGGCCCTCCATCACCGAGATGATATGCACCGGAATATGCCGCGTGGCCGGATCATGCTTGAGTCGGTCCAACACACTCCAGCCATCGACGATCGGCAGCTGCAGATCAAGCGTAATGGCGTCGGGCTTCCACTTGCGGGCCAGGGCCAGCCCAAGGTCGCCACGCGAGGCGATAATACCTTTGAAGCCCTTATCTCGGGCCAAATCCAGCAGGATGCGCGCAAAGGGCGGATCATCTTCGATGATCAACAGCACACGGTCGCCCGGGTTGATCGCCTCACGGTCGTCGCTGATCTCGCCGTGCAGCAACAGTTCGGACTCGACCGCAAGCTCCACAGCTGCGCTAGCCGTCGCCGTTCCGCCATTGCCGCCGTTGCCCCGCGTGGGCAAGGGCATAATGGTGGTTGAAGCGCTGGTCTCAGTGTCGCGGCTCACCGTGGTGGTCGTGGGATAGACTTGGGGCAGATACAGCGTAAAGGTGCTGCCTTTGCCCGGCTCGCTCAGCAGCCGAATCTCGCCGCCCAGCAGCCGTGCAATTTCGCGACTGATCGACAAGCCTAAGCCTGTGCCGCCATACTTGCGACTGGTGGTGCCATCGGCCTGCTGAAAAGCCTCGAAGATAATCTTCTGCTTGTCAGGTGCGATCCCAATCCCGGTATCCGTAACGGCGAAGGCCACTACGACCTGCGCCTTGTTCAGCGCTTCGTGGTCGAAGCTCCAACCTTGCGTCACGGGATCGATCCGCAACGTTACTGCGCCTTGCTCGGTGAACTTGAATGCGTTGGAGAGTAAATTGCGCAGGATCTGCTGCAACCGCTTGCCATCCGTGTGCAAGTTGCGTGGCAGCGTGGCGGCAAGATCGACCGTGAAGTTGATGTTTTTGTCGGTGGCGATTTGTCGGAAGGTTCGTTCGACCTCATCGCGCACATCGCCGAACTGCACCACGCCTACATCCACGCCCATGGTGCCCGACTCGATCTTGGCCAGATCCAGGATGTCGTTGATCAGCGAAAGGAGATCGGCGCCGGCAGAATAGATGGTGGTGGCGAAATCAACCTGCTTGGGCGTCAGGTTGCTGTCCGCATTTTCCGACAGCAGCTTGGACAGGATCAACAGACTGTTGAGCGGCGTGCGCAGCTCGTGCGACATGTTGGCCAAGAACTCGGACTTGTACTTGGACGACAGAGCCAGCTGCTCGGCCTTTTCTTCCAGCGCTTGCCGGGCCCGGTCGATCTCGCGATTCTTGCGCTCGACCTCGGCGTTCTGCGTCGCCAGCAGTTCGGCCTTTTCTTCCAGCTCCTCGTTGGTCTGTTGCAGCTGCTCGCGCTGCTGCTTGAGCAGCTCTTCCGAAGCTTGCAGCGAGCGAGCTTGCTGCTCCAACCGCTGGTTGGTCTCGGTCAGCTCGCGCTGCTGACCTTGCAGCTCTTCTGCCAGCGATTGCGATTGCTTGAGCAGCTCTTCCTGCCGCATCCCGGCCTCGATCGTGTTTAACACGATGGCGATGCTTTCGGTCAGCTGGTCCAGAAACGCCAGATGGGTTTCGCTGAAGCGCTGGAACGACGCCAGCTCGATGACGGCCTTGACCTCGTTTTCAAAGACGACCGGCAGCACAATCACATTCATGGGCGTTGCTTCGCCCAGTCCCGAGTTGATTTTGATGTAGTCGTGCGGCACTTCGGTCAGCAAAATTCGGTCTTTTTCCAGCGCCGCCTGCCCAACCAGCCCCTCGCCCAGGTGGAACTGATTCGCCAAGTGTTTTCGTTCCCGATAGGCATAGGTGCTGAGCAGCTTAAGCATCGGCTGCTCGGCCTGGCCATCTTTGGTATAAAACACGCCGTGTTGCGCAAAGACCAGCGGGGCCAGCTCGGACAAAATCTGTTTCGACACGGTTTGCAAATCGCGCTGGCCCTGCAACATGCGGGTAAAGCGCGCCAGGTTGGTCTTGAGCCAGTCTTGCTCCGTGTTCTTTTGGGTGGTATCGCGGAGGTTGGCAATCATCTGGTTGATGTTGTCTTTGAGCTCCTCGACTTCGCCCTGCGCCTCAACCGCAATCGAGCGCGTCAAGTCACCTTTGGTCACCGCTGTTGCAATCTCGGCAATCGTCCGAATCTGTGTTGTGAGGTTGGCCGCCAGCTGGTTCACATTGTCGGTCAGGTCGCGCCACGTGCCGGCCGCGCCAGGCACGCGGGCCTGCCCACCCAGTTTGCCCTCGATGCCGACCTCGCGCGCCACCGTGGTCACTTGGTCGGCAAAGGTCGCCAGCGTGTCGATCATTTCGTTGATCGTGTCGGCCAGCGTTGCAATCTCGCCTTTGGCTTCGAGCGCCAGCTTGCGCTTCAGATCACCGTTGGCCACTGCCGTCACCACCCGCGCAATACCGCGCACCTGGCCGGTCAAGTTGCGGGCCATGTAGTTCACGTTATCGGTCAGGTCCTTCCAGGTGCCGCCCACGCCCGGCACGATCGCCTGGCCACCCAGGTTGCCCTCGGTGCCGACTTCACGCGCCACGCGCGTCACTTCCGAGGCGAACGAGTTGAGCTGGTCGACCATGATGTTGATGGTGTTTTTGAGCTCCAGGATCTCGCCGCGAGCGTCGGCGGTGATCTTGCGGCTGAGGTCGCCGCGTGCCACGGCGGTGGTCACGTCGGCGATGTTGCGCACCTGGCTGGTCAGGTTGCCGGCCATCATGTTGACGCTGTCGGTCAGGTCTTTCCAGGTACCGGCCACGCCCTTGACGTCGGCCTGGCCGCCCAGCTTGCCCTCGGTGCCCACTTCACGGGCTACGCGCGTCACCTCCGAGGCGAAGCCGTTGAGCTGGTCGACCATGACATTGATGGTGTCTTTGATTTGCAGGATCTCGCCCTTGACATCGACCGTAATCTTTTGGCCGAGGTCGCCGTTGGCGATGGCGGTGGCGACCTTGGAGACGTCGCGGAGCTGGACGGTCAGGTTGCCGGCCATCAAGTTGACGTTGTCGGTCAGGTCTTTCCAGGTACCGGCCACGCCCTTGACGTCGGCCTGGCCGCCCAGCTTGCCCTCGGTGCCCACCTCACGCGCCACGCGCGTCACCTCCGAGGCGAATGAGCCGAGCTGGTCGACCATGGTGTTGATCGTGTTTTTGAGCTCC
>JADDQF010000158.1 GCA_016781505.1 bacterium
GGCCCACCCGCTGAGCTGCTCGCTCCTGCAGTGGAAGCCGGCCCACCCGCTGATCTGCCCGCTCCTGCAGTGGAAGCCGGCCCACCCGCTCAAGCTCCTGCTGAGGTTGGCCCACCTGCTGAAGCCCCAGCGGTCGCACCAATCAACGTGGAAGCTGCCGCTCCTGCACCATAAAATGTTACAAAGGTAGCAGGTTTGGATGAACCAAAACCTCCTCTCGCTGGGATAACCCGGACGAGAGGAGGTTTTTTATTGCTGTTGATTCGTCTGGTGTCTGCTGCATGGCTTGATTGCACCACATCGACGATGTTCGCTCCTTGCTTTCCTAAACGGCATTGATTAATTGCCACATCCCGAGTATTATCATCTTGACATGTCACCGCTACCGTACGTACAGGCAAATCGACTGATGTTGCAAGCGGAGTCAAGTCGGTGCCCATCATAATTAAGCTTGACGGGAATGGCTCCGGTATCCGCGATGCCAAAACTCAGGCCCTCCCCCCCTTATGCCCGGTTGCTTGCGGCGATGAGCTAGCAGCTCATACCAACCTGATTTCCGCAACAGCTAGCCGCGTTCAACCTTAACGCTTGTCTCACGTTTAGTTACGTTAACTATTATCCATGGGAGGAAACAAGCTCCTACGCCGCGGATTATGCCCGTCTCAGCCCAAAGATCGACAGCGTTGTTGGTGCTCTCTGTGCTACACCCCCAAAGGACTTAATTCCCCCTCATAGTCCAATCTTCTGTTGCACCAACAACTACGGTCAGCAGCACTTGGAATTCCCATACCGTGGCAAGAATTTTGCTTTGGCCTGGAACCGATTAAGCCGTAGGCTGAGCCGCGCTTGGTTCGAATAGCGTGCTGTGAGTATAGGTTCCCCCGCCCTCACGTTGCTCCGGCCATTTGATCTGGTTTAGTCGCTGATATTAGCCCAGCATACCAAGTATGCCTTTGCCTGTCCGCGGATCAGGTTGCTGGCAACCGTGGTTAAGGTCCAGACCGCTGTCGGAGTTGTGCGCAGCGGAGACTGTGTGGCAGCACAAGATTCTAGGTTTGGGTCAAAGGGGCAGGTAGTGAAAAGATTATTTAAATCTGCCACAATCCAGCGTAACTTTTTGCTATATCCAGCGTTATAAAGGATGAGTACTAAACGACGACGGACAAAAAGTCCTGGCTGTGTGAAGTCGTGGGAGTTCTGAAGTAGGCTTGTTGGGGGCCATCTCGTAAGCCCTGATTGCGCGGTTTACTTAGTCACACTAACGTTGCTCTACAGCACTGCGTTACGAAAGAGGAGAAGAGCTGTGTTACGTTTGAATCGTTACCTGGTAGGACTGGTAGTTTGGCTCTCGTTTTTTTTCAATATCGAGCGGCTCGACCTCGACGTAACTGATCCAGATCTTTTCAATATTGCGTCGCCCATATATGTAGCTGTTGTAGCCGTAGTTGCGCTTGGCCTGTTGATCCCACAGCTTAAGAAGATTCCGTCATGGCAGATGCAAGTGCTGGGCGGGCTGGCCTTTGTTGTCGCTCGCCTGCTGAGTGACCGCCCAGCGTGGGGCGGAGCCTACACCTATATTTCGCTCTTTGAACTTTCTTCGGTGCTCTTCAGTGCTGCCCTGGCGCACACCGTTGGCACTCTTTGTGTTGAGTTCGTGGAGATGGTAAGGGCCCTTCTGTTTGTGGACATGGACGGCCGTGTTTATCAACGCGAACAGGCTGAATCGTCGATCAAACGGGAGATGCAGTTTGCGAGACGAGCAAATCGTCCGCTCAGCATCATGGTCATCGATGTCGATGCCAACGCTATCCCACTTGCGATGCAAGCCGCCGAAAAAGAGGTGCAGCAGGTCTTAGCCAAGCGTCACCGCCTGGTTGCGGTTACCCGCTTGGTTGCCCGCAGCCTGCGTCGCACCGACTTTGTCGTCGATCAAACCGACGATGGCCGCATTGTTTTGGTCATGCCGGAGATGGGCAAGGCGCAAACCATCTCAACGCTGGCGCGGCTAAACCAGCGTGTGCAGGAACGGCTCGGCTTCTCATTGCGCTTCGGTGTCGCCAGCTTCCCCGACCAAGGCGTAACCTTCGAGGAACTTGCGTATCAAGCCGAGAGCGCACTCAAGCCTGTTCTGCATGAGCGCCGAGGCGAAGATCCTGGTGAGGCCGGGTCGGTGACAGAAAACTTGGCGGTTGTGGAAGTACCAGCGGTGAAGCAGGTAGTACGAACGTCGGAACGGTCGGGGTAGCAGAGAGATCAGGGAGTCTGGGTGGCTCCCAAATGTTTTCAGCGGTGGTATAAATAAGTGATTGTGGGTTGAGGAGCAAGGTATGGCGCTTTCGCAACACGTTTATGATGGCAGGACAGACACGCTGTGGTACGAACAGTTCGAGCCTTCCCGGCGACTGATTCGAGGTCGGGCATATCGCCACCTGAAGCGAGCGATGGACTTAACGCTTTGTATAATGGCGATGCCGATCCTGTTCCTTGCGTTTGTTGTCTGTGCCATACTGATCAAAATCGACTCACCGAATGGCCCTGTTCTGTTCAAACAGCAGCGGACTGGCCGTGGCGGACGGCGTTTCGGTATGTATAAGTTCCGCACCATGGTGCCGAACGCCGAAGAGCTCAAGAAAGATTTGATGCATCTCAACGAGCTGCAATGGCCGGATTTCAAGATCACGAACGACCCCCGCGTTACCCGTGTTGGTCGCTTCCTGCGTAAAACAAGCTTGGATGAGTTGCCACAGATCCTCAATGTGCTTAAGGGTGAAATGAGTTTGGTTGGTCCGCGCCCAACCTCGTTTGCCAGCAACACCTATCTCTTGTGGCAAACCGAGCGGCTTGACGCCATTCCTGGACTTACGGGGTTGTGGCAAATTATTGGCCGTGCCGAGACCGAGTTTGACGACCGGCTCCGTCTTGACATTGCCTACATCGAACGCCAGTGTTTGTCGCTCGATATTACGATTTTGGTACGGACAGTCTTGGCAGTAGCAGAGGCGCGTGGAGCGCGCTAAAGTATCGGACAACATTCCAGCATTTTTTAGGAGGCGACGAACAGCATGGACATATCAACGTTTTTCCGGGTACTGCTTACGAATTGGTGGTTGCTTTTGCTTTCCGTCCTTGTAACCGCCGGCACTGCTGCATACACGGTGTCAAAGCAGCAACCAACCTATATGGCAACCGCCCAACTCGAACTGCGGCCAAATGCGTTGTTGCAAGAGCCACGCGATGTTGTAAACGTCATGGTCGCTCTCGACAAGCGGACCATTATTAACACAATGGCGCGCAAAGCGACCGGCGGCTCGATGCAAGCGCAAGTTGCACAAGGGTTGGGGATCAATCCGGCCGTGATTGCCGACTCCAAGCTGACCGCACTTGTGTTACCCGACACCAACCTTATCGATATCCAGGCTCAGAGTACCAACCCGGAACTTGCGGCAGCGATCGTGAACACGGTTGCTCGGGAACTACCCAAACAAATTCCAGAGAAGGCAGTCCAGCTCGACATCACAAATGAAGCGGTGCCTCCAACGGTACCATTCGCGCCACAACCAGTTCGCACAATCACCCTTGGTGTTCTGTTTGGCTTGCTCTTGGGCATTGTGTTATCGCTGCTTGGTTTTGCGTTAGAGTCATTGCGAAATTCAGGTGCCGATAGGGTTACCAAAGGTCAACCTAGCCCGAACATTGAGGCGCCTGTGTCGGCCAATATTGACTTGCCGGCAAAAAGCGCGAAAACTCAAAAGTTCTCAACACATTAGTCCTGACACGTGTACGTATGTACAGATGGTAATGAATGTAGTCGTTGAGTGAACACTCCCCTTGCCTCCATCCAAATTCCATCCTGCTCTCCGTCAGGTTACGTATGGGGCAATTGATACGAATTAGTGTATCAATTGCCCTTTGGCCGAAACGTACAGGTGCGGGCACCGGCAGATCACACATTTCCATATTGGATGGTGTCGCACCTAGAAGGAACGATCATGTTGGCTGTAGTATCTCGACTCCGACCTGCTCTAGCGCTTGGCGGCGTGTTGGTTGTGCTGGCTTTGCTCGCTGGTACGTTGATGTTCAATGGCGGCACGGTCAGAGGTGCTGCCCCGGCGCCAACGCTGGCCTTGGAGGCGCCCGCGACCGCGCGTGTCGGCCAGCCCGTCACCGTCCAGCTACGTGCTTCCGGCGTCCGCAACCTGGCCGGCTTCCAAAGCACCGTGGCCTTTGACGCCGCCCACGTCCGCCTTGACCAGGCCACGATTACTCAGGAGCTCAAGGGCACCGGCCGTGACCTGCTGCCGCTCGGGCCCGTGCTGCGGCCAGCCGCGGTGGTGGTCGGCGCGGTGACCTGCCCGGTCAGTGCCTGCGCCAGCCCGCGCTACAAGGCCAAGAACCCGGCGCTTCCGGGGGTGCAGGGCCGCGCGCTGCTGGCCGAGCTGGTCTTCACGCCCACCGCCGCCGGCCGCGTAGAGCTCCGCCTGGACGGCGTGCAACTGGTCGACCCGCAGGGCACCGTCCTACCTGTGACGATCAGCCATGCCGCCTTCGATGTCAGCGCCAAATAACCACACGGTCGTGTGTAGCCAACGAAGCAGCCATTTTTAGAGTACTGGAATAACAATGATTGCCGATAAAGTACAGCAGCGGGTTCGTCAGGGTGTTGCGGCACTGGTTTGTCTGGTCCTGGTAGGCGGGATTTTGCCAACAACACCTGCAGCTCAGGCTCAAACGCCGACCCCATCCAAAGCGAATCTCGATGTGACTGCCAATGGTGTGATCAACGACGCCGATGGGGCGACGCTGATCGACGGCTGGATCGACGCGCAAGAGCAGGCACAATGCACGCCTGATGGTTTAGGTGCGTACGATTTCACCAAAAACGGCTGCTTGGATGTGGCCGACGTTCAGCAAGTCATGGCCGCCTGGGGCGAAGCCGCCGATCCCTCGCAACCTGTGCCGGATGCGGAAACGATCACAGCCTCCGCAATTAACGAGTTTGTGGTGAACAATGCGGGCGATGGCAATGACGCGGATCCCGGCAATGGCGCGTGTGAGACGGGAGCAGGCAATCGGATATGTACCTTGCGCGCCGCGATCCAGGAGTCGAACAGACGAGCAGGGTCAGACCGCATTTCGTTCAATATCTTGAACGCGGATGGCACGTGTCCAAGCAGCACGGCTCCCATCGTGCTCCAGCCAACCAGCACCGCCACGACCGGGCTGGTGATCGATGATGCAGCGAAATATGGGACTGAAATCGATGGCTATTCGCAGTGTGGCGCCGCGCCGAACACCCAGGCGACCGCCGGCAATGCCAAGATCCGCATCGAAATCAAAGGCAAGTCCAAAGACTTGAGTGCGCCAGCGGAGCAGGTCAAAGGCGTCTACGGCTTGACCATTCGGTCGCCGGGCAACCTGGTGCGTGGGCTGTCCCTGTATCACTGGGACATCAGCCTCTTCATTGCCGGTGAATCCGCCAGTAAGAATCGCATCGAAGGCAACTTTCTGGGCCTGAATGTGGCCCAGAACACCAAGACCGAGTCGGCCGACATGGACCGCTTTGACAATGGTGGTGGCGACGCGCTGCGGTTGCAGAACCGCGCTGACGGCAACCTCATCGGCGGGGTTGCGCCTGACCAACGCAACATTATTACCGGGGGCTGGGACGGCTTAAGCATGGAGTACCGCACCTACAACACCCAGGTGTACAACAACTATGTGGGGCTGAAGCAGGATGGGCAGACGCAGTTCGGCAACGCGTCCGATGGCATCGATATTAACCTGGGCTCGGCCGGCAACATCGTGGGTGGGCTGGAGCCGGGCCAGCGCAACATCATCAGCGGCAACTTCAGCGATGGCCTTGAGGTCTCGCACTCGCCCTACATCGACGGCTTCGGTGACCAGTTCGAGACCAAGAGCAACAAGGTCATCGGCAACTACATCGGGCCGAGCGCAACGGGCGGGACGATCAAGAAGGCAGCCTCGGCCAAGGGCGCGAACTCGGCGTCAGGGATCTCGTTGGAGGACAATGTCGAGGGCACCGAGGTCGGGCACAACGTAATCAGCGACAACGGCAACGATGGCATTCGCATGTGGTCGCGCATCAGCAACGCCCACATTCACGACAACAAGATTGGGGTGGCGCCGGATGGGGTGACGGCGCTGCCGAACGGCCTCAACATCGACCCGAAGGACGTGCGCAAAGGGCATCATGGGATCTATATGCTTGGCGATAGCGACCACAACCTGATTGCCAACAACATCATCGCCCACAACAAGGGCTATGGCGTATTGATTAGCAATGGTCGCACCGAATACACCAACCAAGAGTTTGGCACGACGGACTACAACACGCTGCGCCGAAACAGGATCTTCGGCAACGG
>JADDQF010000098.1 GCA_016781505.1 bacterium
ATAACTATTGCAGCCTACATAGAATGCGATATTGAGTCTCAAGGTTTACGGTTACAGTCTCAAGCTCCGCGAGATCCTACAGCATTACACGTCGAGGTTGCGGACCTCGATCGCGTGCGTTTGGATGAAGCGCTTGCGGGGCGGCACATGGTCGCCCATCAGCATGGTAAAGGTCTCGTCGGCTGTTTGCGCGTCCTCCAACGTGACCTGCAAAATGATCCGGTCGACCGGGTTCATGGTTGTGGACCAGAGCTGCTCGGGATTCATCTCGCCCAGGCCCTTGTACCGCTGCACCACCGCCTTTTTGCGGTCGTCCGCGCTCAGCGTGGCCAGGTACTCGTCACGACCCCGATCCGAGAAGACGTACTTTTCGGTCTTGCCGTGCGCGACCCGGTACAGCGGCGGCTGCGCAATATACAGGTGGCCGGCGGTGATCAGCTCGCGCATATGGCGGAAGAAGAAGGTCAACAGCAGCGTGCGGATATGCGCGCCGTCGGTATCGGCGTCGGTCATAATGATGATGCGATGGTACCGCAGCTTGGAAAGGTCCATGATATCGCCGATGCCCATGCCCATAGCCGTGATCAGCGCCCGCACCTCGTTGTTGCCCAGCATCTTGTCCATGCGCGCCCGCTCGACGTTGAGGATCTTGCCCCGCAGCGGCAAAATCGCCTGGAAGCGTCGGTCACGGCCCTGCTTGGCGCTGCCACCCGCCGAATCACCCTCGACCAGATACAGCTCGCAGCGCGCCGGGTTATTGTCGGAGCAGTCGGCCAGCTTGCCCGGCAGTGAAAAGCCTTCCAGCGCGCTTTTGCGCACGGTTTCACGGGCCTGCTGCGCTGCCTTGCGCGCACGCGCGGCAAAGAGGGTCTTTTCAACAATGCGCTTGGCGTCGGTGGGATTTTCCTCAAGATAGGCCGCGAACGCATCGCCCAGCGTCGCCTCAACCGCCGTCTTGGCTTCGGGATTGACCAGCTTCTCCTTGGTTTGGGAGGAGAATTGCGGGTCGATCAGCTTCACGCTGATCACCGCCGTCAAGCCTTCACGCACGTCATCGCCCGACAGGTTCTCCTCTTTTTCTTTGAGAATGCCCTTGGCCCGCGCATAGTTGTTGATCACGCGGGTCAGGGCTGTCCGGAAGCCCGTCAGGTGCGAGCCGCCATCGGTGTTGTTGATGTTGTTGGCAAACGCATAGACCGAGTCGCGATCATAGCTGTCGGTGTACTGCAGCGCGATCTCGACGTTGACATTCTCGACGGTGCGCTCAACATAGAAGGGCAGCTTATGCAGCACATCCTTTTCTTTGTTGAGGTGTCGCACGAACGACTTGATGCCGCCCTCGAAGTAGAACGAGGTTTCCAGGTCCTCGCGCTCGTCGATAAACCGGATGCGCATGCCCTTGGTCAGGTACGCCATCTCGCGGAACTTCTGCGCCAATGGCTTGTACATGTAGTCGATCTCGCGGAAGATCGTGACATCCGGCAGGAAGCGCACAAAGGTGCCCGTGGCTTCGGTAGCCCCAATTGGCTTGACCTTGTTCTGAGGCACGCCGTGCTTGTAATCCTGGCGATACACCTGGCCGGCCTGGCTAACCTCGATATACATCCAGTCGCTGAGCGCATTCACCACCGACAAGCCTACGCCGTGCAAACCCGCCGAGACTTTATAGCCGCCATCGCCAAACTTGCCACCTGCGTGCAGCACAGTTGCGGCAAGCTCCATGGCCGACTTGTTATGCTTTTTATTGGTTCCAACCGGAATACCACGCCCGTTATCGTGCACCGACACCGAGTTGTCTTGGTGGATCGCGACGGTGATTGTGTCGGCGTAGCCAGCCAGCGCCTCATCGACCGAGTTGTCCACGAGCTCACGGATCATATGATGGAGGCCGTTGATATCAGTCGGCCCGATATACATGCCCGGTCGCTTACGAACGGCCTCTAGCCCTTCGAGCACGGTGATTTGATCGGCACCGTAGTTGGATGGCGCCGGTGCAGGCGTCACAGGAATCGTTGCCATTAAAATGTTTCCCCTTTTGAATAAACTCCGGCTCAGTTACGGTTGCCGTCCAATACGGCTCAGGCGATCGCGATAAAAGATGAGATGTGCTGCGGCCAGGCCCGAGCTGATATAGGCGCTGCCGACGATCGCGATGGCCAGGCCAAGCGAGGTGGTTGCCACCATTTGCCACACAAAGCTCAGCCCGTCCAGGATCAGCCAGCTCAGCACAAACAGCCCGGCTGCTGCCCAAAACGAACGCTGCACAATGTGTAAGCTCATCATCAGCGCCCGAACTGGCCCATAGTCGCTCATGAAAACGGCATCAAAGGCGAAGGAAGCCGTAAACAACAGCCAGACCAGCAGCGCCAGCACAACCACCAGCACCAGCTCCGCAACCACGGGACTCAGCACCAGCGTAAACGTCAGCAGCAAACTCAGCGGAACGCTGAGGAGCAGCACCAGTACCGTGAAGAGCAGCCCAATGCCCAGGACCGAAGCAAAGCCTCGGCTCCACCGCCGGAGTGCTGAGCGAGCACGCGTGCCACGAACCGTGTTTGCGAGCGCGAACAGATAAATCGACGTTGCCAGCAGACTGCAAAATACCGCCAACACTTGCACCAGCACCAGCAGCGCCAAATTGTCGACCCGCCAAACCGGCGGAGCGAAGGGTGCTTGTGGCAAGCGTAGCCAGGGCGTCAGCAGATTGATATACTTGGGCGCGAAGATATTGGTCTGCCGGGGCAGCCCAAGCTGTGCCAGATCAAACGGAATTGCTTGCGCCCCCAACTGATCCCAAACCTGGAGCACATTGGGATCGGCCCTTTGCGGCCCCATAGCTTGGCTGATGGCCACCAATTGCTCGATCAGCGGCTGAATGCTGAGCCGGGGCCCGAGCCAGTACACAAGATCCAGAAAAACCGGGATCAGCAACACCCATAAGCAGCGGTTAACCACCCCAAAACCGAGGCTGATCGTCTCCACCAGTGACGGGAGCCGAACCGTTTTTGAGGCATTCATATGCTGCATACTGCGTGTATTATACCACGGCGCTCCCCGAAAAACCACTACTTGACAGAACATTGGTGCGACTGTTATACTGCTTCAAATCGCACATATTTGCTGAACGCCCACCGCGCGTCACAACGGCGACGGTGCCGGAAAGGACCTTGCCGATGGATGGCTTGTCACAGCGCCAAAAGAGCATTTATACCTACATCCAAAAATTCATGCACGAGAACGGGTATCCGCCCGCGATCCGTAATATCCAGAGTGACCTCAAAATTTCGTCAACCTCGGTGGTTGCGTATAACTTGAAGAAGCTGGAAGAGCGGGGCATGTTGACGCGTGATGCGAAGTTTGCCCGTGGCATGAAGCTTCCGGCGGCCGAGGTTGAGCCAGCGCCCGCGCCCGTTACCGCGATGCGCCGGGTCGGCCTGGTGGGCACAATCTCGGCTGGTTCGCCGATTCCGGTGCCGGATCAAGGCGAGACCGACGAGTATGTCGATGTGCCGGCCGAGCTCGCGCCCGAGCGCGTCCAGGATGTGTATGCGCTGCGGGTCAAAGGCAACTCGATGATCGATGCGCTGATCGCGGACGGCGATCTGATCTTGATGCGTTATACGCAGCAGATCGAGAACGGCCAAACGGCGGCAGTGCGTGTGATCGACCGCAACGAGGTCACGCTCAAGCGCGTCTATTTTGAAGGCAATAAGCTGCGGCTCCAGCCCGCCAACCCCACGATGGAAGCGTGGACCGAAGATGCCTCCAACGTCGAGGTGCAGGGTCGCGTGGTTGGCGTTGTGCGCTCAATGCTGTAACGTGCGATAACAGATCAACTCAGCGGAGGCCGGATTGCGTTGGGGCGATTCGGCCTCCCGTGTTTAACCTCCTGCTGCACGCCTGCAACCAGGCATGCTCGTTAGCTGAGTGCTGCAGGGCTCCGGGCTGTCACGCCCAGGCCTGGTCCGGCTGGCAGCAGGAGCTCCGCTCCAGCATATTGAACGCCGGCAAACGGATCGTTGGCGATCAGCAGCGGCCCGTCAAGGTCGACCCAATCGGCAAGCCCGGCGAGATGGGCGGCGGCCGTCGCCCCCAGCGATGTTTCGATCATGCAGCCCAGCATGACCTTGAGTCCACAGCTGCGGGCGGTTTCAATCGCGGCCAGCGCACCCCGGATGCCGCCCGTCTTCATCAGCTTAACGTTGACGCCATCGACTGCATCGGCTAGCCGCACAATGTCCGCGGGCGCCTTTACGCTCTCATCGGCGATGATCGGCACCGGCAGCCGCGCCTGCTTGAGCTGCCGCATGCCGGCAAGATCGTCCACTGCCAACGGCTGCTCGATCAGCTCAACACCCAATTCGGCGAACTGCGGAATAAGCTCCAGGGCCTGCTCTACGGTCCAGGCCGCGTTGGCATCGACCCGGATCGTCGTGTGCGGCGCGGTGGTCCGGATCGTTTGCACAATCGCCAGGTCACGATCGGTGCCCAGCTTGACTTTGAGCACGGGATACCCGGCAGCATCCTGCACACGCGCAACCAGCTCATGGGGCGCGGTGATCGCGATGGTAAATGAGGTCGGCGGCAGCGGCAGTCCGCTCAGGCCCAGCAGCTGGTACAGCGGACGGCCCACACGTTTACCCCAGGCATCATGGAGCGCTATATCAACCGCCGCGCGAGCCGCGCGACTCCCCGGTAGCCGTTGCAAGAGCCACGCAATCGCTGCCGGGTCATAGAGTTGCTCCAGCTCCGGCCGCCAGGGCTCCAACGACGCGACAACACCCTCCGCGCTCTCGCCATGATAAGCAACCGGGGCTGCCTCACCCAAACCATCGCCAAGGCGGAGCAGCACATTACGCCGGGTTGCGCTCGCTCCATGCGCGATGTGAAACGTATGCCGCAGCTCCAATTCGCGGATCTCGTACGAGAGCTGCATCAAGCGTCCTGCGGGATGTAGCGCCGCGCGCCCAAAAAGCGCCGCTCGTATGTGGGCGAGAAGAACGGTGAGTGCGGGTCGAACGAGCGCAACATCACGCCACCACCGCTGAAGCTCGCGTTGACGAAGGTCAAGCGGTCAAGCGCAATGCCAACGTGGGATACATGTGCGTCGCGCTTGCCGCTCAGGATATCGGCGTCTGATGTGTGGGTATCAAAAAAAAGGAGGTCGCCAAACTCAAGGGCGTCGTAGGGCACTGCTGTCCCGCCCTGCGCCTGTTGATCCGCATCGCGGCGCAAGGGAATGCCAATCATCTGGAAGATCACTTGAGCCAAACCCGAGCAGTCGTACCCGAAGGGCGTTTTACCGCCCCAAAGGTAGGGCACCCCGACCATCATCCGCAGCCACGGCATCACCATCCGTAATCCGACTCGGCTGCGTTGCGGCAGCTCGCCAAGGGGCAGCAGATCGGCGGCGCAAAGCCAACGTACAGTTCCATCCGGCCAACGCACCCGCCGCATCGGGCCGTCCTGTCCATTCACGGCCACGCGTACGCCAAATGGCAACAGCGTTACTTGCTCGTGCGGCTCGCCGCCCGGCAGTGCGTAACAGGGCGCGAGCGAATGCTTAACGATATGTGTGAGCTGCTGCTGATATTCTTGAGCCGCTTCACCAGTGCATGTCTGCATCGGTGCCGCATCGGTGCCGGCGTGCATCCAGCCTAAATAGCCATCGCTAAGACGGACAAAGGCCCAATCACCTTGATAGCGCAACACTTCAAGCGGCTCGCCAAACAACGTTTGTGTCACTCGTTCAGCCAACATGCGCGGCTCACGCCGCACATCCGCGACGGGCCGGAGATTGATCGCCCAGCTATAATCCGGTCCCGTTACCAGGGGAGTTAGTTCGTCGCGCCAGTTGACGCTGGGAGCGTGCACGCGCAGCACGTGCATAAAGTAATCGGCCGCTTGACGGTCCAGCACCTGGCCACGGATATGCACGCTATCCGCCTGCTGATCAACCTGAATATTCGCCAGCGTGCTGCGGGCGTCGCCAAAATATTGACGGCGTGTGCGCTCCACAATCTCATGCGGTGATTGCGACATTCATTCCTCCGGATGGTACGGGGACAGTTATGCGAAGCTGGCGAGCCGGACAAAGATGGCTATCGCCGCGTACGCCATGCCCAGCCCCAGCAGCAGGTACCAAAGTGAAACAAGAATCTGGACGGGTGTTACCGACAGGCGGCGTCCCCGTGCGGCTGATTTGGTTACGATCCGTTGTCCGCGCCAATACGTGACTTTGCTGCCACCCAAAACGCCTCGGCTGCCGCGCCAAGGCGCTAGGCCGGCCTGAATCGCCCAACCAGCGCCGATCGCCAGCACCACAATGTTGGTTTGCGGGCTGCGAGAAAAAATCACCAGAAACAGAACCAGCATAACGGCGATCAGACGCCAGTCGAAATGTACGGTATTCATTGCATGATCTCTTTTTGATGTAGGATACCATAGGGTGAATAATGTTGATACCAGGATCCTACACTCGCCGCCTGAGAGGAGACTAAGCATGGCCAACGACCTGATCCGTTACCTGCAAAACGTGCCGTTTGCTGCTGAGCTAAGCGCCTGGGCGAACATCGAGTCCTGCTCTGATGACGCTGAAGGACTGGCTCAGTTCAGGCAGGTGCTCTGCGAACGGTTAGCCAGCTGCGGCGGCGAGGTTGAGCCGGTCGGGGTGACGCATGTGCTGGCCCGCTGGCCCGGCGCAGGCAAGCCCATTCTGGTGCTCGGCCACTACGATACGGTGTATCCCCGCGGAACGCTGGCGACGCAGCCGGTCGTTCAACGCGGCGCCCAGCTCTTCGGCCCCGGCGTGGTCGACATGAAAGGCGGCCTATTGATCGGGTGTGTCGCGATCCAGGCCCTGCGAGCGCTCGGGCGGATGGGACCACGTCCAGTCTGGTTTTTGTGCACCAGCGATGAGGAGTTGGGCAGCCCAACGTCGCGCTCGGCGATCGAGGAGCTCGCCCGCCAGGCCGAGGCTGCCCTGGTGCTGGAAGCGGCGGGTAACGGTGGAGCATTGAAAACAGCGCGCAAAGGCGTTGGTTTGTATGAGCTATCGATCAGTGGCCGCGCGGCTCATGCGGGCGTCGCGCCCGAGCAAGGGCGGAGTGCGCTGCTGGAGCTGGCGCATCAAACTATTTGGCTGCATGAGCTGAATGATGCCGAACAAGGCACCACGGTCAATGTGTGTGTGGCGAGCGGCGGCACTGCCACCAATGTTATTCCCGCCGAAGCGCGGGCTGACGTCAACGTACGGGTGCGTACCGCAGCCGAAGGCGAGCGGATTGCGGCCGCGCTAGCCGTGCGCCAGCCGGTGATCGAGGACGTGACGATCCAGTTTAGCGGCGGTATCAACCGACCGCCGATGGAGCGCACGCCCGCCATCGCCACGCTGTTTGGCAAGGCCCAATCCCTGGCCAGCGAGTTCGGCCTTGAGCTTGCGGAAACCTCGACCGGCGGCGGCTCGGACGGCAACTTTACCGCTGCGCTCGGCGTCCCGACGTTGGATGGGCTGGGGCCAACGGGTGGTGGAGCGCACGCGCTGCATGAGCATGTCAACCTGGATTCGTTTGTGCCTCGCACCGCGCTCTTTGCCCGTTTACTGGAAACACTGTAGCTTGGATCACGGCCATGCTTTAGGCGCTCGACTTGTGCAGGTGTGCCTTGCGTGCGCGCTGTGGCCTTTGCTCCCTATATCAATCATATGCGCCGACTGATTGTGCTGCTTGTGGCCGTCTATCTGTTCATCTACGTCTGGTCCGTGCCGATGCTGATGCTCAGTCTGGTGCCGACCTGGGGCACGTGGATGGGTGGATTTTTGCTGATCTTGCAGGGCACGCTGCTGGCACTCTGGCTGGCCGTGAACGCGGGCCGACGCGGAGTTGTCGCCGCGCTGCTGATCGCGGTGCTTTCCTTTGGCATCGAGTATATCGGTGTGACCACGGGCTGGCCCTTTGGCCGCTACACCTACACCGATGTGCTCGGGATCAAAGTTGGGGGCGCTGTGCCGCTGCCGATCCCGTTTGCCTGGCTCCTGGTGGTACCCGCCGCCGTTGGTGCTGCCGGGGCGTTGTTGCCGGGACATGTTTCGCGGTGGTGGATCGTGCTCCTTGCGCCGATCCTGGCCCTTGGGCTGGATCTGTTGCTGGAGCCAGTAGCGGCCTATGTCGTCGGATACTGGCAATGGATCGAAGGCGGGCCATACTATGGTGTGCCGACGGCGAACTTCATCGCCTGGGGTGCCACGGCGCTGGCGCTCACCGCGCTCATGCTGCTGCTCGCCGGACGCCAGCTACGGGCAGCGCCGTTTCTGCCCGCACTGCCCGCGCTGCTGTATGTGCTCAGCCTGCTCCAGTTTACGCTGGTCGATCTGGCGCATGGCTACCCATTGGCGGCGCTGATCGGCGGAAGCATATTGCTGGGATCGCTGGTACGCCTGCGGGCTACATTGCGCTTGTTGTGGCAAACCCGTTGGCTGGGAGTCGGCGGGGCGCTGCACCACTACCTGCTATCGCGACCGGACTAAGCTCCGCACCTCGTCCCACACCACGTTGACCGATTGCCGCCCCCGAAAAATGGTGCGATAACGTGCCGTCGCGCCGCTGATCGTGTCAGCGTAGAGCGCATCCATCTCGGCTTGCAGCCGCTGATCCATTTCTCGGTGCAGCGCCTTGGGCTCGACCTTGCCAACCACCAGATGCGCCGGCCCTAACCGAAGCAGCGCTTCGGGCCGTTGCTCGGCGCCAAACTCGAAGCGCAGCGCCATGGGTATGCAGCGAACGGCGGTCTCGCCCTCTTGGGTAACGCGCTTAACGATATGCGCCGCGCCCGCAAAGGTCCGCAAAGGTCGCTTGTCGTTGGGGGTAATCTCGCCCTGTGGAAAAATCCAGACGACACGCTGTGTCCGCTCTGTTAGCAGCTTCGCCGCATACGCAATCGAGCGCAGTCCGTGGCGGGGGTCGTGGCGATCCACACCGAATGCGCCACACCAGCGGAAAAAGCCATACCGTGCCAGCTGCGGCTCTTCCATCATGATATAGCCTTCACATTGCCAGATTTCATCCGCCAACACAAACGTCATGTAGCCATCCCACCACGAAGGATGGTTGGCATAGATGAGCGTGGGCAGATCCGGCCGCGGCCGCGGCGCATCAGGGTTGAGCGCGATCCGCTGAAAGGTGCGGCGCAGGGCCGGGCGCACCAGGATGCGATAAATCAGCGCTTCAAGCAGCGGCGTTTTACGAGCAGGCAGACGGATCACAGGGCCATCGAGACGCGCACGTAGCCCGATTGCCGGTGCGACCTGCGCATGGATAAATGGTCATTGTTCGGCGCCGTCAATCGCGTTGGTTGGAAAATCGAGGCGCCGGACCAGCTGCGGCAGGAGGTTACTAGCTTTGTCCTGCAACGACCAGTCGGCGATAACGCTGAGCGCAGTTTGCGCCGGGTTAATCTCCAGCACCCGCGCGCCCATGCGCTTGGCCAGAAGCGGCAAGCCAGCCGCCGGTTGGACCATCGCCGAGGTTCCCACGCTGATAAACAGATCACAGGCCGCCGCTGCATCAAAGGCGCTCCGGAGAGCCTGCTCCGAAATGCCTTCGCCAAACCAAACCACATCCGGACGCAACGGGCCTCCACAGTGCGGGCAGCGGGGCGGCAGCTCGTCGGTCTCTTCCCACCAGCTCACGACATGCCCTTCTTCATAGCAGCGCGTGCGGGCAATGTTCCCGTGAAGCTCGATCATGTCTCGGCTGCCGGCCAGCCAATGAAAGCCGTCGATGTTCTGGGTCACCAGCAGAAAGGTGGGCAGGGCCTGTTCAAGATCGACCAATGCATGATGCGCTAAATTGGGCTTGGCCTGCTGGATCAGCTTACGCCGCCAGGCGTACCATTCCCAAACCAGCCGGGGATTGCGCGCGAATGCCTGCGGGGTAGCAAGCTCACGGGGATCATACTGTGCCCACAGGCCGGTCTGTGCTTCGCGAAAGGTAGGCACGCCACTTTCAGCCGAAATGCCGGCACCGGTCAGCACAACAACGCGCTCGGCAGCCGCGAGGGTCGTGATCAGATCATCGGGAATTTGCAGGGACATAGGGTACTCCAACCTCGTGTGGCGTTCGTGTTATTCAAGTAAACCTTCAAGATTTGCAATCCATCCCTGCGTCCCATCGTCGAGGACGATCACGCGCAGCCAGGTGTACGGCTGGCCATCGGGATCTGCTTCTGGCGGGCCGATCTGCTGCACCCGCGAGCCTGCCTCCAGTACCTTGACGATATTGGTGTCGGCGGACGCACCCGGCGAGCTACGCAACCGCACCGGACGGGTCACACGATACGTGGCGGTCAATTCGCCCGGATTGCGCAGCCAGGACGGAACAAAATCGCTGGGATTGGGCAGGCGGCTGGTTAACCATTCCGTAGGATTAATTTGGGCCAAACGGCCTGTCGCCCAATCATAGGTGTAGCCGATGCCCAAATAGATACCATACAACAGCAAAAACACAAGGACGAGCTGGGTCGTCCGTTTGATCAGCGCTCGCTGGCAGCCCTGGCGCCGCACCTGCCGCTTAACTTCCCGCTTAATCTGCTGATCCACGGCCTGTTGGTTGTACTGCGGAGCTGGCGCGCTCATGGTGCGCGAAGTCGGCGGTGCTTGGAGGACCGGCGGCGGCGGCGGTGGCGCAACGGCGGGAGCTGCCTGCTGCGCACGCCGGAAGGCACGCTTCGGCCGCACCTGAGGAGCCTCAGCGGGCGCCGCCGCCGGAACGGGTGTTGGCTGCGCAGGAACTGTTGCCGTGATTCCAGTCGGTAGTGTCGCTAAGCGCCCGGTCTGCGCCGTGCTTGCATCAGCATAATGGTCCAATGCCCGGCCAAAATCGATCGGCGTTGTGTAGCGTAAGCTCGGATCGGGCGCCACGGCCTGGGTGACAATGCGATCCAGCTCGGGCGAGAAGATGGCAGGCCGCACCGTGGAGATGGGTGGCAGTTCCTGGTTCGCCTGCGTGCCAAGCGGTTGCTGTGGATCGAATGGCCGACGACCCACAAACGTTTCCCAGGCCAAAATACCAAGCGCGTACACGCTGGTTGCGGGTGTTGGCGGTCCACCGGCAGCACGCTCCGGCGCTCGATACGGCGCCAGGTCTTGAACGGTCTCGCTTGGCGGAATCGTCCAATTTTCCAGCAGTACGGCCCGACCGCCGGGCAAGAGCCACACGTTGCGGCTGCTCACGGGTGGGTGCGGTACACCCTGAGATTGCGCCATCGCGACCGCGCTGACAACGGTCCGGACTACCCCCAATGCTTCACCGGGGTTGAGCAGGCCTACGTCCGCCAAGGGCTGTCCGGCAATATCCTCCGTTACCATATAGGGCCGGCCGCTGACATCCCCGCTGTCGTACACCTCGAGCAGTCCAGGATGGGAAAGCTGCGCGCCGCGACGGGCTTCTTCCTCAAAACGACGGCGCAGATTTTCTTGGGGAACCAGCTCTGTGCGCAGGAGATGTACGAGCACATGCCGGCGGAGCCGCTCATCCTCGGCACGATACACCGTCGCCAACCGCCCCTCGCCTAAGCGGCTAAGAATACGGTAGCGATTATGCAACAAGGGTGAATTTGTCGGCGAAGCAGCGCTCATCTGGCTTTGGTGCGTGTACTATGGCGCCATGCCCAAGCGCCCGACATAGCGAGATTATAGCATTGGCATGGAGGCGATGCAAAGCACGAACGAAGCCACAATTTTCTCCAGGTTGGATACGGTATTTGTCCCACTTGTAGCCGAATCCGGCAATAGGTGTTCGGGGAGCGCCTTCGGTTAGCGCTGTCCTAGCATCCGTTAGCGGGTGGCAACAAACCAGCTGGTTAACGCTGGGGCCAGTGCGGTTGCAGACATGGTGGTTTTTCGTTATACTGCAGGCCATACATGGCCCCGTAGCTCAGTGGATTAGAGCACTGGTCTTCGGAACCAGGTGTCGGCGGTTCGAATCCGTCCGGGGTCGCCACGGAAACATCGCATTACAATGCGGTGTTTTTGTTTGCTTGCCGTTGGTGCAATCGTTGCATTTTGGCGTTTGATGCCCAAAGTAGAAAAATTTATTAGCTTGCCTCGTCTTGCACGTCAAGTAACGCCTCCATCTCGGCTTTCATGACCTCGAAGAGTTGCTTGCGGCACGCGGCGTGATCGTGACCTACGAGACGGTGCGGCCATGGTGTCGGAAGTCTGGGCAACTGTATGTCAACCAGCTTCGGCCGCGGGCGCAGCCGGGCGCAAAATGGCATCTCGATGAAGTCTTTCTGAAAATCAATAAGCAGCAGTACTATCTCTGGCGTGCTGTTGACCAGGACGGCAACGTGCTGGATATCCTCATTCAGAACCGGCGCAATAAGGCCGCCGCCAAGAAGTTCTTCACCCCGTTTGACAAAGCCCTATCAAGAGGCGCAGGCTCCGATCAACACACAAGGGTTAGTGCGCTTGAGCTGAATGAGCATGAAGCTGCGAAAGATGTGATCGCAAAAAGGTATGTGCGGCTAGCAAGAGCGCAACGATCTCGCCCGTGTTCCACCAGAAATGAACGTCGATCCGTGAGGCAGTCGTTAGCCCTGGCAATCGGCAAATAAACGTTCCTTGAGTCGTGGTGCTGCGGGCTAGCCAGCCATCCCGCCCGAGTACACCCGGTAAGCCTTGTGCCGAGATTTGCGGAAAGCCAAGCTGTTGTAGCTCGTGCGCCAGCCCCAGATAGCGTACCAGCATATATGAGTGCTCGGCTGCATGCGCAAGTGCCCAACCAAGTAGGAGCCAAGCCCATACATTGCGCATGCCGTTCCAGGCAAGATAGCCGACGACGGCGACAACGCCCCAATTCCACAGAAAATGAACCCACTCGGCGTTGGCGGCAGAGATGAGTCCACTGGAGGCGAATGGTGGCCAGTGCAAAACATGATACTGGAACATTTGGACCGCATGTTCGAGGCTGTGAAAGGCTTGCGCCGCCAGCAGGACACTCAGCACCATCACTGTATGCCCCCAACGGTGCGCGTCGCTGCGCCACTTCTGCAACGCTGGTACAAGCAACAGCCCTAAGACCAGCGCAGTAACGCTCCATGAGGGTAGCACGAACAGCCGCATCACCCCCATTCCGCCAGCGACACCCAGTCCAAGCCAAAGGATGAACAGGCGTGTTTTTTCGCGAGGGTGCAGCAGGGCAAGAACGGGGAAACGGGGTATGCACTGCGCTTCAGGAGCTACTTCGTGCGTGATCATGGAAATTCCCTGTTGCGTCAGGTCCGAGTGACGGTGATCAGTACGTGTGGGGATAGCTTGTCCAGCGACGTAACTGCACCATCCGGCCAATGAATATCGAGGTGGCTAATCGTTGCATGAGCGGGTATGCCGAAATGGACTCGGGCTGGATCGCCTGAAAGGTAGCCACTCCCTGCCCGCACATCGCGTGAGAAGCGTCCCGCATCGGTATCGAGGATGAGCGTTGCCCCAATCGCCCGCGTGTTTTTGCTCTGCGGCCACCGCAAATCTAGCTCAATACTTGTCCCCCCGCAGAGCCGGTTTTCAAAAAGCTGTGCGGCTCCTCGGATATTATTGACCACAATGTCGAGGTCGCCGTCGGAGTCGAGATCGGCCATGCTCATGCCGCGGCCACTACGTTCGGAGCCAAGTTTCCACTGTGGTACTGGCACGAAACGACCTGAGCCATCGTTGCGGAGTGCCTGGTTCTGTTCAACTAACTCCTGATTTGGGAGATAGGCGAACAGCTCGGCTTCAATCATGCCGTTGACCACATACAGGTCCAGAAAGCCATCGTTGTCAAGGTCCCCGAACTTACCCGACCAACTCCACCCCGTCGCGTCGATACCTCGGCTGTAGGCTTCGTTGCGAAATGTGCCATCGTTTTGGCTTATCTGCAAGGTGTTTTCCATGATCTGTGGATCGCCAAACGGCGTGGGATGCCACATCTTTTCCATCATTGGTCGCCACTGTGCTAGCGTCTGCAGATTGAATGTGTAGGGCTTCATGTCGGTCGCAAAAAGCTCGAAACTCCCGTTGTTGTCGATGTCCCCCCAGTCATAGCTCATCGGGCTGTGGCTGATCTGACTGAACGGTGCTGCTTCAATCCATGCCCCGCCCCGGCGAGCCCAGGTTTGGTCCGGCGTAGCAAAATCGTTGCCGGCCAGGAGATCGCGGTGCCCATCAGCATTGACATCAAACAAGGCCAGTGCCAAAGCTTGAGATTTCTGTGCGAGACGGGTGCCTGCCCAGTGATCACCACGATTTTCATACGCATAGACACCTGCTCCATCCCCAAACAAAAAGTTATTGCCACCGACGTTAAGGAGTTCGGCGTCATAGGATCCGGCTACAAGATCAAGATCCCCATCACCATCGGTATCGTCCCAGGCCATTGAGTAGGCCGGCTTCGCTACGCCATCAAGAATGGTCTGCTCCCAGCGCTCGTTGTCCTGTTTCATACCGGTATTGCGCCAGTAATTTGGTCCGCTGTTGCCGCGGGTAAAGACGAGATCGAGGTGGTTATCCCCGTCGACATCCACTACATTGATTGCCCGTGTGGCTCCCCGCCCGAAGCGGTCCGGGCGGAACTGCAGCCGGCCCTCATTCCAAAAGATGGTGTTTGCTCCATGCCGGTTCGCCAGCACAAGATCAAGATCGCCATCGTCGTCCAGATCGTTGATCGCCACGCCTGTTCCATTACCCTCAAACATTTGCACGGTCTCACCTGCAACCACTGTGCTGTGATCAAGATCGTGGGCAACAAATGTTCCGGTACAGGCTGGAGTTGGAGTGGAAAGCACGCGTTGCTGCACTGTTACAGCCGCGGGCATCGTTGGTGTACGCCGCGTGGCTTTATGCACTGGAGCAATCTTTGGGAGCGTGGTCATACAGCTGCTTTGCCCGATGCAGAGCGTTAGCAGCCCCACCAAGCGCAACAGCAACCTCAGGCGGGCGCCTATGCCTCGCATCCCTAACGGCCGCCCATGCCGGTGAGTGTAATGCCGCGTACAAACCACTTCTGGCCGACCAGGTACACAATCAGTACGGGCAGCATCGCGATCACAGAACCAGCCATCAGCAGATTCCAGCGCACGCCGTACTCACTTTGAAACCCGCTTAGTCCGACTGGAAGCGTCCGCATCTCCAACGAGTTGGTAATGACGAGTGGCCACAAGAAATCATTCCAGCTATTGAGGAACGTGAAGATCGCGAGGGCGGCGATGACCGGTCCACTCAGCGGCAGTATGACCTGCCACCAGATGCGGAAGGACGTACCGCCATCGATACGGGCCGCCTCATCCAGATCGAGCGGAATGCCTAAAAAGTACTGACGTAGCAGGAACGTACTGAACGCCGAAAAGGCCGGAGGCAAAATCAACGCCTGGTATGTATCGTACCAGCCGAGAAATCGCATCAGGATAAAGTTCGGAATCATCGTCACCTGAAACGGAATCATCAAGGTTGCCAGGTACAGCAAAAAGAGACCGTTTCTGCCAGGAAAGCGCAGCCGAGCAAAGGCAAAGGCTGCAAGTGAAGAGACCAGTAATTGCAAAACGGTCACGCTGGTCGCAACCACAAAGCTGTTGAAATAGAAGCGGCCGAAGGGCATGGCCGACACCGTTTTGGCGTAATTACTCCAGGCAATCTCGCTGGGAATCCAGACTGGCGGGAAGGTGAAGATGTCGGCTGGCAGCTTCAACGATGTGCTAAGCATCCAGATGAACGGCAGCAACATCACGATGCTGCCCAGGCTCAGGAGTCCATGCACAAGCAGATTGCCTAAGCGTGACGTGCGCCGCGCGTACCGTGAAGAAGTTGGAGCTGCACCAGCGGTCATAGCTTATCCCTCTCCGGCCTCGTAATGCACCCAGCGTCGCTGCAGACGCGTCTGAACAAAGGTGCAAGCGAAGATAAAGGCAAACAAAATCCAGGCAATTGCCGCAGCTTTACCCATTCGGCCAAACTGAAAGGCATTCTGGTAAATGTAATAGACGATGGTCATAGTCGCCTGCGCGGGACCGCCGTTCGTCATCACAAATGCTTCACTGAAGAGCTGAAAGGCGCCAATCATCTGGATGACGAGCAAGAAAAAGGTTGTTGGACTCACCATGGGAACCGTCACATTCCGAAAGCGCTGCCAGGCGGTGGCACCGTCGACATCGGCGGCATCATACAAATCTTGGGGTACGGCTTGAAGCGCCGCCAGGTAGATTACGATGGTGAAGCCAATATTCTTCCATAGCGTCAGAATTACAACCGCCCAGCGTGCCCACGTCGTACTATTAAGCCAATCTGGTGGAGTTAATGGCACCCCCGTCCATTCGCCTAACTTCCAGATAGCGGCGCTAATAATGCCGAAGTCGCGATTGAACATCCACTGGAAGACCAGCGCCGCGGCCACAATTGTCGTCACTACCGGCATGAAGTAGATGGTGCGATAGATCGTCAGGCCGCGCATGGGTCGATTGAGCGCAACGGCGAGCAGGAGTCCAAGCGCAAGCTGGAGCGGAACGACCGTGATCGTAAAGAAGAGCGTGTTGCCGAAAACGGTGCGGAAAATAGCATCACGAGTCAGCAGCTCTACATAATTCGCTACTCCCACAAACTTGGGAGGACTCAGCAGGTTCCAGTTGACGAAGCTGAGCACCAAGGCGCCAAGCACCGGGAGCACCGTGAACAGGAGAAATCCGATGAGACTTGGCAGCAAGAACACATAGGCTTCAGGTTGATAACTTGGCCGCCATCCTCCGCGCCACCGTCGCGCCGCGACTCCGGTTGACGGATGCTCAGGAGTGCGTGTTTGGTCGTGTGGTTGGAGCGCCATGCGTATATCCTTCAGCCTTAGTACCGGTGCAGTTCGCGTTGTAGCGTACGGAAGTCTGCCGGCACTGTGCGCCATTCAAGAACGTCGTAGCCCTGCTCCGCGTGCCACGCGATGTTGCAGCATGGGCCGTACCACTCCCAAGAACCAATGGTGTGCGGGAGATAGCACCTGATCTCCCGCACTGCTGCGAGCTGTGTTACTGCTTCGGGTAGCCGTGCTCTTTCAAGAACGCGTCCACCTGCTGGCAAATTTGCGGCAGGGCTTGCTCAGGCTTAGACTCGCCGGCCCATACCTTTTCCAAGCCTGGGCTGATGATCGAGCCGTCGAGCTCGCCCCACTCAGGGAAATAGCCAAAGCGGCCAACCTTCGCGTTCTCACCCTCGGTGATAAAGGCTGCGCGATTCTGCGGTGGCTGGCCCGCCTTCAGAAATGCATCGGATTGGGCTGTTGATTTCAGTGCTGGCAAGCTTTCGCCAGTGCTGGTGTACTCGCGCTGTCCACCCTCCGTGCTTTGCAGCCAGTGCATGAATTCCCATGCGGCATCCTTGTTATCACTGGCTGCACTCATTGTCCAGGCAGCACCTCCGGCGCTGGCGGAGCGCTGTCCATTCGCTGGGATTGGTACGGGCGCTACGTCGTAGTTCAAGCCCGCCTCGTTGAACGTCGGCACACGGCTGGCATTTTGAATAATCATTGCCGCCTGGCCTGCCTGGAACACAGCTGCGTCGCCGCCGGCCTGATTCAGGTTGGCGCTGCGCATCGCCGCGTTCTGGTCCATCAGATTCGAGAAGAAGGTAACCGCCTCCAGCGCAGGCTGGTCGGCCAGCGTGCATTTCGACGGGTTGCGCATGTCATCCAGGATGCTGCCCTTGTTTTGGCCGATCCAGAGCTGGTATTTGCCGCCCTCCATCGCAAGGCCATATTGCTTCACACGACCGTTAGCCTCAACCACCGTCAGCCGCTCAGCCGCACTGCGGAGATCGTCCCAGGTCCAGTCGTTCGTCGGATACTGCAGTCCAGCGGCATCGAAGAGCTTTTTGTTGTAGTACAGCACTTCCACGCTGATGTCACGCGGTAGCCCATACAGGGCATTGTTGTACCGCGCCGACTCAAGCAGCGCCGGCCAGTAATCGTCAAGGTTATAATTGCTCTGCTTGATGTAGGGATCGAGATTTTCCAGTACGCCATCGGCGGCGTAGCGTGGGGTTGGCCACAGGAACAGCACATCGGGGATGATGGTCTTGTCGCCGCTGGCCCAGACCGTTTGCAGCTTGGTGAAGTAGTCCTCCCACGGCTGGTGCCAGATTTCGATCTTGATATTAGGGTGCTGCTCCATGAAGGCTTTGGCTACTTGCTCGTGCGTGGCCTTTTCTTCAGGACTGCCCCAGAAACCCCAGGTCAATGTCACTGGTTCGCCTGTTGTGCCAGCGTTGCTCTGCCCCGCAGCTCCGGCAGCCGTCGAGGCCACTGCCGCCGATGCAGCCGCCGCTGTGCTGGCAGCCGTATTGCCTGATGCGTTGGGTGTCGTACCGCCGTCGCTGCCAGTACCGCAGCCGGCAAGCACGAGCAGCCAAATCAGCAGCAGGGCAAGTTTCTGCATACCACGTTGAATGGACATTAAGGTGCTCCTTGCCTACCATACGGGTTGTGTACGCAAATCTTCAGATGTACTTTTGCGCGTGTCCGTTGTGTGTGCTCCTTTCTGCTATACCCTCACTCACCCAGGCCCTCCCCCTGACCGAATGACCGGATCGTCCACGGCCGCCGCCACTGCTGCCGCTGGTTTTGCGGCGAGCAGATCGTCGAAAAGCGGGAGCTGTTTGGTATGAACGACGTGGTCGGCATACAAAAACATTGCGGCGGACCAGGCCTGTTCTGCAAAGCCCATTGGATGCCCGCTGGTGCCATGCAGCCACTCGTTAAACTCCCAGGTGTCACCGACTCCTTGCCGATTGGCATTGGCCAAGCTGAACAGCATCTGTTCGGCCTCGGCTTGCCAGCCATGCCGGACGAGTGCCGCGACGTGGAATCCGCCAATCATGGGCCAGATGCCACCATTATGGTACTGCTGGGGCATATTGAGATTGCGGCTGCGGTAATACTCACGCCAATCACTTTCGCCGGGAAAGATCGGGGGATGGATCGCTTTGGTAGGAAATGGCTCGGCCATCCCGACTTGCCGCATGTAGCGCAAGATATGTTCGGCGCGATGCCGGTCTGCCACCCCGACCAGAATTGCAAGCAGATTACCAAGGCTATCGCACCAGTCTCCATACTCCCGAAACGCAACCCACGGCAGGTAAAACGGGCGACTTGAAATCGTACCGATGTTATGATACAGCATGAACCACTCAAGTCGCATCGTCTTGAGCCGCTCCAGGTGACAGGCAAAGTGCTCAGCCACCCAGCAGCGGTCGATCCAGAGCAGCGCATTAAGCCGCTCATGAATACCGGTGGCATCGACTGCTAATTGATGCCTGCTGATATGCTCTGGTAGGTGTTGCGCCAGTTCATGGTGCGCGAGCGCCGCGGCGTAGTACAGCACATTGTCATACAACGTGTTGTAGCGTACCGCCAGCAAATCCATCCAGTTGGCCGCCTCAGGGATTTCCAGCAAGCCGCATTCATTCATGTCCTGATATTCCAACCATACCAGCGCGCGGTTGATACCTGACCAATGCTGCGTCAAGAATGCCACGTCGCCCGTCGTTTGGAAATGCAGATAGTGGCCCAGGATATACCAAAGGTTGGCGTCGGCAGCTCCAGCGTTCTCCGTACTGACGTATCCGGTCTCAGGATTGACGTTGAGCTGGATGAGCCCGCGCGTTGATTGGTGGATGCTCATCTCTTCGAGGGACGCTCTGCCTGTCGCGATTAACTGCTCATCACCGCTTGCCACTGCTCCCAAGAAGGTAATCATGCTATCTCTGGCCCAGACCTGGGGGTAGCCCGCTGCCAGTGCCGACGCGCGAAAGCCATGGGGCGTTGCGCAGCCGTGCAGCACAGCCTGTGCTCGATTGCGGGCTTCGTTCAACAGGGAAGAAGTATCCATGATCCGTAAGGTGGTTCCCTTTCACTTGTCATACCATCCAGGGACAGGTCGGTGGAAGCAGTAGTGCAAAGCCATAACTGTTGGAGGCTAGCCGATCCACGTACTCGCTTCACTTGCCCGACCATTAATGATAATGGACCCAAGTAGGCCATAGATAATGTGAACTTGATAGCAGAAGTATTCTACAAAATCTGTCAACAGGACGAATTGCTCGAACAAGCATGCGACCATCAAGCGCGTATTGTGACATACATGGCCGACGGTCTGACAGAGCTGAGACATGTGCGACACTATCGGCATGAAGACGAACACGGCTGCCCATCCTATAAGCGTCATCGCTACCCGGAGTTTGTTGTTGCTGAGTGGGTAGTATACTATTCAGCCTCGAGTACGGTCTGTGCGTGTGGCAATGCCTTATGCGGCGAAGCGATTGTGCCAGTCGCAGAGGTGGGGACCAATTCTCACGCAAGGAGAACCCATGAGTACCGCTGATCTCATCCGGCACGTAAAACTTTCCAGCGTGCGGCTGCCGCTGGCCGCGCCGATTAGCGACGCGAAGGTCTTCACCGGGCGGCAGAAACCTATGACTGAGGTGGTCTTCCTCTTCGCCGAAATCGCCACGGAGCAGGGTCACAGTGGCATCGGCTTCAGCTACTCCAAACGGGCTGGCGGGCCGGCTCAGTATGCTCACGCCAAGGACGTGGCCGCGGACGTCATCGGTGAGGACCCCAACGACATCGGCAAGCTCTACACCAAGCTACTCTGGGCCGGCGCCTCCGTCGGCCGTTCGGGTGTGGCTACGCAGGCTCTCGCCGCAATCGACATCGCGCTCTACGACCTCAAGGCCAAGCGCGCCGACCTGCCCCTGGCCAAATTCCTCGGTTCCTACCGCGATTCCGTCCGGACGTACAACACGTCCGGCGGCTTCCTGAACGCATCACTGGATGAGGTCAAGGCGCGCGCCACCGTGTTGTTGGAGCAAGGCATTGGGGGCATCAAGATTAAGGTCGGGCTGCCGGATTCTGCCGAGGACTTGCGCCGTGTCGCCGGGATCCGTGAGCATATCGGCTGGAACGTTCCGCTCATGGTCGACGCTAACCAGCAATGGGACCGCGCCACCGCCCTGCGAATGGGTCGCCAGCTGGAGGAATTCAACCTGACGTGGATTGAGGAGCCATTGGATGCCTACGACTTCGCAGGCCACGCGCACCTCGCCCAGATCCTGGATACGCCCATCGCCACCGGGGAAATGCTCGCTTCGGTCGCTGATCACACCGGCCTGATCAACGCTAACGGCTGCGACATCATCCAGCCGGATGCACCCCGCATCGGCGGTATCACCCAGTTCCTGCGCCTGGCAGCGCTGGCGGACGAGCGCGGACTGGCGCTGGCACCGCACTTCGCCATGGAAATCCACCTCCACCTGGCGGCCGCCTACCCGCGCGAACCCTGGGTGGAGCACTTCGACTGGCTGGACCCGCTGTTCAACGAGCGCCTTGAAACCAAGCACGGCCGGATGCTCGTGCCGGATCGCCCAGGACTGGGCGTAACACTCAGCGACCAGGCGCGTGCCTGGACCACCGACGCGGTCGAATTCGGCCGCAAACCTTGAACCATCAGCGGGAACCTGACACCGGCCTCGTAGTCGACGTGGCCCGCGATGTGTCACCGGCATCATGCTTCCTGGAGACATGCTTGCTCCCGACACCACCATTCTCTGCGAGGCAGGCTGCCGTTTTCGGCCCCCACACAAGACCCTGACTGTGAACTCACGCGGCGCATGCCCTCCTCCAATGAGTCCCCGAGTTCTCGGTCTTTGAAACGAGTGCTAAAGGGCAGCACGCGAGCGTCCTCCCGAACGAATGGTGTTAGGCTATCCTTGCTGCCGCCAGCTGTAGGTCGGCTTCCAGCCAAAAAAGCGTTCCATTTTTTCGCACTTGAAGGCTGACGCAAAATCGTCGTGATCGGGTGCAAACGCGTCATACCCGTTATAATATTCGGCCATCAGCTCGCGCAGAGGTCGGTCAGCACTGGTATTGGCTGCCGCGATCAGAAAAACCTCGTGGCCAGTGCTCGCACCTTCCAAGGCAGCGCGGTAGGCCGAGCCAACATCCCGCGCATCGATATAGCTCCAAAAGTTAGCCTTGCCGGTGCTGGGATCGTCCCTCCGTGCTTGGAGAATATCGTAGCGATCCGGGGGGATGACATTATTGATCCGCAGCCCCACAAACGCAGTGGATGGGTAGCGGAGGGCCAGCGACTCAGCGATCACCTCGCTCAAATACTTACTCAGCGCGTAGGCGTTCGGTGAGGGAAGCCGCTCCGACTCAGTGAAGGGAATCTGGGTAGGTACGGCGCCGTCCGAAAGTAATCCAGTTGCCATTTCACTCGACGCATAGATCACGCGCTGCACGCCGAGGTCGCCAGCTGCTTGCAGCACGTTATAGGTGCTGCGCACATTGTTGTCGAAGACATCGACCCGGGCCTGGCCTTCTGGGGATGGATTGGCAGCAAGGTGGCACACGCCTTGCGGCCGAAACTGAAAGAAGGCATCGTACACCTCGCCAATATTCGTCAGGTCGACCCGGCAAAAAGCGCCTGGTAGCTCGACGTTGCGCACGAGGTCGATATTGACCACCGCATGGCCAGCCGCCACCAATTCGCGAACAACGTGTTGACCGGCACGACCGCTGCCTCCAGTCACAAGTACCTGCATGAAGTGCATACTCCTCGCTAGCTGGGTGCGAACGCACCCAGACAGGGAGACGACCGGCATGACCTGCGCCGAGAATCTTCCTCCCACGGGGGCATGGCTGAACATGTCGCCCACATCCAGCCCAACAATGCCCTGATCGCCGGCGTGTACTCGCCGCGGAGGTCGTCACGCAACCTGCCGTCTGCCCTTTGTTGCTTGCCTGCCCGACATCATCACTGTACCATAGGTCATGCCGGGTAGCGGTGACCTTGACCCAGGAGCCGATCCAGCCTGTCATGTGCGACAGAGCGGGGCTGATGCCAGTTGCGCCCCACAGACCTGGCTCCACATCAGGAATCGTCGATTCCGCTCGTCTTTGTAGGCGTGCGCTCGCAGCCGATGCTCGACGCCTCCCAGCAGCTCCCGCTTCGCTGCGGCATAGCTGGCAAGTTTGTCGGTGATGACTTCGGCGGGGTAGCGATGAGGTTTGTAGGATGGTGCAGCCTTTGTCTTCATGCCATCAGTATCGCACATGTCTCAGCTCTGTCAGACGGTCCCCGTTTATGTGCCAGTACCCGTCGAGGTGGGTTGGCGGATACGTAATTTGACCATATGCCAAGAGTATTTTATCCTTGTGATCTGCTGGTTAACGAAATTTTACCGGGCGTTAATCCAGCCATACCTGACAATTAATGGAGCTGCGGCATATCTGAACGCAGGGCTCCT
>JADDQF010000021.1:0-51820 GCA_016781505.1 bacterium
GCCGTCGCGCAACCATGTTCTTGACATCCAACCTTCGTTCTCGTTTTTGAGGCTAATATGAGCGTGCAAACACCATCCCGACGAGTAGTTTTGGCGCTGTTGCAGCAGAACGGCGGCTCAATCACGCTTTCCGCCAGCGATCCCAGTGTGGCGGCGCTCCGCCGGCGCTTGCAAGATTTGGTGTCGCATGGCCAGGTCGAGCTAGCAGCACGCACAAGCGCAACAATCACCTACTGTCTGCGTCAAAAGTCCCGTGTCGTGCCGTCCAAATTCCAGCCCTCGGATGCTAATGCATAGGGTGTGCGGGGCATAGCCGCAGACAGCACTTCAGTCACGGGTGTTGAAAGCCGCCTAGCTCATCCCCAAATAGTGCTTGACTTCATGCCTAAGCCAGGTACACTTCGACGCGATGTCACCTACGGCTCACGGCAGTGACGTTTGATGCTTTGGCTCGGGGCGAGCGGCGTGCAAAACGCGCCCGTATGCCGACAAAACCGCAGCGGGTAGGCAGTGCAAGGAGTGTCGCATGACACAGTCACAATCTTCGGCCACGATTTTGGTGGTTGATGATGACTCCGGAATTCGTGAAGCACTAACTGATATTTTGGAAGACGAAGGCTACGCTGTCCGCAGTGCTTGCGACGGTCAAGCAGCCTTGGATTTGCTCAGGCAACAAGCCGAGCCGCCTGCGCTTGTGCTGCTTGACCTGATGATGCCGCGCATGAATGGATGGCAATTTCGCAGTGAGCAGCGGCGCGATCCGGCGCTGGCGAATATTCCGGTCGTTGTTATATCCGCGAGTGCCAATATTCAGGATCAGGTCCATGCGTTAGATGCAGCAGCCTTTATCCCAAAGCCAATCGAGTTTGATCGCTTGGTTGGCGTCGTAGAGCAGTATTGCAGCTAACGTCCCGGGAACAGGCCGTTGCCGGGCAAGCGCCTGTTGCTTTGGAGCGTCATCCAGCACCCGGCGCCAAGCCAAACATGCGCTGCGCTTGCCGAGTGCTGGAGCCTGGTGCTGCCCGATTGGCTGTGCTCTGATCTGGTGGCAGCGGCACAGCCTCACGGACAATGCATCACAAGTGGCACAACCATGTTGGGGATCGTCATGTGCCGCGCGCCGAATGTTGTCGTATCGTCGGCGTTGTACGTTTGCCCGCTGCTCTGTGCGCACGCATCCATCGGGCTAATCCCCGCTCCCGCCACCGACTCCTCCACATCCAATATGCGCAAGCATTTCTCCTCGGTCTTATGACGGTGCCTTGCCGCTAGCTGCAAGCCGTGCTATGATCGGGTCCTGTGAATGCGTACGGGCGTGTTGCCCTTGTCCATGACTACCTCAATCAATACGGCGGCGCCGAGCGTGTGCTCGAAGCGTTACATGAGCTCTACCCCGACGCACCGGTGTACACGTCGATCTACGATCCGGCGGCGATGCCGGCGAGCTATGCACGCTGGGATATTCGCACATCCTGGATGCAGCGAATTCCCGCGTGGCGCAAACATTTTCGCAAATACTTCCTGTTGTATCCGAGCGCGTTTGAAGCGTTTGACCTCAGCGCCTACGATCTTGTCATCAGCTCATCAAGCGCGTATGCGAAGGGCATCATCCCCAAACCAGGCGCCCTCCATGTATGCTACTGCCATACGCCGATGCGCTTTGCCTGGCGGACCGACGACTATGTTGAGCGCGAAGCCATCGGCGGCCGAGCTAGCGGAGTGCTGGCGGTTCTGCTGACCTTTTTACGCGTTTGGGATGTTGTATCGGCGAAACGGGTGGATGTTTTTGTGGCCAACTCGCGGGAGGTGGCTGGCCGCATTCGCCGCTTCTATGGCCAACCGGCAGCGGTCATTCCGCCGCCCGTGGATCTCGCGCCCTACACGGCTCTGGCGCCCGAGGACTTTTATCTGACGGGTGGCCGGCTCGTGCCTTACAAACGGATTGATTTGGTGGTGCAAGCCTTTACCGCCATGAAGCTCCCACTGGTTGTTTTCGGCTCCGGGCGTGATCGGGCAAAGCTTGAAGCGCTTGCCGGCCCAACCGTGCGCTTTGTGGGTCGGGTTGACGACGCCGAGCTTCAGCGTCTGTATCAGCGCTGTCGGGCCTACATCACGGCGGGTGATGAAGATGCCGGCATTCAACCGGTCGAGGCAATGGCAGCGGGCCGGCCCGTGATTGCATATGCTGCCGGCGGCGTGCGCGAAACCGTGATTGATGGCGTGACGGGCTGTTTTTTTCATGAGCAAACACCCGCAGCGCTCGCCGTCACGGTTGCGCACAGCCGAGCGGCAACCTTTGATCCGCTTACGATTCGGCGGCATGCCGAGCAGTTCGGCCGTGAGCGGTTCAAACAGCGCATGGCAGAGTTTATTGCCGAGCAGCGCAACGGAAAATATGACGTGCTTGCTTCGCCCGGCAGAGCAGAGCACTAGATACAGGATCGCAGCACGATGGATTTGTGGCACTATTTCAATATCATCCGGCGCTCATGGTGGCTGGTGGTGGGGCTGCCCCTGCTTGTGGCACTCGTCACCATCCTGCTGTGGGCGATTGGTCCGGCCCGCTACGGTACGCGTGTGGCCATGTTGGTAACGCAACGCCCGATCGCAACCAATCAACCGAATGTCACGCTGCCGGACTACAATAATTTCAACAGCTGGGCCGCATCGGAATATATTGTCGATGATCTGTTGCAGCTGGTGGCCACCCGCCGCTTTGCGCAGGATATCGTGGGGTATGTCAAGCAGCAGCACAACCAAGATTTGGATGTTGAGGCGGTGCAGGAAGGGCTGGAAGCCGAGCGGAAGCATCGCACGGTGTTCTTAGATGTTTCGGCAGATCAGACCGATCAAGTGATGTGGATCGCCGATGGCGCGGTCGCGGTGCTGCAACAAAATGGTCTGGCGTATTGGGATCGCAGTGATTCGGCCCAACTAGGGGTGTCGGTGCTGGAACAGCCGGCCGAGGCCGAGCGCGTCAATAACCTGAGTGCGCTCGCGCTTGATCTGGTGATTCGCACGCTGCTGGCCCTGTTGTTAGCATTGGGCCTTGCATTTTTGCGTCACTACCTCGACCGCACGCTGCGACAGCGCAACGATGTCGAAGCGCTGGGGCTGGATGTGGTTGGCGCGATTCCGGTTGCGAAAGGAGCAAACGGCTAGGGAGCTGCCTCACAGGTTGTGCCCAAGCCTTAAAAGCTATGCGGTTAGAAGAATATTTGCGCGTTGTGCAAAAGCGCTGGTGGATGATCGCGCTGATCGCATTGACGGCGGCGGCGGCGGCGTATGGCTTTTCCAAGACGCAACAACGGATGTATCGCTCGCAGGTGCGCTATGTGGTCTTTATCAATCGGCTTGACTCGGGCGCGCGGATGTTTGCCGAGTCCACGCTGAACAGCTACGTCAACCTGATCTATACGCCTGGACGCTTGGAGAGCATCGCGCAACAGCTGAAGATCGACCAGTCCGGCTCGGCTATGATGCAGTTTGTGCGCATCCAGCCGCAGCCCAACGAGTCGCAGATTGTGATCGAGGCCGATTATTACGATCCGGCGACCTCGCAGCAGATCGCGGATGCCGTTGGCCAGATGTTGAATGCCACGGTGGTTGAAAAAAATCGCACGCTGCAGGGCGAAGATCGGTTGAGCCTGGATCCGCCGCAGCCGGCGCAATATGTGAGCTCCAAGCCAAATACCAGGATAAATGTGTTGGCTGGCGCGATCCTGGGCGGTATTCTGGGTATATTGCTGGTGTTTGTGCTGGAATACCTGGACGACACGCTCAAAAATGCGGCGGATGTGGAGCGCTACTCCAACCTGCCGACCATCGGAGCCATTCCCAGTGGTGCTGCTCAAGGTAGCGGTGGGCGGCCACGCATCCGGCCCGTACCGGTCTCCGGCTTTATCATGCAGCCACCGCAGCGTAACAGGAACATCGACCATGACGAATAAAGCCGCCCCCAACCTGTCGCAGCTGGTGGCTCTGCGCGATCCGCGGTCGCCGGCTGCCGAAGCGTATCGCGCGCTGCGCACCAACATTCAGTTTTCAAGCCTTGACAAGCCGCTCCGCACTATCCTGACGACGAGTACGGCGCCGGATGAGGGCAAGAGCACAACCGTGGCTAATCTGGCGATCACGATCGCTCAGTCCGAGCAGCGCGTTATTTTGGTGGACTGCGACCTGCGCCGACCGACGCTGCATACGTTGTTTGGGTTGCCGAACGAGGAAGGACTCACCAGCCTGATGCTGCAAGAAGGCGGGCGCGTGCCGCTGCAAAAGACCGAGGTGCCGGGTCTGATGGTGCTGACCAGCGGCCCACTCCCGCCGCGGCCCGCCGATATTCTGGGCTCCAGGCGGATGGAAGCGGTGATCGCCCAGCTGCGCGAACACGCCGATATTGTGCTCTTCGACACGCCGCCGGTGAATGCGGTGACCGACGCGGCGGTGCTGGCCACCAAGGTCGACGGCGTGCTGCTGGTGTTTCGGGCCGGCGCGACCAGGCGGGATCGTGCCGGCGAAGCCCGCCGGCTGCTGGACAAAGTGAACGCCAACATTGTGGGCGTCGTGCTGACGGATGTGAAACAGGAGGACGGCTACAGCTACTACGGCAGCTAGCCGAGGCGAGAACCCGGTAAACGATTATTGGACCGCGTCGTGTTGTGACGCGGTTCAGTGTTTTTTTTGGCGATCCAGTGTCATTCGCGCCCACCGTGGCTTGGATCGTCGAGCAGTACCAGCGCCGCAGTGATCGGCTGGATGGGCTCCACCATTGAGGAGTCGTGCCGGAACCAGCGCGCGTTAAGCTGCTCAAAAACCTTATCCTGCTGCATCTCGTCCAGCTGCCGGTTCGTTGCCTGGTGCAGCTGATAGGCCGCAATCGGCACCGCCAGTACGTACGGCTCAAAGGTCAGCGGCCGGGCGATCACGAGGCTAGGATGTTCACTGACGCCGGTCAGGGCGCTTACCGTATCGGTAATCACGGCGTCGAGCTCTCCTCCAGCCAGCGCGTCCAGTGCCTGCTCAGCTGTTTCGTACGTCGATTGCAGCGTCATGCTCGGCAGGTCTCGGTGCAGCTTGCGAGCCAGGGTATCGGCTTCGCTGCCGAGGGCCACGCCCACCCTGCGTCCCCCCAGCTGGCTCTCATCTTGGATATTCGCGCCTGTTCCGACGATCAGCAGTTGCCCAGCGTTCAGGTAGGGCGTTGTGAAGCGCGCGCGCCAGCCTTGCTCTGGCGCGAGCGGCAGCGCAGCCGCAAGCAGATCGACGCGACCTGTACTCAATGCGTCGTAGAGAGCATCATAGCCGACCGGCACGAACTCGACTTCGAGCCCCAGCCGCCGCCCCAGCTCGTTAACCAGATCGATGTCATAGCCTTGCAGCCGGCCCTCCCGCTGCTCGGCAAATGGCCGAAAGCCGGGATCGGTTCCGACCCGCAGCACCCCGCGCCGTTGAATCTCCGTCCACACCGGGTCGGCCGCTCCGCGCGTCGTATAGTGCACCGTCCAAGCGTAGCCCAGCACGACCACCACAGCCACTATGTCCCAGATCCAGCGGTGTTTTCTGTGCACCCCGGTATAGTAACGCATCGTGGTCCGGGTGTCGAAGCCAGTCCTGTGTTGTTGTAGGAGAAGCGGCCGCGTGCCAAGCATCCGTTGGTTTATGCCTCCGTGCCCAGCCGCGTGCTATGCTCCACGCGTATCCAGCTAGCGCAACAACACCGGAGGATTGAGACGATCATGCCTAAGCTGTCTTTCAAGCAAAAGTCTGCGGACGAAAGCGCTCCGCTCAGCAGCTACATTCCGACCCAGATGGTGGATTACACCTCGCTGCCACCCATCGAAGAAGAAACTGCCATGACCCGGTTCCGCCAGCTGCCGGTCATCGCCCGGATTGTCGCGCTCCTGCTGCCGCTGTTGTTGCTAGCCGGCGCTGGCTGGGGTGTTTGGACCTACCTGGCACCTCCCGCCCCGCCTGCGCAAGCACATGTTCCCCCGCCAGCCCAGATAACGGCGATCAAAGCACGCGCCGTGAGTGGCGACTCGGTCAACATCGAGCTGACCATCGAGAACTTGCCCGCCGAAACGACGGCGTCGGCGCAGCTCGTCGCCGCCGGCCAGCCAATCGAGTGGATCGACGCAGAAAAGAACGCCGAGGCGGTTAAGAACGGGGCCCAAAAGCTGCGCTTCCGCAAAGCCGCTGGGGCCGTGGTGGTGCTCGATCCGGCCGCGCCATACACGGTAGAGCTCACCATCGACAATGCGGGTAGCCCATTGACCGCCCAAACAGAGCTGGAAGTGCCGGAGATGGTCAAAGCTGCGTTTTTCGCCGCTCCGGTCGCTGAGGCTTCGCCATCGCCCACGCCAAGCCCCACGCCTGAGCCAACCCCATCGCCCACGCCTGAGCCCACGCCTGAGCCGAGTACACCGGCCGGACCGCCGACGCTTGAAGTGGCGCTGGATGCAACGCTCTTGATCAGCCCGACCCTCGGTACAGAATCAGTGGCAAGTGTTGCGGCAGGCACAACCTTCGAGCCGCTGCTGCGTACCGGCGATAACGCGTGGTTCTTGGTGGCGCAGGGCGAGCAGGTCGGCTGGTTGGCTGCGGATGCTGCGAAGATCGATGCCGCGACCAGCGAACAGGTCAAGCTCGTGAGGCCTGCCGCCGCGGCAGTAACAGCCGGACCATATCTGGGCACGGTGGGCAACGGTGGCAATATTCGCTATCGGCCAAATGTAAAGACGGGCACCGTGCTTGGTCAGTTGCACGCCGGCCAAGCAATCACCTTGGTGGCCCAAACGGTGGATGGCGCGTGGTTCAAAGTTGTTGCGCCGGAGGCCGAAGGCTGGGTAAGCGTAACGCTGCTCACCGTTGAAGAAGACGTATTGGCGCAGGTGCCTGTCGCCAAGTAAGCAGCCTGGTCGTACTCCAGCCGACGCCCTTGCGCTATGCGTAAGGGCGTCGGCCTGTCTGGTGGTTGCAGCGACGGTATCAGGAGCGTGGTAGCCGTTTGGCCTGCTGAGCATAGGCCAAAAACGGTTTGCATCTCGGCATTGATGTCGGTATTATGGAGGCATATAGGCCCCGACGCAATATCGCGCCCTGACATCACACCCCTTTGCGTCGCCTCGCCTCGCCTCGCCTTAGCACGTGTCCTGTCAGGAGGATATTTGGCATGAGCACCGCACATCAACTCGCTCCACTTCCCGGCGACGAAATTCCCGAAGGTATGCAGCTGGCAACCCGTGGAACGGCTAATCCCCTCGACGCCATCGAGCAAGATCTGCGCACCGCAATCTTTGGCCAGAACCGCGCGATCGAAAGCGTCATCCGGGCCATGAACCGCGCGCGCTACGGCTTTGCCGCCGGCAACCGGAACCGTCCGCTGGTTAACTTGATGTTTCTCGGCCCGACCGGCGTAGGCAAGAGCGAATGTGCCAAGCGGCTGGCCAGTCGGCTCCATCCGGAGGGTGGTGGCTTTCTCAAGGTCGATTGCTCGCTTTTCAGCCAGGGCCATGAAGTTTCAGCACTGGTTGGCGCGCCGCCAAGCTATGTAGGTCGTGATCAAAAGCCTCTGCTCGACCCGGACATTATTGAGACCGAAAACAGTGTGCTGCTGTTCGACGAGATCGAAAAAGGCACCTCCGAACTGTGGAATTTGCTGTTGCAGATCATGGAAGACGGCGAAGTAACGCTGCTCAACAGTGGTCGTACCGTCTCGTTCCGCAACACCATCTTGATCATGACCACCAATGTCGGCGCGAAAGAAATGGTCGATTATCTCGACAAGCGCAACATCGGTTTCCGCTCCACCCGCCAGGATATGGAGGCGACCGGCCAGCAGATCTTCCAGATCGGTTTTGAAGCGCTGCAGCGCCACTTCCGTCCTGAGTGGATTAACCGTATCGACGAAATCATCGCTTTTCGCCCGTTGTCAAGCGCCACGATGAGCCGGATCTTCGACCGCATGATCGACGAGGCCAATGGACAGTACATCAACTACGGGGTCAAGGTCGATGTGAGCGAGGCGGCGAAAGATCATATTCTGCGCAAAGGCTACAATCCAACCTTTGGCGCGCGCCCGCTGCGCGCCCGGCTGCTCAAGGACCTTGACGCGCCGCTGGCCGACCTGCTGGCCTCGGGCGGGATTCCCCAAGGCAGCCGCGTGCTGGTGGCCTTTAACGGCAACGAGACATTTGGTGAAGAGCTGTCGTTCTACTTCCAGCCCGATGCCGAGCTGGAGGCGCAAGGTCGGAAGCGCCGTGACACAGCAGCCCAGACCAAGAAGCGAGCGACCGCGCCGCAGGAAAGCAAATCGCCGCCATCCTCCCAGGGCCCGGCAATGGCCAAGTCGATCGACGGCTCACATCGCCGCTAGCCAGTTTCACGTCTCCTCCATACGGCCGGGTGAAAGCAAGCAGCGCTTTTGCCCGGCTTTGTTTTTGGCCTCGTGCTATTCGGCGCGGAATCCAAGCATCACGAGGTTGCTATGTTACAATTCGCCCAATCTGCCGACGATGCGCAGAGCTGATACTGTGGAAGCTACCAAAAACATATGCAACATCCGATCATTATTGGCGTCGCAGGGGGGACAGGCTCGGGAAAGACCACGGTGTCGCGGGCTATTTTGCAGCGGGTCGGGGCGGAGCGGATTGCCTTTTTGGAGCACGATTCGTATTATCGTGACCTGTCGCACTTGGCGTTGGAAGAGCGTGGCCGGGTCAACTTCGATCATCCCGACTCATTGGACAACACCCTGCTGATCGAGCATCTGGATGCGTTGTGCAATGGTTGTGCGGTCGAGGTGCCGATCTATGATTTCACCCGGCATAATCGCAAGGACGAGGCGCGAATTGTCGAGCCGCAGCCGGTGGTGCTGGTTGAGGGAATTTTGATCTTTGCGGACAAGCCGTTACGAGAGCGCATGGATATCAAAATCTATGTCGACACCGACGCCGACCTGCGATTTATTCGGCGCATCCAGCGCGATATTCGCGACCGGGGACGTTCGGTCGAGTCGGTGGTCGAGCAATATTTGCGCACAGTACGGCCGATGCATCTTGAATTTGTGGAGCCGTCCAAGCGCTACGCCGATATCATTATTCCCCGAGGTGGCCTGAACTCGATCGCGATCGACATGGTTGTGGCCCGGATTGAGGGCATGCTGGCCGCGCACCAACCGCAGCAGAAAACAGTTGCTGGAATCACTGCACCTGCCGACCTCCTTTAGCCGTGGACGCCAAATCTACACCCTACGTGTCGCGGGCCGTCGCACCTGCACGGGAAGCAGGGCGCGTCCCTGCCTGGCTCGTTTGGAGCTTGATCCTCGGCGCTGCGCTAGCCCTGCGCCTCTTTAACCTGGCTGCCGACGCTCCCACGACGCTGTCTTGGAGCGGCGCTCCCTTTACGGACGAAGGGTTGTACAGCCACGCCGCCCGCAACCGTGTGCTCTTCGGCGTATGGCGGACCGATGAGTGGGATAACCGGCTGGTCAGCCCGCTCCACGACGCGCTGGCCTACCTGGTCTTCCGCTGGCTGGGCGTCGGCTATGTGCAGCTGCGGTTGCTGAGCGTCCTACTGGCGATGGTGGCGCTCGCCGTCTTTTGGCGACTGCTGCGGGTCGATCTCGGCGAGCGACTGGCGCTGCTGGGCGCTGCGCTGTGGGGCCTGGACTATTTTTGGTTGCAATTCAGCCGCCTGGGCTTGCTTGAACCGGGCATGGTAGCCTGGCTGGTCATCGGGGCGTGGCTGTGGCGACGGAGTTTAGACGGCGGAGCAGCTTGGGCTTTGGCCAGTGGTGTAGCCATCGGAATTGCCTGGGTTTGGAAGTCGCTCGCCCTCCTCGTTGTGCCGGCGCCGCTGCTCGCACTGCTGTTAATTAGCCGGGAGTGGCCGCGCCGGCGCGTAGCAGCGAGCTATGTGGCTGGCCTCGGGGCTGTGCTGGTGGTATATGGTGTGGCATGGTTTTGGCCGCATCGGAATGAACTGGTGGCTTACCAGCAGTTTTATGCCGCGGATCGGTTCCCGGCCTCGCTTGATGGCCTTGGCCAGGCCCTGGGGCGTAACGTGCGCTCGCCATATGTGTGGAGCCAAACGCCGGTGATCATGGCTGTTGGAGTGGTGGGTGCGGGCATCGCAGCTGGCCGCGCTGGACATCGCGCCTTGCCCCCCGTCGTCGCATTAAGTTTAGCCTGGGTTGTATGCGGCTTGGGCCTATTGCTGATGCCCTACAGCCCGCCGCGCTATTACACGTTGGTGTTGCCGCCGCTGGTATGTCTCGCTGGTGTTGCTGCTAATGTTGCCGATAATCTTTTTTCTCCGAGAAGACCAATCCTCAGCATAGGCGTCTTAGGTCTCAGCCTGGTGTGGGGCGGCATGTTCTACATGCGCTGGCTTGGCGAGCGGCAAACAACCCTGCCGGATAGCTCACGCGCCCTCGGAGCGCTGGTGCCGCCAGGCGAGCTGGTCCTGGGCGTGTCGGCATGTGGCCTCAGCCTCGACAACGAGCTGCGCTGCGCACCTCCGTTCGCTGGCTTGGCGAATGATGCCGCTCCGGTCGCCGCTCTCGGTGCAAAATATGCGCTTGTGGAAAACAATCCCGATGATTACATGCGCCGCTTTTACGGAGCGCTGCTGGCAGAAGCCACGCCGATCCGAACCCTGCCGTTTGGTCGGCAGCGGGCGACGCTGTACCGGCTGGAGGACCCGCCGACGCCATGAGTAGCCCACTTGCACAGCTGTTGTGCGGGCAGAGCGCCCGCGCCCGAAGGAATGTATGCTGATTCGGAACGCTGCTTGGAGCTTTGGCGCGCAGGTGGTGCGGCTCCTTACCGCGCTTCTGCTGATCGGGCTGCTCGATCCGGCCGCGCGTGGCGTGCAAAGCCTGCTGGTACTCGTGCCCACAGTGTTGGCAGCGCTTGGCACGCTCAGCGTCACCAGCGCCGCGCCTGTGCTGCTGCGTCGTTCAGGGAGTGCCGTGGTTCCGCCACGGATTGACGAGCGCCGGCTACTGCCGAATTTACTGGGTCTAGGTTTATGCGTGCTTGGTCTGCTCCTGCTTGTGATCGTGCCTTTGACCCCTTTGCTGGCCCGCTACCTGAGCGCCGAGTACCCCGTTTCTACCGCGGATGTGCTGGTGGGACTGCTGCTGCTGCCGCCGCTGCTTCTGGGAGAATACCTGCGCGCGCTGTTGGTGGCCCGTCGGGACTTACGGCAGGTGGCGCTGGCGCATACGATCCAAGCAGTTGCTCAGCTGCTGCTTGCCGTGCTGCTGGTATTGGGGCTGCACCAAGGCGCGCGAGGTGCGGTTTGGGCTACGGTATATGCAGCTTGGCTTGGCTTTGGCTGGACGATCTGGACGGTACGCGATCTGGGAGCGCTCCGCCCACATCTGGATTGGAGCGTGCTTCGTCCGCTGCTTGGGCTTGGGCTGCGCGGCCATGCCGGCAACGTGGTGCAAACCTTCAACTATCGTTTGGATGCCTTTTTGCTGCAAGGCTTCCTTGGCCAAGCCGCCGTTGGTCTGTATCAGACCGGTGTGCTGCTGGCAGAGCTGGTCTGGTATCTGCCGAACGCCGTCGGCGCGGCGCTGCTGCCGCATGTTGCCGCAACCGAGGATCGTCAATCAACACCACGCATTGTGCGGCATACGCTGATGCTGATGCTGGTCGGGGCGCTGCTGTTGCTCGCGCTCGCATGGCCTGGCTTTACGCTGCTGCGTCCGGCGTACCAAGCCACGCTGCCGCCCATGACGATTTTGTTGTGCGGCGTTGTTGCTCTCGGCATCCATAAAGTATTGGCCAGCGATTTGTCCGGCCGTGGCCTGCCGCACTATCCATCGCTGACGTCGGCGGCGGCGTTGGTGGTGACAATTGTGGGCGACCTTCTGCTGATTCCACGTTTTGGCATGGTCGGGGCGGCGGTCGCTTCCGCACTTGCCTACATGGTGCAAACGGTGGCGCTGCTGCTGGTGTATCGCCGCATCGCGCAGGTTGGTTGGCGCGAACTGCTTGTGCTCGGGCGCGACGATTGGCGCTGGTATAGTCGGCTCCTGACTCGACTGGGAGGCGCGTGGGGGTGAAACGTCGTCACATCTGCCTCCTTGGACCGGGAAACAATGTGCATGTGCAGCGCTGGGCCCAGGCATTGCGCGCCGAAAATTGCTCCGTCAGCCTGATCTCGACCACCCCCATCGACGCTACATGGCCGCCCGCGCTGCGCTCGCTGCCGCGCTATGTGATGCCCGTTGCCACCGCCGGTATGCGTCCCGCTGCACGGCTACGGACGCTGCTGCGTGGGTGGGGCCGTGTGCCGGCGCTTGTGCGCGCACTCCAGCCCGACATCGTCCATCTGCACGCGTTACCGACACCGGCCGCTACGCCGCTGCTGCGATTGGTGCCGCGCCTGGTCGTTTCGGTGTGGGGCTCAGACGTGGCGGAGCGCGATCGGCGCAAAGCGCAGCTGTATCCGGCGTTGTTGGCGCACGCAGCCGCGCTTACGGCAACCTCCCACTACCTGGCCGCCGTCGCCGAAAGCTACTTGCGCGTCCCACGGCCGATCCAGGTTGTGCCGTTTGGCGTGGATGTGTCCACGTTTTATCCGGCTCCTGCAGCCGCAGATCCATTCCTGATCGGGACGCTGCGGCACCTTGAGCCAAACTATGGCATTGATCTGCTGCTCGCGGCTGTGCCTTCGCTGCTGCCACAAGAGCCACGGCTGAAGGTGGCGATCGGAGGCGCAGGCAGTCTGGCCCGGCCCTTGCAGCATCAGGCGCAACACTTGGGTGTCGCGGGGGCAATCGATTGGCGCGGCCGCATTCCGCATGGCGACGTGCCCGCATTCCTGCGCTCGCTTAGCATGTTTGTGATGCCATCGCGGGCCGAGTCATTTGGCGTGGCGGCGTTGGAAGCACAGGCGTGTGGGCTGCCGGTGGTCGCAACCAACGTTGGGGGGCTGCCGGAGGTGGTGCGGGCCGGCGAGACAGGAATTTTGGTGCCGCCCAATGATCCGCCAGCGCTTGCCGAGGGTGTGCTAACGCTGCTGTCCGATCCCCAACGTCAAGCCGCCATGGGCGCTGCTGGTGCCGCCTGGGTTCGCGAGCGATACGATTGGCGGTCGAGCGTGGCCCAGATGTTGGCGGTATATGCCCGAGTGCGGTGAGCGGCTGGGAGGCGCAGCAACGGAACATGGTACAATCCGCCAAAAGGTCTCCTATGCAGCGCCGTGTACTCGTTCTGGCATATGATTTTCCGCCGCGTGGCGCCACCAGCGTGTTCCGCGTAACCAAGTTTGTGCGCTACCTGCCGGAGTTCGGTTGGCAACCCGTGGTGCTGACGGCGGCCGTGCGTGGCGGCGTGCGCGATGAGGCGCTGCTGGATCAGCTGCCGCCCGATCTGGAAATCATCCGTGTCTCTAATCCATTCGCTCCGGCGGGCGCCGGCACAGGCGCGCACACGGCAACTCCTAGCCTTCAGGCCCGCTTGCGCCAGCAGCTCCGCCGCGTCTGCATTCCGGATGCGCAAATTTTATGGCTGCCGGCTGCAGTTCGCGCTGCTGCCAAGCGTTTGTCGCGCGGTGATATTGCGGCGCTGTTTACAACCGCCCCACCGTACTCAGTCCATCTTGGTGGTTTATGGCTCAAACGCCGCAATCCCCACCTCCCTTGGCTCATGGACCTGCGCGATATTTGGAGCGAAAATCCGGCGATTACGAACTTAATAACCTATAAATTGCAACGAGCCTGCGAGGCTGCGTGTCTCCAGGCAGCCGACCATATCACAACCGCCACGGATGGTCAGCGGCAGCTCCTTCGGTCCGCGTTTGGCCTTGCCTCTGCCCGTGTATCGACCATCACCAATGGCTTTGACTCGGCCGACCTGCCGTCCATCCAAGCCGCCCCCCCAGAACGGGGCACTCCATTGCGACTAACGTATATTGGCTCGTTGACCGATAATCGAGCGCGAGCAACACGGGGCTTATTCGTGGCGTTGGCTCGGCTTGTGGCGAGTGGCGTGACCGGCCGGGACATCAAGGTGAGGCTTATTGGCGTCTTCGATCAGGCCGTCTACAGCTGGAGCCAACCATTCGCAACCACAGGGATGGTGGAGATCGTGCCGTTTATGGCGCAGGCGTCGGCGTACGCTGAGATTGCCGCCGCCGATGTCCTGCTGTTGGTCGCATCCGACGATCGTGAAGGGCGGCTCAGCCATCCCAACAAGCTATTTGAGTATTTCGCCGTTGGGCGGCCGATCTTGGCGTTGGCGCCGGAAGGCGATGTCGCCCGGCTGGTCCGTGCGGCGCAGGCGGGCGAGGTTGTGGCGCCGAGGGATGTGGAGGGGATTGCCGCTGTGCTGGTGCACTTGATCGCGCGGCACAAAGCCAGCGTGCCAAACAACCAGTCTGTGGATGCGGCGACGTTGGCGCGATTTGAGCGGCGGGAACTGACCCGGCAACTTGCCGCGCGGCTAGATGCTTTGGTGCGCTCGTGAACGAGCGGGCAGACGGAGGCGGCGCGGTTCCTGTTCTCTCGATCAGTGTGGTGGCCTACAACAAACCCGATTTACTGCGTTCAACCTTAGCCTCCGTTACCCAGGCAGCGGCGAACATTCCGCATGAGCTGTTTGTGGTTGACAGCGCATCGCAGGCCGTACCGTGGGCTACCATCCACGCCGATTTTCGTGCCGCGTGCTTTCTGCACAGCCGCCGTAATCTTGGCTTTGCCGCCGCTAATAACGTAGCTTTGCGCCTGTGTCGCGGGCGATATGCGTTGTTGCTGAATCCGGATACGCTTGTGTCTGATACGGCTTTGGAGGCGCTGGTGGCTTGGATGGAGCAACATCCCCAGGTGGGCCTAGCTGCGCCACAGCTGCTTCAGCCCAATGGCAGCGCCCAGCCCTACAGCTTCGGCGCCGCCCCAACTCCAGCCTACCTGTTGCGGCGGCTGATGGCGCATATGCGTGGCCGGTACTTGCATGAATGGGACGGCGCGCAGCCGTTGCCGGTGGACTGGGTGGCGGGTACCTGTCTCATGGTGCGTCGACGGGCGCTGGAGGAGGTCGGCCTGCTCGACGAGCGGTTTTTCCTCTACTTCGAGGATGTTGACTGGGGCCTGCGCTTTCGCCAGGCCGGTTGGCACGTTGTGTTTTTGCCGATGATCGCCATCACCCATATCGGCGGCGGCAGTGTTGGCCAAGGTGCAAGCCAGCATTATGATCGCTCGCTCGTCCGGTGGTACGGCAAGTATTACGGCCAGTGGCTCGGTTTCCTGGTTTGGCTGGCACTCCGCCTGTATCGGCGTGTGCTTCGGCTGCGCCAACGGGTCCGGCGGAGGTTGTGGGGATGACGAGCTCGCTCTCGATTGTGCTCGACGCGCGCGCAACCTCGGCCCACTTTCCCGGCATCGCGCGGGCGACCCTGGGCTTGCTCGGCGGGCTGCATCAGCTGGAGCACAACCACACCATCGCTGTGCTAAGCCACGCCGACGATCCTCCCGTGACATTGCCTGTGTTTAAGGACCCTCGTTTTGTGCGTGTCCCAACGCGCGCTCCGGCGCTCAGCCTCGCGCAGCAATGGCAGCTGCCACTCTTAAGCCGAACATTGGCTCCCAACCTTTGGCACGCGCCGTACTATATCCGGCCTTTTCGGGGCATTCCCCGGCCGATCGTCACCGTTTGGGATATTATTGGCCATGTTGTGCCTGGTGCCCTCCCATCCCTGCGCGCTCGACTGCTGTTTGAACTGACGCTGCGATGGTCGCTGCGGAGTGCGGCCCACATTATCACCTCCTCGCACGCCACACGTCATGATCTGGAGCGGGTGTATCGGCTGCCGTCCGCTTCGATCTCCGTGATTCCGCTGGCAGCCGATGCGCGGTTTCATCCGCAATCGCCGGAACGGGTAGCTGCGGTACGCGCTCGGTATGGGCTGCCGTGCGAGTACGTGTTGTATCTGGGCAGCAACAAACCGCACAAGAATTTGCCGGCATTACTGCGTGCGTTTGCCCCTGTGGAAACGTCGGCTCAGCTGGTGATCGCCGGCCGGTGGGATGGGCGCTACACCGAGCCACGGCGGCTGGTGGCGGAGCTGCAGCTTGGCGGGAGGGTTCTGTTTCTCCAGGACGTTGCCGACGACGATCTGCCGGCGCTGCTCAGCGGGGCGCTGGCCTTTGTGTTTCCATCGCGCTACGAGGGCTTTGGCTTGCCGCCGCTCGAAGCTATGGCCTGCGGCACGCCCGTGATCGCCTCCAACACGGCTGCCTTGCCCGAAGTGGTGGGCGATGGCGCGCTGCTGGTCGCGCCAGAGCCGGAGCCGCTGCGTGCAGCGCTGCACGCGGTGATCACGCAGCCAGAGCTGCGCGCCCAGCTCCGAGAGCGCGGGCTGCGCCGAGCCCGGCAGTTTTCATGGGAAGCAACTGCTCGCCAAACCATCGCGGTGTATGAACAGGTTGCCTCAGCAAGCTGACGCGCTATAACATCGGCTATGTTCTTCTACCGCTCGGAAGCTGGATGAGAACAGCACCAATGTTGGCCGCATCGGCATGAGAGCACCAATGTCCGCCGCAACGACTCGTGCCGTGAAGTGCCCGAGCTACCGTTGCTGGGAGGAGTGCTTAGGCCGCCGCTTGGACAACCTCGTAGGGCTGAATCAAAACATCAGCAGAAATTCCTAACCCTGCGCGTATTCGTCGAATCATGTCAATCGAAAGCGGACGTTTCCGATTGAGAACTTCTGCGACGCGTGCTCGACTGCCAATGTACGGTTCTAAGTCATGCCGCGTTAAGCCACGACTTTCCATATGGTACATGATCGCTTCAATCGGGTCGGGAAAAGGTATGGCGTCATGAAGTTGTTCATAATGTTCCACCAGGGTTGTCAAAACATCAAGCTTATCACCTTGTGGCGTGCCTGGCTCTGCATCGAAGAGCTGTTCGATTTCGGCTAAGGCTGCTTGGTAATCAGCCTCGGTCTTGATAGGGCGAATGTCCATGTATTGCTCCGTCTCGCTAAATAGTTGTCGCATCAACGCGGTCATACTCTTGGTGGGTACCAACAAATCGAATATAAACAATGCCGTATGCATAATTGATGGCGACAACTAAGCGGTACTGATTGCCGCGGATGTTGAACACGACGCGATTATTAGGCAAGATACTTGCTGTCGCATACATGCGTCGGATATCCGCCGGGCTCGTCCATGTAGCAGCTTGTGCATCATGAAACCAAGCTTGTAAGGCTTGCTCTACGTCAGGATGCTGCACCCAATACTCTCGTAATGTTCGACGCGCAATTATCCGCATGCGGCAATTATAGCTTGCTCCCAAGATGGGATCAACATACTCGATCCCTTTGTGAGATCACGTCCCCGACCGCTTCATCAAGCTGACATGCACAAACAGGCCCGAGCACTCGCCCAGGCCTGTTCGTCCGTTTGTTTTTCAATTGGCCGCCGTTAACGGCCGTAGCGCCAGCGTAGATAGTGCTGGCCGACATTGCCCATTTCAACCTGGAAGCCGGCCGGATTGCTGGGGGTGTAGGTCAGCACTCGCCGTTGAAAGGCTTGCATCAGCACGTCCTTTTCCACGCCGCCGACCTTGACCTTGGCCCAGTACGGCTCGCTGATCGGCAGGCCCACGGCAAAGATCGCGTCAATAACCTGGCCCTGTTTGAAGCTGCCTTCGTACACAAGCCCGCGTTGGGCGAAAAAGGCGGTGAAGACGCGTGGAACGTTGTGGCCAAGCGTATCGTCGTAGCTGGCAATCCGGACATCGTAGCTCGCCAGCGCGGCATCATCCGCGACGCTGCCATCGCGCCGCAGCACTCCCGTTACCTGCTGACCGTTGCGGTTTGCCGCTTTGGTCGGATTGACCGGAAAGGCGACGCTTCGAAACGAAGCATAGGTTGGACCATTGGGATTAGCTTCGGTCGGATCGCCGGCGACGGACTGCTCGGCCGGTGAGCTGTCGGCAAACGCTGCATCGCCGATCTGAAGCTTGCCGGTGATCATCTCCACAACCAGTAAGCCGTTGGTGACGCGGCCGTTGGCCGGATTATTCAGCTCCATCCGGCTCTTGTCGAAGTATTGTACTAACCGGCTACCACCGGGGCTGTCGCTGTACGGCTCCCGATGTGAAGCCGAGCTGGGCTGCGGTCCCCAGAGCCATGTGCGCGGCTCCGTCAAGCGGTTTTCTGCTACCGGCTTATCCGTCCGCTGCCAGACCTGTTGGAACAACGGGTCCGCATAGCGGCCGTCAAAGGCAGCCGGTGCGCCAACCGGGGCGGGTGCCGGTTTTTGCTCCGGCGCGGGAGCGCTGCCGGGCACATAGCGCACATAGATGGGTGCGGGCCCTACATTCAGGCTGAGAATGCCGCCGTTAGCGTTAACAACCCGGCTGCCGCCATCTCGCTCAGTAACGGTGGCACTGCCCGAAGCAGAAGCCAGCTGCACGCTCGCGCCAAGGGGCGACCACAGCACATCGACCACCTCGCCGCCGCGCCCGAAGCGCTGGGCATACACTTCACCCCCTTGGAATGCCGTCAGATCGTCGACATAAAAGGTGCCGGAGCCGGCAGCAGTGTTTGGATCGTCGTCGACGATCAGCTCCTTGAGCCGGAGCGTGCCATCCAGCCGGCCGTTACCGCCGGTGATCCGGTTGCCCTGCTCCACCTCGCCGGTGAGCGATGCGCTCATAAACTGCCAGCCTGGCGCACCCAAAAAGCCAAGGCGATACTGCAGCACCTCGTTCTGCTCGTCAACGACGCGGAGCTGCAGCATATGTCCCGAGCCATCGCCATACACCCACAGCCCAATGCGGGAAGTGTTGGCTGGCAGAGCGGTGTTGGCGCTGCGGGGAAAGGCGACATAATCGTTGTCACCGCTGGTGAACTGGTAGGTGATCTGTCCTGCCGCCGTGCCGCCATGGACCTGAGCGGTGCTGGAAGAGATGGCGGGCTTGCCAACGGGGAACGGTGCGCCCCAGCCGTTAGCGTCGTCGAACGTGAGCACTGTTTGCCGCGGCATCACATCCTGTGGCCCGAGTGGCTGAGCACCTCCAACCTGCTCGCTGAGCACTTTGAGCGCCCGGGCCGCTGGCTTGAGCGGGGCGTAGTCGGTTGGACCGCCACCGCCACGGACCAATCCGTAGCAGGGCTGCGCGTGGTCTTTGAAGTTGTACCACAGCACGCGCTCAGCACCTGCGCCCCGCAGCATGGCCGCGGCGCGGACCAGATAGTTCGCCTGCTCTTCGTCATCAGTTCGGCCTTCAGGATCGCGCTCGCAGGGCCCGGTTGTCCAGCCGAACTCGGTCACCCAGATTGGCTTACGGCCGTACCGCGCTGCCAAGGTTTGTACATTTTGGACGCCGACCACGTCAATCTGCGCCGTTTCAGGCGTGAACGGATCAACATACGGATGGATCGAAAGCGCATCAAAGGCGTTCCAGGCGCCATGCGCGGCAACGGCATTCAAAAACGATGGGTCAAACGGCACGACGCCGCCGCTCAGCACCGTCACTCCCGGATCGACGGATTTAATGGCCGCGGAGGCTTTGCTGAGGAGCTGTGCGTAGGCGGCCGGATTCGGGGCGGGCTTCCAGTACAACGCGTTTTCGGGCTCGTTCCAGATTTCCCAGGCTTGCACACGGCCTTTATACCGTGTTGCCGCCGCTTTGGCGAAGGTGGCAAACAGGTTTGGATCGGGCGGAAAGAACGAAACGCCGTTCGGTGCATCCCCGGGCTCGGACGTGGCCCAGCCGACCGCGGGATTAAGCAGGCCGATGATGTTGACACCATTACGTCTGTGAGCGTCAAATACTTTGTCGTACCAGGTCCAGTCGAACTGGCCTGGCTGTTCCTCGATCCGATGCCACTGCACTTCTTCGCGAACCCAGCCGGCCGATAAGTTGTTGACCAGCGCCGCGGGCTGCTCCAGCGAATCGAAGACCGGGTAGCGCGAGGCAATGTGGCTGTTGAGGCCAAAAACGGAGTCGCGGGGAGCGGACTGCGCTTCGGCGCGTTGGCCGAGGAGCGGCAGCAGTGCTACGATCAACAAAACACAAGCGAGGACGAAGCGTTTCACGAAGCTACCTTTCAAGGGGAGATTGACATGCTGATCGGTATCAGGGCATCCACGCAGCCGAATACAGAAACAGTTGGAATGGTGTATAACCCAGGGCTGGGGCGTGCAGCTCGATTGCGATGCCAGCATCGAACACGGTGATTATAACGGCTCCGCCTCCTGAATATAGCCCTTCAACCCAACGTAATGCACACGCATTGGTCCTGAATGCGCAGGACCATCCGAGCTACACAATCCTGATATGCGCCAACGAGAGCGGTGCCTCTGAGTGCATTGCCCGATCCGATCAACCTTGCCGACGTGGGCACCGATGTTGCTGTCCATGAACGGCGACCGAGCGTATGCGCTCCCGTATACCATGGCTCCAATGGTCATGACAGGTTGTTGGTAGCCCATCAAGTTGGTAGATGCACTGGATGAGGTCGATGCATGAGCAATGCCTACGATGTTTTGGTGATCGGCGCAGGTCCAGCCGGATCAATGGCGGCGCTGCACGCGGCGGAGCTGGGTGCGCGCGTGGCAGTGGTTGAACGAAATCGGACCGGCGGTACCTGTACCAATACCGGATGTGTTCCGACGCGCGTTCTGGCCAAAACAGCGCGGACCTTGCGTGATATTCGCGGTGCCGATGAGTACGGGATCGAGGTCGGCGCTCCAGGCTTGGTCTGGCAGCGCACACTAGCCCGCGTGCGCCAGGTGATCGAGGATGTGCATACCAATAAGCAGGTGTCGCAGCGGATGCGTGAGGCGGGCGCCGATGTGTTCTTTGAAGGCACGGCCACCTTTCGTTCCCCGAACGAGATTCATTTGTCCGAAAGCGGCCGGACACTTTCTGCCAATAATATGATCGTGTGTATCGGCGGGAAGTCACGCCGGCTGCCGTTTCCCGGGGCAGAGCACGCGATGTACCCCGAGCAAATCTTGCAGCTTGAAGCCCTGCCGCGCTCGGTGGTGATCGTAGGCAGCGGCTATACCGGCGTGCAACTTGTTACTTGCATGAATGCTTTCGGCGTGGACGTGACGCTGCTGGAGATCGCGCCCGGCGTGTTGCCCGGTGCAGATCCCGATGTTGGCCGCGTCTTGGCCGATAGCTTTCGCATGCAAGGCGTGCGGATCGACACGGGCATCAAGGGCGTGGACCAGATCGAGCTGCGTGACGGTGTGCGGACTTTGCGTTACACCAAGGACGACCAGCAACAAACGGTTGACTGTGACGCGGTGATTTTGTGCGCGGGGTGGCCCGCGAATATCGAGGAGATCGGGCTGGACAAGATTGGCGTTGAGACGAAGCGCGGCTTCGTCACCGTAAACGAGTATTTGCAAACCAATGTGCCGCATATTTTTGTTGCCGGCGATGCCAACGGACAGGGCATGTTGGTGCAGGGTGCGCATTTCGAGGCCTATGTCGCAGCCGAGAATGCGGTGCACGGCCCACGCTTGCCGTTCAAGCACGAGCTGCTGCCGAATGGCGGCTTTACGGATCCTGATCACGCTGGCGTAGGCTTGATCGAGGATGAGGCGCGCAAACAATATACCGATGTGGCGGTTGCGGTAGCCCAGTATGCCGACCTCGACCGGGCGATCATCGACAACCGTACGGCCGGATTTTTGAAGCTGATCGTGGACCGCAAAACAGATCTGGTGGTGGGCGCGCATGCCGCGGGCGAAAACGCGGTTGAGGTGATCCAGGCGGTTGCCACGGCCATGGCGGCGGGGGTGAAGGCTTCGACGTTGGCCGCGATCGAGCTGGCCTATCCCACCTACACCGCGATCATCGGCGCTGCCGCCAGTGAGCTGGCTCCCAAAGCCGGACGGGCCACCGTTCGTCCGATCCAGCCGCACTCCGGCGTTTCCAACGATGTGTGAAACCACGTGCTGTTGGCGTTAGTTACCGACCCTTACACAATTCGGTGTAGGGGTCGGTGTTATGATGCGCCGAAATTACCCATACCTCGTCTGGAACATCAATCGCTCACGGTCGGTATGGGTATGTCGCACGTTGGGCCTACGGTTGCGCGCCCGCGGCGAACTGCCAGGTTGCTGATTTCACCCCTGCGCACGTGGTTGTTGGTACACTGAGTCGTAGGGACGTTGGGAGGTGATAATGGGAGATCTGCCGACAAACTATTTTCAGCGCTACGACGAGGCGCAGGACGAGCGTTTTTATGAGCAGCCGCGGCTGGTAACACATATCGACGAAGGGGCGATCGCCGCGGTCACCCAGCTTTACCGCGAGTTCTTTCCACCGGATGGCGCTATTCTTGACCTTATGAGCAGCTGGGTTAGCCATCTACCGCGGGAAGTGACGTATCGGCGTGTGGTGGGTGTCGGCATGAATGCAGTGGAGTTGGCGGCGAACGAGCGCTTGCATGAGCGCATTGTTTTGAACCTTAATCGCACGCCCAGTCTGCCATTTGGTGACGGCGAATTCGACGGTGCCGGGATCTGCGTTTCGGTGCAGTATCTGACACAGCCGGTCGCAGCGTTTCGTGAAATCGGCCGTGTGCTTCGCCCGGCCGCGCCGTTGGTCGTCTCGTTCTCGAATCGCTGTTTTCCCACCAAAGCGGTAGCCGTTTGGCAGGCGCTGGATGACCACGGCCATGGCCAGCTGGTGCAGCGCTACTTTCGCGATGCTGGGAATTGGACCGATATCCAATTTTTGGATCGCAGTTCTCGTCGCCGGTCGGGTGATCCGCTGTTCGCCGTGGTCGGCCGCAGTGCTGGACCCGTTTCGCCATAGCGCTTGCACCCAGGTATATACTGAGATGAAACCTACGCTCCCATTCCTCGTATACATCAGCAGGAACATAGCCGCACCACGTTTCATATCAGTTTTATTTGTAGGAGGCATTGCCGTATGGCGAACGCAGCGTATTCCAATCAGGTTGCGCAGGGTATTTCACAGCTGGCCCAGGTCAAAGCGGCGCTGGAAGAAGCGAGTGAGATTTTTGGACGGAAGGATGAGGCGGGGCGTACGCCGATCGTGGTTGTGCCGAAGCGGCAAAATCGTATTCGCTGGGGCCTGATTATTTTTGGCCTATTCATTGTCGGCGGCGGGGTTTTTGTTGGCGGCACGGCTGGAAACGCTGGCCTGGCAAGCTTGGCGGCCTTTTTTGGCGTGTTGTTTATCTTGTTCGGTCTGCTGCGCGCGCTGTATATTCAGGTGCCGGAAGGTGTGAACGCTCTGCTGGCCCGCGGCGGCAAGCATATCGGTACCGTTGGCGCTGGCCTGCATTTTGTGCCGCCATGGGTGGTGGTCTCGCATCTTGTTACCCGCCGCGAGGTTCCGTATGACGCGCCGGTGAAGGAAGCGCCAACCAAAGACAATGTGCGGGCAGCAGTTGACACCTCGATTACCTTTATGGTGACCGATCCGTACCGGTTCGTGTACGGCATCTCGGCGACCGGCTTTGACCAGGTGTTTCAAGCGGCGTGTCAAGACGCGCTGCGCTCGATGGTGCGCCTGGTGACCTCGGATCAGGTCAACGACCTTGCCCGGCAGGAAACCGCCGGCCTGCGCGAGTCGTTGAGCGCCGATGTTGAGCAGTATGGTGTTACCATTACCAAAATCAACATCACCGACGCACGGCCGCCCGCGGATTTTCTGCAATCACAAGAGGCCCGGCAGCTGGCGGTGCTGCAGCGCGCGGAGCAAGCGGAGAAGCAAGCGCTGGCCCAACGGCGTCAGGCCGACCAGGAAGCCTTAGCTCGGCAGCAGGTCGTGGCGCGGGTCGAGCGGGAACGCGAGGAGCTGCAAGTGCAGGTACAGCAGGCGGAGGCGCGGCGGCGCATTGCCGAGCTTGATGCCGAGGCCGAGGCTGTGCGTTTGCTGCGGGTTGAGGAAGGCCTGCGCAAGAATCCGCTTGCAGCCCAGCGTGAACTGCAGCTGGCCCAGTTTGAAGTGGCCCGAGCCTTAGCTTCAAATAGCCGGGCCGTGCTGCAAGTCGGTGGCGCCGACGACTTGGTGCGCGCTTTTGTGATGCGTGAAGTGCTGCACGACGCGGCGCAAGCTCCGGTAGGGGGCGCAACTGCTGACGGAAACGGCAAGGTCGTCGATCAGGGCGGGCCGGAACCAGTCGAGCGGCGTCCTGCGGCTCGCTGATGGAGCACCGTTTGTGTGTCATGCCCGCGTGGATTGCATGCGGGCCTATCCGTATTAGTTGGTTCGCAAACGTAACTCAATCGACATATACGGCGTTGATCATGTATTATGAGGCTTGTATGATGTGCTTAACTCCTTATACGCCCCCAACCGGTGAGCATATATGACCCGACCTGAATCGATGCATAGCGACAATTCCATTGGACAATTGACCCAATTAGGCTTGAATATCTACGAAGCCAAAGCGTATGTTGCGCTGGTTGGCCGAGATAGCTCATCCGCTACCGAAGTGGCGGAGGTGTCGGGCGTGCCTCGTCAGCGCATCTATGATATTTTAGCCAGCCTGGTTGAGCGGGGTATGGCCATTAGCCGCCCAGGCCGGAACGGAACAAAATATGCTGCCGTTGCGCCATCCAACGCACTCGCTGGACTGCTTGAGCGCGAGCAAAAACGACTCAACGAGCTGCAAGCCGTTACCACCAGCTTGACCACTGCTCTCGGTCGGCAATACAAGGCCGGCCAAGAAGTCAGCAGCCCACTGGAGTACATCGAGGTGCTGCGCGGGCGGCAAGCGATCAATGCCCGGTTTGCCGAGATTCAGGAGCATTGCAAGAAAGAAATCTTGATCTTTACCAAACCGCCGTATGCCATGCCGCCGCAGGAAGATCAAAACAAAGAAGAGGTGATCTCAACGCTTAAGCGGCAAATTGTTGCCCGCTCGGTCTACGAGTATAGCGTGTTAACGAACGAAGAAACGCGCCGGGCAGTCGAGCTGTTTGTGCGTAGCGGTGAAGATGCGCGTTTTGTCGAGCGCCTACCTCTCAAGCTGGTGATTGTGGACGAAGAGATCGTGATGTTTGCGATGGAGGACCCGATTGCCGGGCGAACCGAACTTACCATTATGGTGGTTGAGCAGAAACAGTTGGCCGAAATGATGAAGCTGGCTTTCGAAACCATGTGGGCCCGTGGTGATACGTTCGAAGAAGCGTTGATGCGGCTTGGCATCGGCGAAGTTTCCGAGCAACCTTCATAGCTAGCTGATCTGCATGATTTGGGGGCGCTCTTGGTCGTGGTGCGGATGCAGCGCGGCGTGGGAGCGCTCTGTTGCCTGCTTCTGCTACAGCGTTCCCGACGCTTAACCTATCCCCGCGGGGGTACCCATAGGTCCTGTCTTGGCTTAGTTATTGCTTTAATATTGTTGACACCATGAAAGTGGTGCGTATAATTCGTGCAATCAAATGCAAGGATGTGCCCGATGCGACGCCTCCACCTCATAGGTAAATTGTTTGTTTTGGCACTGCTGGTGCTTGGTGGCGCACTTTTGCCGGCACGTACCATTGCCGCCTCGGTTGTGGTTGATCCTGTTCTGCAAAAGCAACTTGCTTCAGCCCTGCCGACGCAGCAACTATCGGTGATCGTTACCTTTGAGCAACAGCCGAGCGCCGCTGACCTGCAAGCATTGACCGGAACCGGCGCTGCTATCGCACCCCTACGGCACCTGCCCAGTGTTGGCGCACTAGCCACACCCGTCCAGCTTGAGCTGGTTAAGCAATTGACTGGAGTCCGCTCGATCTATGCCAACCGGCCTCTGGCGTATTTTCTGCGGGAAAGTGTACCGCTGATTGGCGCGCCGGACGTTTGGCAGGATTACGGCTTCAAAGGCGACGGGGTTGGCGTTGCGGTGCTTGATACGGGTGTAGATGCAACACACGCCGACCTTACATTAGGCGACACCACTGTTGAAAATGTTAAGATCGCGGGCCTCCAATATTTCACCGGTCAAAATCTCAATACCCTGCCATTGCCGGAGTACTACCTTGCGGGCGTGCCAAACTCTGATACCACCGGCGGGCATGGAACTCATGTTGCCGGCATCATTGGCGCATCAGGCGATGCCAGTGGCGGTTATTACCAGGGTGTGGCGCCCGAAGCGGATTTGATTGGTTTGGGCGCCGGTGAAGGCATTGCCATCATGACTGCCTTGGCCGGCTTTGATTGGATCCTGGAACATCAAGCCGAGCACAATATTCGTGTTGTGAATTGTAGCTGGGGACCGGATCTACCGAACGGCTTCGATCCCGATGATCCGGTTAACGTGGCGACCAAACTGGTCCACGACGCCGGCATTGCAGTGGTCTTTGCGGCTGGCAACTCCGGGCCAAGTCCGAACACCATGAACTCGTACAGCGTCGCGCCCTGGGTGATTAGCGTGGCTGCGGGCGGTGATACCAGCGGCATTGATGTGCCAAGCAAAACTCGGCTGGCGGTAGCCGGTTTCTCTTCGCGCGGCATACCAGGCGACAGCTTGTATCATCCAACCTTAACCGCGCCCGGCTACCTGATCGTTTCGGATCGTGCCAGTACCGGCGCTGCCACAAACGCTACCACCACGGCTACCGACGCAGCCTTTATTCCACCTGAACATGTGTTATCATACACCACGGCGAGCGGTACCAGCATGGCCGCGCCACACGTCGCCGGTGCAATTGCCTTGATGGTCCAGGCAAATCCGGGTTTGACGCCGGACGTGATCAAGCGCGTCTTGGTTAACACGGCTACGCCGATGCCGAACTATCAGCAGTATGCGGCGGGCGCGGGCTACCTCAACGTCAAGGCTGCCGTTGACCAAGCCCTGCAAATCAAGAATATCCGCAGTTATCGTGATCCGCGCACGGGCAAGAGCAGCCAAGTGTACGATCAGACCTCGAATTGGACGGGCACGGTTGGTGTAAGTCTGCCGGGCAAAACCGCGAGCGATATACGGCAACTCACCGTAGCAGCCGGAACCGTCTCGCTCGATATCTCCGTTGACTGGAACCTGGCGGCCAGCGATCTCAATCTTTACCTGTATGATCCCCACGGCAACCTGGCAGCTCAATCGGAGAACATTCAGGCCGCTACCACGTTCGCAAACGAAAGCGTACACCTCAACGAGCCAGAGGCCGGTACATGGACCGTTAAAGTGAGTGGGTCGTTGAACGCGCCACAGGAGTACAAGGCGGTCAGCAACGCCGTTGTGCGAGTAAATCCTTAACCGCTTTACTGAACGTCGCTCTGCGCTGCTTCCCCTTATGGCGGAAGCAGCGTTTTTGTTGCCCTCGCCAGTTCTCGGTCACCCAACCTTAGTCTCCTTACGTGCATCCTAGGCCCCTCCCATCGTGTTCATTTGTGAAACACTATCGCTTTGGGCGAACACCCCAAGATTTGTAGTTGACATCCGTTATGACCGTCTGCTATAGTAGCTGACAACACCACTGGCAATGGTGGCGCCTCATCCCCAAGCTGCCATTGCTGGGTTGGTGTAAGCGATACAAAGCGGGTCCGAAACGACCTGTTTGCTGCGAAACAGCAGGCGCGTGAATGGAAGCGCTGGTTGTGAAGCATCGATTTTACTACCCACAACTACCATAAGCAGTTACTCGTCGCGATTTTGGATACCTCCTCATTTGCCCACTGCGCATCGTATCCCACTCCACAAATATCCTGCCTGCTTACGCACCCATAACTACCTCGCCGACTAAAAAATAGGTAAAGAGGACGCGATCAGGGATTGACACCATGTCTAGTGGTGTGCTATATTTGCACCACTTCTAATGGTGGCACTATAACCTTGCCAACATCGCAGCCTTGCTAGTTGTTATAGGAGACGCGGATGTTGTCTACACCTACATTACTTCGGCGGATTGGTGGCGTTCTGTGCGCGCTCGTTCTGACCCTGGCGATCAGCCTACCGGCAAAAGCAGACGTGATCGTAGGCGGGATCACGGTGGTGGACGGCGATGTTCCGCTGGTTTCAGATAACATCGACCTGCTGGGAACAGTTCCGGTTGTCGGCGCGATCAGCGCCAATTTCCGGGGCAACTACATGTTTGTTACCGGCGTGGAAGGCTTGTCCACCTTTGATATTTCGAATCCTGCCCTGCCGCTGCTGACGAGCTTTATCCCGCTGCCGCATTTCGAGAATGAAGACGTGTCGCTCGGCGGCAACTTGCTGCTGATCGCCAACGACAAGTCGGAAAGTGCAGCGGTTTTGTATGTGTTCGACATCAGCAACCCCGCAGCGCCACGTTTGCGTACTGTGTTCCCGATCGGCACGTCGACGATTGCCACCAGTGGGTTGCCAAGCCATACCGTTACCTGCCTCAATGGCTGCGACTTCGCGTACCTGGCTGGCTCGCGTCGTGGAATTGGCATCCTCGACCTGCGTAATCCAGACGCTCCGGTGATCGCCGGGGAATTCAAGCCGCCGATTACCGATTGGGCCACACATGATGTCCAAATCGACTCACAGGGCATCGCCTGGATCGTCGGTGCCGCCGGTACGGCTGCCTATAACATTGCCGATCCGCGCAACCCGGTGCTGGTGGGTATGACGGACGCGTCGGCGACTACGGGACCGCTTAACGATTTTATTCACCACAACTCCATGCGGCTCGACAAGATCACGCCAACCGGCAAGCGGATTCCCTCCGATGTGGTGCTGATCACCGAGGAGGACTACGAGCGGCCTACCTGCCAGGACGCGGGCTCGTTCCAAACATGGAAGATTAACGGTGATTTGACGGCGACAACGCCGGCCGTATTGACAAACCTTGACTCATGGGCGACCGAGCTGGATGAGCTAACGCGTCTTGAGGGTAAATCACCGGCAACCGTGTTGTGCTCGGCCCATTGGTTTGACGAGGACCGCGGCTTGGTTGCGCAAGGTTGGTATGAGCAAGGCACGCGTATTCTCGACGTGCGCAATCCGGCCGATATCAAGCAGGTCGGGTATTTCGTGATGCCGGTCACCGAGACCTGGGCTGCCTACTGGGCGCCGACAGATTCGACTGGCCAAATTCTTTACACGGTGGACCTGGCGCGCGGAGTCGATATTCTGCGCATCCAACGGCCGGCTGCGGATGGTCCAGCTAAGAAGGCCCCCGTACGCAAGCAGTGGATCGGCGATGGCAGCTCGAACACGGCACCAGCTTCCGAGTTCTCGGTTGCACATACCTCGTTCGGCTGGGCTTGTCGCTTGCCAGACATCGGTGAGTAAGGATCAAAGCTGCTGTTCCGTGATGGAACAGCAGTTCATGTATCGTCCGGCCATGTTGCTCAACACCGCTTTTTCGCTTAACATCAGTCGGTTGGCCGATGACGAAGCTGACCACATGCATGTAATCCTCGCCAACGGTTATTGTCGGTAGACGGCGCTTTCCTCGAGTGGAACGCGTAACGGTGTGAGCGGCAACGCCTAATCGGGCGCATAAACAAACAAGAACCAAACACGCTCGGCCACCCTTGGCCGAGCGCGTTTGGCTAAAGAGAGAGCGAGGTTTAGAATACGCTGACGAACGGCGGCACGCGAACGGCCTCGTTTTTCCCAGCCAACGCCTTGACTGCTACCCGGCCGGGGGCGTTCTCCGTGGAAGGCAACGACCACCTGCACGAGTATGTAATGGTGCCAGCTGGTGGGGAAGCGTGGCGTTGGTCAAGAGAGTGGGTGAGCCTAGCTGTGAACGTGCTGGCTCACCCACCTCTACCTTAGATGAGGTTACGGGATGACGCGGAAGGAGGCACGCGCTGTTTGGTTCCGGCCCTGGGTGTCCTGCGCTTGGAAGTTGTAATCGCCAGGCCGCAGCTCAGCACCTAGAAAACCTTTCGTATCGATGTCAATGGTTGCGAACCCATTCACGCCTACCCGTGTCGTCTGGCTCCTGCCAACTGTCGCTCCCGACTGATTCGTCACGCTGAAACTGATCTCTTGGTTTGGCTCAAAGCCAAACACGGCGACTGAAACAATTTCACCAAATTCAACGCAATCTGGAGCGGCGATAGCGTTGCTCGGCGCGGCTATGCCGTTGCACTCTGGAAACGGATCCGGTGCGGGCGTTGGTAATGGAGCTCCTGGGGGCGGTGGAGTTCGCGTCTCATTGCCTAACAAACCGAGGAGCACACGCGACTGGCGCGGATTATTCAGGTGATACTCGAAGCGCGCACGCTCAAACCACTGCGTGATAACGGTGTCCCCGGACGCGTTTGTTTCCACCGTTAGCTCCGACAACGGTAAACCGAAGAGCGCGAGCGAGCGTTGGAACGCATCGAGCTTTGGATCTTGCAAGCCGTGACCGGACCAATAGGTCTTGAATCCTACGCCTGTTTCCAAATCGCAGATGTTGTGTCCTGTTTCGCGGAAAAACAAGCATCCACTCTCGCGCTTAGCTGCGCCGAAGTCTTGCCAGTTGCGACGTTGTTGTTTCAAGCGGTCGTCGCCGAGTCGTCCCAACAACACGTCATACGGCCGCGCTTTTTCGGGATGCAATTCAAAGCGATTGCGCTCGAAGTATTGGGTGAGGAACGTACCCTCGGCCGTTCGCTCATTGGTTGCTCCAGTGATGGGATACCCAAAGACTGGGAGCCCACCATTCTGCTCCCAATACTCACGAAAGCGCCCCTCAATACAGTTGGTAATGCCGGGCACGTTGAAACAGAGCCGGGCGCTTTGCGCCTGCGCGGATTGGAAGCTCAGTAAGCCGCTTCCGAGCAGTACAGTTACGATCAGCACGCGCATTCGATACATGTTCGAAATCCTTCCTCCATAAGATAACAGCTACACACTCATCGGTTAGCTCAGCATGATGGCCAAGCGCTCAAACTGATGCTATCAGGGAACGTTCGTCTCGAAAAGAGCAACACGCCGTAGGGTAATACTCCCTACGGCGTGTTGCACTCCTATCCGATGGTCTGATCTCCAGCACGTAAACGCGAGTGTTTGCTAGCTCCGGTTGAAGGCTTGCAGCGGCGCAGGTACCGGCGTCAGCGGATTGCCAACCGCGTTGACCTGTTGCGGGGTCGGCATCCGTACCGGACCGAGCCCGAAGTTAACGCCCGCAACTAGCTGACCCGCCGAAGCTGGTGCCACACCACCGGTAAGCACCGGACCAAGCGTCGGGACGGCCTGTGACACCTGGAACAGCGTGGCAGGCTCGAAGGGCTCGCGAGTGGGGGAATTGGTTATGCCTTGGTTGTTGCCTGCGGCGTTCCCTGCTTCGGAAATGCCCATGGCGCGGTTCAACGCTTTGTGCTCGGCCTCGATGCCCATCACCGAAGCGGACGTCCATGCCAAGTCTGGCCGATTCAGCTCGGCGAAGCGCCGTACTGACGCCAGGTAGGCGCCGATGAACACGCCTTCAAGCACGTCGGTAACGAACACGTAGAGGTTTAAGTTCTCAAGGATACCGTTGGGGAAGAAGAACTGATTGGCCAGCGGCCTCGCCCCGGCCGCGACCAAAAAGTTGTAGTGTGCCATCTCCTGCGTCAGGGCGGACTTCAGGTAGTTTTGGTAGACCGGCTGGAGGCGACCGTAGAAGGTGCTGAGGGTAATGACGGAGTGAAACGCGGTCACGGCCAACGCTTCGGCGGTCGAGGCCAGGTTCAGAATCGTCTGAGGATCATCGCCGGCCGTCTGGGCGTTCACCGCCTCGGACATGCCAAAGGTTAATGCAGCGGCACCCCCACCAATACCAATCGTCTTCAGGACGTTCCGACGTGAGACACCCGACCGCGACTGTGTGTTCTCGGCATCCATGTGAACCTCTCCTTTAGTTTGCGCTGACGTTGCGCATTAACTGTTCCACTGCAACGTACGCCACCGCGCGGGGGATGGATGCATCAATTTTCTTGGCAAGATGCACCACTTTCGGGAGACATTGCAGCACACGTTTATCTATCAGCACTTATTATGCCAGCATTTGCTCATTTCATACTTTCGTCTGCAAGCAATAGTGTAAGCAACAGAATGTAGCAAATTATTGGGGACCAATGAGGGCTCTTGATCCAATTTTAGGTTCAATTGGCGCAAGATTCTTTGTCCAATATGACATAACGAAACCGTGGCATATGTAACATTATGTCATGATGTCACAGGAAACAAAAATACGTGCGGGTTTGATTAACCGAGGATGCATCCGGCGGCAAAAAAGACAAGCATTAGCTCTGCTGTCGATCGCGCATTGCTCCAAGCGCGCGTTGATGTCGTTCCCGAAACCGGCATCGAGCGCATTGAAAACGAGGCTAACTTTTTTTGCCTCTCCTTGCCGCGTGCGTAACCATTGCCTTGTTGAGTTTTCCTGCTTGGTCAGATCGTTCAACCGCACGTTCTGCTTGTTGAGTCCGCCGCTTGACCAAGGGGGGCCAGGAGGCACTTGGTCGCGCTTGCGTTTACCGGAGCAGATGTGTGACGGGGCGCGGCTAAGCCGCCGCGGTTTGGACGATGTGCTTGCTTAGACGATGTAGCAAAAGCATTGCGTGTATCATTGAGGGCGTTCGTTTGGCTGCGACTTGCGGCATTGCCGATGCGAAGACCACTTGTCCGTCCGCCTTCAGCATTCGAGGTGATAGACAGAAAGTGACAGCTCTCGGCTGTAACGACTGAAAATAAGTACCGGCTGCGTGTCCAGTGGAACACGCAGCCGGAGCTTATACTTTGCATTGTGTTGTGCATTAAGCCTGGCCGTAGCACTTTTGCGACAGTGGATGAGGCCTTACTTGGCCTTTCCGTTGCCCTTGCTGGTGCCATTGCTCACCACGGGTACCGTGGCTGGCATCGTTGTTCGGCTCAAGCGCGGAAGCGTTGCCGCCTCGGTGCGCTTCGTGCCCATGATTTTGCGATACACCGTTAGGGCTTGGGCAACCACCTGGTCCATGTTGTAGTATTTATAGGTCGCCAACCGGCCAACAAAGTGGACCTCCGGCGTGTCATCGGCTAATGCCTTGTACTGGGCGTACACCTCGGCATTTTCCGGTCGTGGCACGGGATAGTACGGATCGCCTTCGGCACGGGGAAATTCGTACACAATGCTGGTTTTGGTATGTTCCTGGCCGGTCAGATACTTGAACTCGGTGATCCGGGTATAAGCATAGTCGTTCGGGTAGTTGATAACGGGCGCGGCCTGATAAATCGGCACGTTGTGTGTCTCGTGCTTGAATTCCAACGAACGATACGGCAGCTTGCCATAACGGTAATCAAAGAATGCATCAACCGGCCCGGTATAGATCATCTCGCGATACGGAATCACGCCTTCAATCTCACGATAATCGGTATTCAGCATGATCTTGATGTTGGGATGATCGAGCATCTCCTCAAACATGCGGGTATAGCCGTGGAGCGGCATCGCCTGATACGTGTCGGTGAAGTAGCGGTCATCACGGTTGGTACGCGTTGGCACCCGGGCCGTTACCGCGGCGTCCAGCTCCGATGGATCAAGCCCCCACTGTTTGCGCGTGTATCCACGGAAAAATTTCTCATACAGCTCACGGCCGACTTTGCTGACAACCACATCTTCTGATGTGCTGATCTGATCGCGTGGTTCGGCGACGGAGGCAAAGAACTCATCCAGTTGAAAGGCGGTAAGATTGAGGCCATACAGCTGATTAATCGTGTCGAGGTTGATCGGCATGGGTACGAGTTGACCGTCCACGGAAGCTTTGACGCGGTGTTGGTACGGGCGCCAGTCGGTGAAGCGCGACAAATACTCAAACACTTCCTGGGAGTTCGTATGAAAGATATGCGGCCCGTATTTGTGGATCAGGATGCCGTCCGCGTTATAATGATCATAAGCGTTGCCGCCGATATGGTTGCGCACATCGATCAATAAGACCTTTTTGTCCGCTCCGGCTGCCAAACGCTCAGCGAGGACACTGCCCGCAAAACCCGCCCCCACGATCAAGTAATCGAACATGATTCTACCTCTTCATCCTTTCGTGTCGAGTGCCAGTTGCCTTGCCTGCCCGGTTATCATCGCTGTCACTTTTGATGCTCCGCAAGCATCACATCCCGTTGCCTGGCTCAGGCAAAGAGCGACATTGTGCTACGTCCGGTGCCCAGTGCTGCCACTGAGCGCAGTATGCGGCAATGGGTTCGTCGAGAACCAGGCGCTCGGCCGTTGCTGTCCAACGCGTATTGCTCGATACGCCCCCTCCAGTGGGGGCGGTGCAATATACTACTTCATTGTATGGAGAGTAAGCAATGAATCTGTCATGTAGCAAGAAGCGTGCTAGCAATGTTGGATAAGCACAAAAAGTTAGCACTGCTCAAGGACAAAATGGCAGACGCAGATAAAGGCGCGGAGCCGGATTAGGCAGCCGGGCCGCGCTGCTGCACCACCCACAACCGACGTATATGCCTTGCGGTTAAGTGAAACTCAAGATCAAAAAAGAGCGGGGGAGCAACCTCACGGCATTGCTCCCCCACTAGCTCCAACGCATCGGGCGGTACTGGTTATTCGGGCACTTCTTCGGTTATTTCCGCCGCAGGATCTTCGAGCGGTACCTGATGCTCGCGCTGGAACCGCAGCAGTCGCTCCCGCCACTCTCGTTCAATCTGCTGTTCGTGGGGCGTTTTTGGCCCACGGGTCGCAGCTGCCATATCTTCCAGCGGGAACTTGGGCCTACGGTCGGCATAGAGCAGGCCGTTGCTTTCCTGATAGGTGTCGGCAAACTGGGTGTAACAAAAGCCCGCAAACAGCGTCGGCTCACGTACCACCTCGAGCAAAGAGCGATACTGGCCGGCGAATGCGTCCGAACTTTCGCTGCGGCTATACCCCCACGTTGCATCCTGGTCTCCGGAAAAGGCTATACCTCCAAACTCGGTCAGCATAATTGGCTGTCCGGTATGCGGGTGTCCTTCAATGGTTAGCAGGCGGCCGCCTGGTCGCTCACGGGTAAACAACCGGCCCACCACCTCATCCGAGTGGTAGCGCTCGGCGATCTCCCCAGGGTCGTCCGCATAGTCGTGGATGCCTATGATATCGGTAGCCACGCTTTCCCAGCCGTCGTTGCCGATCACCGGCCGCGTGGAGTCCAACGTTCGCGTGAGATGATACAATGCCTGGACGTAGTGCCGCTGCTCGGGAATTTCCGGCAGGTCGGGAATGCCCCACGACTCATTGAAGGGCACCCAGGACACGATGCACGGATGGCTGTAATCGCGTTCGATTGCTTCCGTCCATTCGCGGGCCAGCCGTTCGACCGCTTTTTTGGTGAAACGGTAGGCGCTCGGCATTTCTTCCCAGACCAGGAGCCCAAGCGTATCGGCCCAATACAGGTAGCGCGGATCTTCGATCTTCTGGTGCTTACGCACACCATTGAAGCCCATCGCTTTGGCTAGCTCAACATCGCGTTGCAATGCCTCGTCATTCGGCGCGGTGATGCCGGTTCCGGGCCAGTAGCCCTGATCCAGCACCATGCGCAACCTGTATGGCCGACCATTAAGCACAAAGCGGTCGCCCTGGAGCGCGACTTGCCGCAAGGCGGTGTAGCTATGGACCTCGTCCACCAGCTCGCCGCGCCGGCCCCACAGCTGCATGTGGGCGCGAATCAGGGTTGGCTGCATCGGGCTCCACAATAACTCGTTGCGATAATCGTCGATGCCCGGATCGGAGAGCGCAATCCGTCGGCTGACCTCGCCTGCCACCACTTTATATGTGTCGTCAGCCAGGATGATGTTGCCGACATACAACTTGACGCGTAAGCGCAAATCGTCGCGGCGTTGGCCATCCAGTCGCGCTTCCAGCCCCAATTCCCACCGTGCTAGGTTGGGCGTCCACTGGAGGCTGGCGATGGCGGTTGCGGGCACGCGCTCCATCCAGACCGTTTGCCAAATGCCGGTGGTTCGGGGATACCAGATTGAATGCGGCTCCAACAGCCAATCTTGCTTGCCGCGCGGCTTGGCTAAATCCTGCGGATCATCGAGCGCGCGCACCACAATCGTTTGTGGCTCGCCCTCCACGAGTGCTTCGGTAAGATCGGCACTAAATGGCGTGTAGCCACCCTCATGCTGCGCCACAAGCTTGCCGTTGGCCCACACGGTTGCACTGTAGTCTACCGCGCCAAAGTGCAAAACAAGGCGCTCGCCATTAGGCAGTTCGGGTGCGTTAAAGGTACAGCGGTACCAGCAGGCTTGGTAAAAACCGGTGTTGCCGACGCCGCTGGCCTCGGTTTCAGGTGAAAAAGGAACGTTGATTTTGGCGTTCCATTGAACGTGTTCGGGCTGCGACCAGCGGGCATCATGATCCAGGGCAAAATCCCACATTCCATTTAACGATGTCCAATTCCCCCGGACAAGCTGTGGTCGCGGGTACGCGTGTGTTTCACTCACGGCAGACGATTCTCCTTTCGGTTGAGGGAGGCTACGTTGCCTAGCCCAGGGACAATGCTTGCCATAGCGTGCGACAATCGGTGCTGTTTCATTTTTATAATCCAAACTACATGTTTTGTGCTCCTGGGCACTCTTCTTGCTCCAGGCGCATAACAGCGCGCATATGAGCCGCCATTGACAAAAAACAGACTACTGACATATACTTTGTTAAATCGATTGGTATATTGCTGTGTCAAAGCCAAATTGTCAACCGCGCTATGCGCTTTTATAGCGCTACGGTCAATCCAGAAAGATGTGCGAAGATGCACGGCAAGACATTGCATTTTGACACCAACTCAAATCCCGAACTACCCGTAGCGGTGCTCAAGGCGCTTGCTTCGGTTCCTCGGTGGCGTATCTTGCAGCATCTCGCGGCTGGCCGACGTACCGTTAACGAACTCGCCGACGCGCTTGAGCTTCCCGCATCGACCGCTGCCGCCCATATCAAAATCCTTGAAGAGGCGGGGTTGGTACATACTGAGCTGCAAGCAGCAAGCCACGGCCTGCAAAAACTATGCAACCGCACCTACGATAATCTGTTTCTGGCCTTGCCGACGAGCCCAGCTGATCTGAGCAACGTTGCCGAAGTTGCGATGCCCATTGGGGGATACACCGCATTCGAGGTAAAGCCCACTTGCGGGCTGGCAACGGAGAGTGCTCTTATTGGCTTTTTGGACGATCCGCTTAGTTTTTACGAGCCAGACCATGTTCACGCGAGTTTGCTCTGGTTTCGTAGTGGATACGTCGAGTACACCTTTCCTAATCGCCTGCCGCAAAGCGCGGCCGTGGTAAGTTTGCAAGTGAGCATGGAAATTTGCTCAGAAGCGCCACTGCACAACCACGCTTGGCCATCCGATATTACCTTGTGGATTAACGACTGTGAGGTGGGTACGTGGACCTGTCCAGCCGATTTTGGTGGACAACGCGGCGTGCTTACACCGGCCTGGTGGGATAACCGTGACTCGCAGTATGGGCTGCTCAAGCGGTGGTTGATTAATAGTGAAGCATCCTTTGTTGATGGACGTGGTTGCGGAGCTTTGACCATCGACAAGCTCCATCTTTCCAGCCGCCGCGTCATCAGTGTGCGACTTGGCGTCAAGCCAGACGCGTTGCATGTGGGTGGAGTTAACCTTTTTGGCCGTGCTTTTGGCAATTACGCGCAAGATTTGACGCTGCGTTTAGAGTATCAACCAGGTCGCCGTAAAAAAGCTGCTTTCTAGGCCACGCCGACACATGTTGGCGGCAGATATACAGATACTTCATTGGAGGAGGTGCACCGCCGGTAGTTATCCTAAGGTCTTGTCCCCGGAAACGTTACTGGATCAAGGAGGATTGTTCATGTTCAATCGGTTACACAGAATGACAGCGCTCATCATGTTGATGAGCCTGCTCGGCGTCATCTTGGCGGCTTGCGGCGGCGGCGGCACGGGCGGTACGGGTGGCACGGGTGGCACAGGTGGCACAACTGCCAGCACCGCTCCCGGCGGCGAAGGCACGACGGGCGGCGCTGCCAGTGCAGCGGGCACAACCGGCGGCGGTGCGGGCACGGCCACAACCGCGACGGCGGGCACAACCGGTGGCGGTGCTGGTACGGCCACAACCGCAACGGCGGGCACAACCGGCGGCGGTGCGGGCACGGCCACAACCGCAACGGCGGGCACAACCGGCGGCGGTGCTGGTACGGCCACAACCGCAACGGCGGGCACGACCGGTGGTGGTGCGGGCACGGCCACAACCGCGACGGCGGGCACAACCGGTGGCGCTGCCGGTGGGCAGACGGCGGCAGCGGAATGCCCCGCGACAGCCCAAGGCCAGCAGATCACCATGTGGAGCCCGCTCACCGGGCCTGACGGTGATGAAATGACCGGGCTGGCCAATCAGTTCAGCCAGGACAACCCACAGGGCATCAGGGTCCAGCATGTTGCTCAACCTCAATACCTTGAGAAACTGAACACGGCAGCTGCTGGCGGTGCGTTGCCCGATATGACGGTGATCCGCACCTACGACATGCCTGAGATGGCTGTCCGTAACGTGCTCAAGCCGATGTCGGATGAGGCTTTGTCCATCATTGGGGCAGGTTCAGGTGAGGAATTCCCACCGGAGGCCTGGCAGGCCGGCGAGTTCCGCGGCCAGCGCTACATGATTCCGCTGGACGTTCACCCGCTCGTGCTGTACTACAACAGGGATATGTTCCAGCAGGCCGGCATTACCATGCCGACGGACCGCCCAATGACCAGGGAGGAGTTCGACGCCGCGGTGCAGGCGCTCAATAAGAACGGCGTGGCCGGTGTAGCAATCGGCACTGGCTTCGGAGGTGCGACCCTCTTCCAGACGCTGGTGCGGCAGAACGGCGGTACCCTTGTTAACGAGGAAGGGACCGAGGCGACCTACAACAGTGAAGAAGGCGTCCAGGCCCTGACGTACCTGCGCGATCTCAAGCAAGCCAATACACCCCAGGTCAGCGGTACAGGTGACCCCGAGGTCAAAGTCTTCCAGCAACAGAGGGCGGCGATGGTCATGCACGGCCCGTGGCACCTCAGCGATATGCAGAAGCTGCCGTTCGTTGGCTACGCTCAATTACCACAGTTCGGTCCAGAATTCTCAGTGTGGGGCAACTCCCATCAGCTAACACTTGCAACCGACGATCCAGCTAAACAGGCCGCGGCCGCTTGCTGGATCGGCTGGCTCTCGCAGAACTCCGTACAGTGGGCCAAGGCAGGTCAAGTCCCCGCGCGTCAGTCTGCACGTGAGGGTGGTCAGCTCGAAAGCGTCATGCCGCCAGTTGCCCTGTTTGCGGCCCAAGCTGAAGCTGTCGAGTTCTTGCCCCAGGTTCCCGGTATCGAGGCAGCACTGTGGGCGCAGGCCTTCGGCCCAGCCGTTGACGCCGTCCTGCTTGGTCAGCAGCAGGACGTCGGGGCCGCGTTAGACTCCGCCGCGCAGAAGTCAAACCAACTGCTGCAGCAAAACGCGCAGCGGTACCAGCAATAATCGGTCGGATGTTAGCGAGGAATGGGAGATGACCAGGTAGTCATCTCCCATTCCTCAAGAGAACACAACAACGTTTTAAGTCGCGTGGGAAGTGATGACGGATGGGGCGAAAGGTGCTTCAATCCAATCCCCCATCCTCCCACCTTGGTGCTTGGAGAAGATGTATGGCTACTTCGCAACAGGCCGGTACCCAAACCATTGCGACAACGGGCACCCCGGCACGCCGCCGTGTTAACTTCGTCCCCTATCTATTTATCCTGCCGCACCTTATTTTTTTTACCGCGTTTTTGGCATACCCATTTTTCTACGGCATTTACATCAGCCTCTTCAACTTCGACTTTTTGCGCCCGGAGTTTCGTCCGTTCGTCGGCCTCCAAAATTACAACAATATCTTGTTCAACCGTAACAGTGTTCAGTTTACGGACTTCTGGTCTGCGATTGGGAATACTGCCCAGTTTATCCTGTACAGCGTGCCGTTCCTGGTCATTTTTGCGCTCCTACTGGCTGTGTTGCTTAACGGTAACTACCGCGGGCGCAACGTCTTCCGCGGCCTGTACTTTGCCCCCTACGCACTCTCAGTGACCGTTGCAGCGGTGTTGTGGCGCTGGATCTTTGAGAACGGTGGGTTGTTGGATACGTACCTCACACGGATTGGCTTACCGCCACTTGGCGGGCTTGGAGCCCAGCCCGGGGCATGGATCGGCATCACGGTTGCTACCATTTGGTGGACCATTGGCTTCAATACGGTTATTTTCCTTGCGGCCTTGCAGGAGATTCCCGAATCGCTGTACGAGGCGGCCTCGCTTGACGGTGCCAACAAGGTACAGCAATTCTTCCGTATAACCATTCCGATGCTGCGCCCTGTGCTCGTCTTTGTCATCACCATCGCGCTGCTCGCCTCGGCCAACTTGTTCGGCCAGCCGCACATCATGACTGGCGTTCAGAGCCGGGTTGTCGGCACAGAGTCAATTGTCCAACGGATTTACGACGAGGGCATTATCCAGTACCGCATGGGTAGCGCGGCCGCGATGTCCGTCTCTGTTGCGGCGGTCTTGCTGCTCCTCACGACGCTCAACTTCCGTATTTTCGGCCGCGGCGAACAACAATAACCAGCAAGCGTTCATATCGAAGGAGAGTTCACTATGGCAACCGTATCTGTACCGGTTGAGCGTACAAGCAGCAGGCCAGCCGGGTCGAAATTGATCTCTCGAATCGTGTTATACACCGTGCTGGTACTTATCGGGCTGTTCTTCGTGTTGCCGCTGGTTTGGATGTTTACAACCGCGGTCAAGCCCTTTGTGGAGACCTTGCAGATTACCTGGATTCCGCAAGAGCCGACGCTCCAAAATTTCCGCGACATTTTCAACGACCCATCGATCCCGGTGTTGCGCTGGTTCTTGAACAGCCTTGGTCTCGCCACCGCCTTCACCTTGTCGGTGTTGGTCCTTGATTCACTGGCGGGCTATGCCTATGCCCGTATCGAATTTCCTGGGCGCAATGCACTCTTCGGTTTGTTGCTGGCTACGCTGGTTATGCCAGGCATCATGTTTCTGGTGCCCAATTTCATCACGATCGCCCGCCTGAACTGGCTCAATACCTACCAAGGCGTGATGGCGCCGGGCCTCGCCGGTGTGTTCGGTGTCTTCTTTATGCGCCAATTCTTCCAGGGCATTCCCAAGGAACTGGAGGAGGCTGCATATATTGATGGAGCCTCGGTCTGGACGACCTTTTTTCGGGTGTCATTACCGCTCGCCAAAGGTGCGCTTGCGACGCTCGCCATCATTACCTTTTTGACATCCTGGAATGATTTTCTCTGGCCTTTGCTGATCATGAATGTGCGTGAGCGACAAACCCTGCCAGTCGGGCTTGCAACCATCCAGGGCCAGTACACCTTTGACTATGGGAAGCTCATGGCCGGTGCGGCTGTCACCGCCATTCCCGTGCTGATCCTGTACACCCTCTTGCAACGCTACATCGTGCAAAGCGTCGCCATGAGCGGTCTGAAGGGCTAGTGAGGCATGAAATACGGGATTCTACGTTGTTGGCTGCTGCTTTCCGTTGTCTTTCTGGCTGCATGTGGTAACACAGATCGGGAGGCGGCGTCCAATAGTGCGGTGGCTGCTGCCTCGAATGAAGCGCTTGCCGTGGCGAGTGCAGCACCCAGCGCGGCACAAACCGCGGCCAGTGTCGCGGCCAGTGCTGCGCCCAGCGCGGCAGCAAGCGCAAAGCCCACTGCGCGTCCAAGCCCAACGCCATTGCCCACGCCGGGACCAAATGAATTCGTTAATCCGGTTATCGCGCAGGATTTTCCTGATCCCGATATCGTGAAGGTTGGCGATACCTACTACGCCTATGCGACAAATGCGGGCGGGACCAATGTGCAGACAGCGAAGTCGACGGATCTGGTCGCGTGGCAGCCCCTAGGTGATGCCATGCCGTCATTGCCCCAATGGGTTCAACCTGGCCTAACCTGGGCTCCAGAAGTAACAACGTGGGATGATGGCCAAACCTTCACCATGTACTTCACGGCACGGGATATTGCCAGCGACAAACAGTGCATTGGTGTTGCGACGAGCAACAATCCCGAAGGGCCGTTTAATGGCGTCGGCGACAAGGCATTTATTTGCCAGGCCGAGCAGGGTGGCTCAATCGACGCCAGTTCGTTTCTGGAGGACGATGGTACGCAGTACGTGTTGTGGAAGAACGACGGCAACTGCTGCGGTTATCCGGTCTACCTGTATATTCAGAAGGTGTCCGAGGATGGTCTCACGCTCGAAGGCGAGCCAACCCAGCTGATCACCAACGATCAATCCTGGGAAGGTAATCTCGTTGAGGCGCCCACGCTTTGGAAGCACAACGGCAAATATTACCTGTTGTATTCGGCAAATAGCTACGCGGGCGCCGACTACGCAACCGGATGGGCTGTTGCCGATACTCCCACGGGACCGTTTGCGAAACCTAGTTCTAAGCCACTGATGGAGACCGACTACAAGACCGGCGCGGCGATTGGTCCAGGTGGCCAGGATGTGATTGTGGACAAGGACGGCGAGACTTGGATCGCCTATCACTCGTGGGATCCAACCGCAACGATGCGGCGTATGCTGCTGGATGAACTGGTATGGGAAAACGGTCAGCCCGTTGTTAAGGGCCCGGACAAGGGTCCGCAGCCTAATCCATAACTGGCACTCGTTCTTTATGCAAGGAGAAAACGGATGCAACGTCGTATCCTGCGGCAAGGCTTGCGGGCTATACCGCCAACTTCGACTATGTCCATGTGGACAACCTGACCGACCGTATTTATTTGCCTATAGTTCAGCGCTAACGAACAGCGACCCTGGCCGGTGCCGTCCGTGCTCGGCCAAACTGCAACTTTGAGTGAGAGGCGAACACAGCGTTCGCCTCTCGGCATATCTGGCGTTGTAGCAAGGAGAGGGTCGCATAGGTTATCCGCGTGAGTTTCAATGGATGACCGCCTTTGAATGTTCGGCGTTTCCCCAGCTGGGCACCAACGAGCTGGATCAAGCGCAGCACTACCGGTGGGACAGCCTGATCGGCGGGACGTAACAATGCGCTGTGTAAGCGCGACTCTCCCCCAAGTGTCGAGCTACACAGCGCACTGTTACCGACGGATGCACATCTATAGACTAACGCGTGCAATTAAGTGGTTCCTGAACAACTGCTGAGAAAAGACTAAGAACAGCATAGCTCGCCTGCTTGAAGCTGCGTGCTGTGCGGCTAAGACGGGTTTGGTATGCTGCTGCGTCGGCCGATAATTGGGCAAGACCAGCTCAATCACAGCCAAGGAGCTTCCGATGACGTTTCGCAGTTTGGGGCGGACAGGGGTGCAGGTGTCGGCGCTGTGTCTTGGCGCGATGAACTTCGGCGGGCCAACGCCCGAGGACGAATCGTTCGCGATCATTGATGCCGCGCTCGACGGCGGGATCAACTTTATCGACACCGCGAACGTGTACAACGCAGGTGAGAGCGAGGCGATTGTTGGCCGCGCGTTGCAGCGGAATGGGCGGCGCAACGATGTCGTGCTGGCCACAAAGGTGCACGGCGAGATGGGCAAGGGGCCCAACGACCGCGGCAATAGCCGTTACCATATCATCCGGGCCTGTGAAGACTCGCTGCGGCGCTTGCAGGTTGAGCATATTGATCTGTACCAGCTGCATCGGCCATCGCTCGACATTCCCCAGGACGAGACGCTGCGTGCTTTTGACGATCTGATCAGTTCCGGCAAAGTGCGCTACATCGGCTGCTCGACGCATCCAGCCTGGATGGTGATGGAGGCGATCATGCTCAGCGAACGGCTCCATATTGCGCGCTACATCTCGGAGCAGCCGCCGTATAACCTGCTGGACCGGCGGATCGAGAATGAGCTGATTCCGTTAGCTCAGCGCTATGGCCTGGCGATCCTGCCCTGGTCGCCTCTGGCCGGCGGTATTTTGGCGGGGCGCTACAACGACGTGGAAACGCCACCGCAAGGCTCACGCTTGGAACGGACAGGCCGGGAAAGTCCGTTTGGCGAGCGAGTAACGCGGCGTGGCATCGAGGTAGCTCGTGCGCTGGAGCCGATTGCGCAGGAGCGTGGCCTGAACGCCAGCCAGCTAGCCCTGCTGTGGTGTAAAGATCAGCCGGGCATCACCTCCCCGATCATTGGGCCGCGGACGATGCAGCAGCTGACAGACGCGCTCCAGGTGCTGCCGATGCGGCTGGAGGATGCGGATCGAGCGCGACTCGACGCCCTGAATCCACCCGGCAATGCCGTCTCCGACTTCCACAACTCGAACCCATGGATGAAAACAAGGATCACTGACTAAGCGTGGTGGCCTCCCATCGATCGGGCTACACAAAACAACGGATTATCTGATCGTTTGCCGAGACCGACCCGTTTATTCATCAACGCTTAGACGAAGATATCTGGAACAAAAAGGCTCCCGCTGGTCGTGCGTAAGCCGACCAACGGGAGCCTTGTGCTTGCATCGACGACAGGTTGTATGGCGGCCTACTCAAACGTACATCCCTTGGCACAAGGCCGCGACCAGATGGGCTTGAGCAAGCCGACCACGTCTGCTAATACTGCCTAGGTCAGCGGAACATCCTTAACCTGTTGCTTAACCTCCTGGGCGTCCCGCTCGAGCTGCGCGGCAACATCGGCGAAGACTTTGTCGGCCGCCTCGTTGTTGACCAGGATGCGCTCCAAGCCAGTGCCAATCGTTTGATCGCCATTCGGGATAATCAAACGTGCGGTGTCCTGCTTCTGTGTCTTGGGCAGCTGCTCAACCGCCACTTGATAGTTCGGGTTTTCCTTGAAGTAGGCCTGCATGTCCTGTGATTCGCGCGCCGAATTGGTGGCCGGCATGTAGCCGGAGTGCTTCGACCAGAACACAACATTCTCGGGCATGGCCAGGAACTTCAAGAACTCGACGGCTGCCTGTTTCTGCTCTTCTTGGGCGTTGGCCATAATAGCGAGGCCGGCGCCGCCAGTTGGGCAGCCGAACTGCTTCTGCTGGGGCAAAAAGGCTGTTCCGACCTGGAATTTGGCCGAGGTTGCGATACCACCCAGGCCACCGGTGGACTGTGATGTCGTGGCGCACACGCCGTTGATGAAGTCGGTGGATTGGTCTTCCGCCATGTACCCCATCTTGTCGTCGTGGACAAACCTGCGCAGCCACTCGCCCGCCTCCACGGCGTTTGCTTCGTCGAGCAAAGCGTTCAGTTCCGGATCGGAGTATGCTCCGCCCCACTGCCACACATTCCCGTGGAAGTGCCAGGCATTGTAGTTCTTGGCCGTGGTGTAGGCAAAGACCTTCATGTCGGCGCCACCGGCCTCCATCAGCTTCGGCCCCCACTCGCGCAGTTCGTCCCACGTCTCCGGGCCGCGGTCCGGCAAGCCGGCCTTCTGGAATACGTCGCGGTTGTAGTAAAAGATCGGCGTGCTGCGCGCGAAGGGAACCCACCAGATTTTACCCTGCCGCGTGCCCTCTTTGATCAGCGGCTCGACGTAGTCGGTCGGATCGAAGTTGGCCTTGGTGAAGTACTCATCCAGCGGCTGGATCGTCTGGTTGAGATAAAAGCGATTCCACGTCACCTCGGACATCGTCGCGATATCGGGAGTTTGCCGCGCTGCCAGCGCTGCCGTCAGCTTTTGGGCTGTTTCCTCATAGCTGCCCTGGAACTGATTTTCGACCACGATGTCGGACTGTGAGGCATTGAAGTCGTCCACTAACTTCTGCACGCCTTCGGCATTTTTACCACCCCAAGCGGACCAGAACAGCACCCGCGTACGGCCTGCCGTATTGAGCGCCGCGGCGCTCGGAGCCTGCGACTGAGCTGCGGCGCTGGCTGCCCCTGCCGCGCTCGGGGCGCCTGCCAGGCTAGGAGCAGCACCCGTGCTTGCCGCACCGCTTGGGGCTGTGGCAGTGTCGGTAGTCCCGACCCCACCGCACGCCGCCAAAGCCAAAGCGCTGAGCGCTCCACTGCCTGCCTTGAGAAATTTACGTCTGTTGAGCTTGGACACCGTTGTTCTCCTTGTGGTCTGCGTTGATCGCATCACGTAATCGGTCGGCAATAATCAGGTGCAATCCGCATGTGGGTAGCGGATATGCGTGGATAGTGTTTATATTGTTACACAATTCGGTTAAGACTGTGCTGTGTTGATGTTAACCTTTGGTAGCACCAGCGGTAAGGCCTGAGATAATATGGCGCTGAGCCCAGACAAAGATCACCAGGATGGGCAGCACCACAAAGATCGTCCCCGCCATAATGATGCCCCACTGGTTGGTGCCCTCCTGTTGATACAGGTACGAGAGCCCGACCGGCAACACGCGCATCGCTGTCTGGTTGGTAACAATCAGCGGCCAAAGAAAATCGTTCCACTTGCCCACCAGGGCAATTAACCCAACGGTGACCAAGGTAGTCCGCGAGAGCGGTAACACAACTCGTGTCAGCAGCAGTATATGGCCCGCTCCTTCGATGCGCGCCGCTTCAAGAATTTCGTTCGGCAGCGTCAAAAAATGCTGTCGGAGCAGAAAGGTGCCGAATGCAACCGCGGCGCCTGGCACGATGATGCCTTGATAGGTATTCAGCCAGCCCAAGCGCGCCACCGTCAGGTAGTTTGGCAGGATGGTAACATGAATGGGTACCATCAGCGCAGCCAGCAGAACCAGAAAGAGCACATTTTTGCCCGGAAAGGGCAGATACACAAAGGCATAGGCCGTCATCATGCCGAGGATGACTTCGGCGGCCACGCCAAAAAAGGTGGTGATAATGGTGTTGACGTAAAAGCGGCCAAACGGAGCGGCGTACCATGCCTCAACATAGTTCGACCATTTAAAGCTTTCCGGAATCCACTGCGGCGGAAAGGTGTAGATCTCCTGCAACGTTTTAAGCGATGCGCTGACCATCCAAAATACAGGCACGAGAAATACCGCCACAAACAGCAGCAAGATCGCGTACTTCAACAGTTGCGTGCTTACGTCCAGCCATGTTGCGCGACCGGACCTGGCTTCGGCGGACTTTTCCAGGGTGATATCCACGGTGATATCCTTAGCTATAATGGACGCGCCGCTGCACGAAGAACACCTGGAACATGGTGATCAACAGCATCAGCACGAACAATAACATGCCCGCGGCGGCGGCGATTCCAGCCCGGAACGCGATAAACCCTTGCTCGTACAGGTACCACACAAGCGTTGTGGTGGCGTTAACCGGTCCGCCGCCCGTCATAACCGCAATAATGTCGAAGGCCTGGATGGAAAATAAAATCGTCGTCACGCTGATAAAGAATGTTACCGGTGAAAGCTGGGGCACCGTGATATGCCAGAACGATTGCCAGCTATTCGCGCCGTCGACCTTGGCCGCCTCGTACAGCTCCTGCGGGATGTTTTGTAGCCCGGCGAGGTAGATCACCGCGCTATACCCAACGTTTTTCCACAGGTACACAATGATCACTGCGGGCATGGCCCAGGTGGTGTCGACCAGCCAGTTCGGCGAGACGATATAGAAAAAGTTCAGAAAGACGCGCATCAGGCCGTACACCGGATCGAAGATATAGGCCCAGACCAGGCCAATTGCGGCACCGCTGAGCACATACGGTGCGAAGATAATGGCACGGGCAACAGTACGTCCACGTAGCCGTTGATTCAGCAGCAGCGCCAGCGCCAAGCCCAGCACAATACTCCCTACCAGGACGGCACCCGTGAAGTAGAAGGTATTGAACATGACCTCGTAGAACTCACTACCGCCAAACATATAGCGGTAATTATCCAAGCCCACGAAGAGCTTCCGCGGCGAGATCATGTCCCAGCGGGTGAGGCTGAGATAGGCCTGGTAGAGCAGCGGCCAGTACGAAAAAACGCCCAGCAGGAAGAAGTTGGGCGTCACAAATGCCAGAAAGAGCAGATGCTCGCGTCGAAAGCCCCGACGCTTAGCCGGCGCATGCACCCGCGGGTTAACGATTACCAAGCAGCTTGTCCTTTCGTCTACAGCTACGATTGATGATCAAGAAGTGATCACGCGACCAGCTAAACCAGGGGAGGCCAGCCGGACCACTTCGACGACGACTGCTCAAGCAACACATTTGGTTTATTGGGTAATAACCAGTGGTTAGGACGCTATGATACCAAATCGCCTGTTTAACTGCAAGAAGCATTTGTGAATACCTAATCGCGTCGCTGGTCACACCTGTTGTAGGGCAGAATCCAAAACTCTGGCGGCACGCAGAACGGAGTCCTTCCGTACTATGGCTGTTGCCAGCAGGGTTGCGATACGCTGTGCTGAACTTACAGCTGGCACTTGCACAGGTGCTGTACAATGCCAGCCTTCCCTTGAATTGTTGCCTGGAAAGGAGCAACGAAGTATCATTGATGTGCTGAACGACGTTTCTGACCGACGCCGGGCGCTGCTGGGTGGCGATCCCCCAATACGACTCAAGACACCGGTGGCAGAAGCTTGCGGATACGCTACTCCGTTACCGGCGGCGAAGCGGCGTCACTTTCCCAACATTGTTTGTCGCATTAGTGGGAACACCTTGTCCACAGCGTCTGAACAGCTAGGAGCATAGCTCATGATCGAGCGATCCCCGCAGCCTAGCGAGGTTGCACGCCAGCTCCTTGTGCATCTCGTGCCGGAAGGGCAACCTCCGGATACGGTGCTCGATGCATTTGAAACAGTGTACCGTCAGCTCCGCGAACGTATGGCGCTTCTGCTGGGTCAGGCGGGCTTTGATGCTCTATGGTCACGTGCGCTGCACCAGGTGCAACCCGGCGTCACCACATTACCGGCCCTGGTCAGCGGCCACGGTCAAGGTGATGTCCGGGAGTGCGTGCTTGCCGTATTCACCAACTGCTTTACACTACTATACACGTTTATCGGCGGCGATCTCAGTTTCCGTCTGATCCGGCAAACATGGCCGAGCATCCCGTTCCGTGACCCGGAGGAGCAGGCAGGGGGAGCAAACCAATGAGCAATCGACCACGAATATCACTACCAGTGTTGCCAACGGGCGTGCCCGGCCTAGACCTGGTGCTGGGTGGTGGTTTACCCGAATATTCCCTTAACCTGATTGGCGGCCCGCCTGGATCGGGCAAGACAACATTAGCGCATCAAATTATGTTTGCGAATGCCAGCGCTGAGCGTCCGGGGGTGTACTTTACAGTGCTGGGGGAGCCGCCGCTCAAAATGCTCCGGTATCAGCAGCAGCACGGCTTCTTCGACCCGGACAAAGTCGGGAGCGTTATCCAATTCGTCAGTCTGGCGCAGGTACTGCTGGATCGTGGGCTTGACGGCGTGCTGGAGGAGATCGTCCGGCATGTGAACGAGTCTAATCCAGGCATGGTGGTGGTAGATTCCTTTCGCACAATCGTGCGCGCGCTGCTGCGCAGCGCCAGCAACGACCTGGACCTACAAGCCTTCTTGGAACGGCTGTCAATCTACTTGACCAGCTGGCAGACCACCACGTTCCTGATCGCCGAGTATGACGAGTCTGAATTGCGCAATAACTCGCTGGCAACGATGACGGACGGTATTTTCTGGCTCACTCAAAGCGTGCACGACAATTCGGTGGTGCGCAAGCTTCAGGTCGTGAAGCTGCGTGGGCAAGCGCCCAAGCCCGGCCTGCACACGTTCCGCATCACGGCGGACGGATTGAAGGTCTTTCCGCGCGTCTTCAGCCCAGAGGAGGCAGCCGATCGGCTACCTCAGGGTCAGCGGCTGTCCACGGGCATGCCCGATCTCGACGCGCTCATGGGCGGCGGTATCCCGGTCGGCAATTCCCTGCTGGTAACTGGCCCTCCAGGCACGGGCAAATCAGTGTTAGGGGCGCAATTCATCGCCGAAGGCGCGCGGCAGGGCGAGGTCGGGGTGGTGGTGCTGTTCGAGCAGGTGCATGCGAAGTACCTGCGCTGGGCCAGCAATTTTGGGGTTGATGTCGAGGATATGCAGCGCCAGGGCCTCGTGCACGTTCTGCCGATGCAGCGCGTCGATCTCACGGCCGACGAAGCGGTGCAGGCCGTCTGGCAGATGGTGGAGCAGCACAAGGCTAAGCGGGTGCTCATCGACTCGCTGACCGGGCTTGAAGTAGCGGTGACGATGACCCAGCAGGATGAGCTGCGTCAGGCAATGTATCGCATGATCGAGGGCTTGGCGGCGTTGGGTGTCACGGTGGTCGCGACCATGGAGTCGATCGAGGAGTCCACCAACCTTCTGATGGCCACCCGCCTGATCTCGTTTCTTGCCGACAACATCCTGATCCAACGCTACGTGGAGATTGCCGGAAAGTTTGAACGGGTGCTTACCGTGCTCAAGATGCGCAACAGCGCCCATAGCACCGAGCTGCGCCGCTACCACATTACGGAGCAAGGTCTCGTGATCGACCAGGCGCTGGAAGAGTACGAAGGCGTCAGCACTGGCGTTGCCTCCTACCGGGGAATGGGTGGTAATCGAGCGGCGGGCACGCCACCAGGCAGCGGAACACCGTCGCGGGAGCCGGAGTGAGCAGCGCTCGAATCGGCACCAAGCAATCTCCAATCACATGTGGCGTATTGCTAAGGGGGCATACGAGATGAAGGAACCAGGCGCCATTCCCAATCCGACGGATACGCTTACCGCGTGGTGCCGGCTGGTAGAACATGCGCCTGTCGCGATGGCGGTGACGCTCGGCGAGACGCATACCTTGCACTGCCTAAGTCCCGCCTTCGCCCAACTGCTTGACGCCGCTCCGCTCGAACTGCAAGGTCGCTGCGTCGCAGACGCCCTCGCGGTTGCGAACGCCGATGAAGTGGTGGCCTTGCTCGACCGGGTGTTTGCTACTGGTGCGGCGGAGGTGAGCGCAGTGTTCCACCATGTGCATCCGCATCGCGGCCCGGACTCCTACCATTGGGTCGTGTGGCGGATCGGCCTGGGCGACGGTTCCCCGATGGGACTGGCGCTGCAGGTTCAGGATGTTACGCCCCATGAGCAGAGGCACAACACCGACGAAGCGCTGGCCGAGCACCTACGTGAGGTCAACGAGCGCCTGGTGCTGGCAGGTCTGCGGGAGCAGGCGGCGCGGGCCGAGGCTGAGGCGGCGCTAGCGGTGCGCGACCAGTTCCTGGCGATCGCCTCGCACGAGCTGAAAACTCCGCTCACGTCGTTGATTGGGTACACCTATATGTTGCAACAGACCGCGTCCACGGTGATGCAATCCGATGAAATCTTCGGGCGGGCAGTCACCTTAATCACCAACCAGGCCAACCGGCTCAACTCCATGATCGACCAGCTGCTCGACGTATCACGCATAAGCAAGGGGCAGCTTAGCGTCGAGCAACAGCTGCTGGATCTCGGAGCGCTCGTTACGCGAGTCGTGGCTGGCATTCGGATCACGCTTAAGCAGCATACCCTATGCTTGACCATTCCAGACGAACCGGTGCTGGTGCTCGGCGATGACCTGCGGCTGGAGCAAGTCGTGCAGAATTTGCTGAGCAACGCGGTGAAATACAGCCCCGCAGGCGGGCCGGTGCTGGTCAGTCTTGTACGATCCGGATCTGAAGCGCTGCTGGAGGTTACAGACAAGGGGATTGGTATCCCGGCGGATGCGCAAATGCATCTGTTTGACTCGTTTTTCCGTGCCCCAAATGCTGGGCACCACACGTCTGGCTTCGGGATCGGCCTGTACGTCGTCAAAGAGATCGTGACGCAACACGGCGGGCGGATCGAGGTCGATAGCACGGAGGGGCAGGGCAGCACCTTTCGGGTGGCGCTACCCATACACATGGAGACCACTGCCTAAAAGCGCGGTGGCGTGATCTGCATTCCTGCCAACGAATCGAAGCGCGGCCAGCAGGGGGCCGCGCTTCCTGTCGCGTAGCGTAACGGCAGTTCGACCGCAGTCCGATCCTGTCGGCATACTTTCTGCTTGATATCCGTGCCACGATCTGAGTACAATTTACGCGTGTTAGCATCACGCGTCAGCCTCGCAGGTGTCGAACGTCAAGAAGATAGG
>JADDQF010000021.1:51958-57683 GCA_016781505.1 bacterium
AACGTCAAGAAGATAGGATGTAGGAAAAGGTGTGCGCATGATCGACGCGGGTGGCCAAACCCCGGCACTCCAACGTCTGCCCAGTGGTATCCCTGGCCTCGATGCGATTCTACGCGGCGGTCTCTTTCATGGCGGCCTGTATATCGTGCGGGGCGCGCCGGGCACCGTCAAAATGTGTTTGCGGCCCTGATGTTCGAGCTGCGGCGCTTGCACGTTACGACCCTGTTTACGCTGGAATTACAAAGCTTAGGCAGCCCGAGTATCGATATCCCGCTACGCGATGTTTCGATGCTGGCCGATAATATTTTGTTCTTGCGAACCGTCGAGTTGCATTCCCGGCTGCGGCGGCTGATTGCGATCCAAAAGATGCGGCGCAGTAACTTCGATATCAGTATCCGCGAGTTTGCGATCACGAACGAGGACATCGTGGTTGACGCGCCGTTCGAGGACGCTGAGGCGACGTTGACCGGACAGGCACGACCAGCCAATCCTCAGCAACAGCGTCCTGATGAAGATACGCCCACCACAACACGTGATCAGCCATGAAGGAAATCCTGATCATTGAGGACGACATGGCGATCTCGCACATGCTGGCGGACCTGTTGACGGCGTTCGGTTATGCCGTCCGACAAGCGGCGAATGGGCGCTTGGGGCTGGACATGCTCGAGGATAAGCTCCCAGACTTGATTCTGTGCGATGTCATGATGCCCATTCTTGATGGTCGCGCGGTGTGCGAGCGTATCCACGCAACGCCACGCTTTCAATCCATTCCCCTGGTAATGATGAGTGCCGGCAACGTCGATCTGTCCGATTGCTCATATACAGGCTTCCTCCCGAAACCCTTTGACATCCCGAAGCTGCTCGCGCTCATCGTTCGGCTCATCGGTCCCGCCTGATCCCCCTGCTGCGGCTATTTTCGGTGGCAGGTCGAGCAGCTCGACCGGCTGCCAGGACGTGGTGGGAATTGTCGCTGATCGCGGCACCTCAGGTCTGGCTCAACCTCAAAGACCAGCCAACCCATTCCCGTCCTCATGCCCATCCCGTGAGGACGACTGATTTCTTTGCACGCGCATCATTCGCTCCCGCCATTCGCGCTCCATCATTTCTTGCAGCCGCGTGCGCGGGCCTCGCGTAGCGTGCGCAATCTGTTCGAGTGGAAACTTCGGCGTGCGGTCGGCATAGAGCAAGCCATTGCTTTCTTGAAACGTGTCCGCGAACTGGGTATAACAGAAGCCGGCCAGCAAGTTGAGCGAGCGCACGGCCTCCAGGAGCGCCGTGTACTCCTGCGCAAATTCTTCAGGTGTATGGCTGCGTGAGTAGCCCCAGGTGGCTTCAGAGTTGTTCGAAAAAGCGATCCCGCCAAACTCGCTGAGCACGATCGGCTGCCCAGTATGGGGATGCCCTTCAAGCGTCAGCAAGCGCCCTCCCGGCCGCTCACGGGTAAACAGCCGCCCCACCACCTCGTCGGCCTGATAGCGCTCGATGATTTTTCCGGGTTCATCCGCGTAGTCATGGATGCCGACAATATCGGTCGCCACGCTTTCCCAGCCGTCATTGCCAATCACCGGCCGCGTCGGATCCAGCGTTTTGGTCAGGTGATACAGCGCCTGCACGTAATGGCGCTGCTCCATGATCTCGGGCAGATTCGGCACGCCCCACGACTCGTTGAAGGGCACCCAGGCGACGATACAGGGATGGCTCGCATCACGATCGATCACTGCCGTCCACTCTTGCTGCAGCCGTTCCACCGATTGCTTGCTGAAACGATAGGCGCTCGGCATCTCCTCCCACACCAGCAACCCCAGGGTATCGGCCCAATACAAATAGCGCGGGTCTTCAATCTTCTGGTGCTTGCGCGCGCCGTTAAAGCCCATCGCCTTGGCTAATTCGATGTCGCGCCGGAGTGCCTCGTCGTTCGGTGGGGTTACCCCGGTGTCCGGCCAATAGCCCTGATCGAGGACAAGGCGGAGTTGGGTCGGCCGGCCATTGATCACGAACCGATCCCCTTGCAGCGAGATCTGACGAATAGCCGTGTAGCTCATGACCTCGTCAATCAACTCGCCGCGCTCGCCCCACAGCTGCAGCTCTGCCCGAATCAACGTCGGCTGAATATGGCTCCACAGCAGCTCATTGCGATAATCGTCGATGCCGGGATCGGAGAGCGCGATTTGGCGATGCACTTCGCCCCCCACGACCGTGTAGGTGTCGTCGGCGAGGACCGTGTTGTGGGCGGAGAGCTTGACGCGTAAGCGCAGTCCTTTACGCGCTGCACCATCGAGCCGCGCTTCAAGGCCAATTTCCCACCGCGCCAAATTCGAGGTCCAGCCGAGGTATTCTATCGCAGTCGCCGGTACGCGCTCCAGCCACACGGTCTGCCAGATGCCGGTTGTGCGCGGATACCAGATCGCGTGCGGCTCCAGCAGCCAGTCTTGCTTGCCGCGCGGCTTGGCCAGATCGTGCGGGTCGTCTTCGGCGCGCACCACGATTTCCTGCGGCCCCTCAGATTTCAGATACTGGGTAATATCTGCCTTGAACGGGGTGTAGCCGCCTTGGTGCTGCGCGACGAGGCGATCATTGATCCACACGGTGGCGTAATAATCGACGGCGCCAAAATGGACGATCAAGCGCTCCCCAGGCTGAAGCGGCGGGGCATCGAAGCTGCGGCGATACCAGCAGGCCTGGTAAAAGCCGGTGTCGCCGATGCCGCTCGCAGACGTTTCCGGGGCAAACGGGACCGTTATGTGCGCGTTCCAGCGAACATCGCTCGGCAGCGAGTAACAGGCCTGGTGGTCCAGCGCAAAATCCCACTGTCCGTTCAAGCAGGTCCACTCAGGACGCTCAAGCTGTGGTCGTGGGTATCCATATGCTTCTGGCACAGGTGGATCCTTCCTGTATGAAGTACAGTCATACGATGGAGGCCGCGAAGCAGCAAGTTATGTGCCAGTTAAGCATGATTACCATCCTCGAACAATGCTCGCATTCGCTGCGGGTATTGAACGGCGCCGCTACAGCGCCAAGCGATCGTCACGGCCCGCGATCTCTACACGGCTGCTGTTGCTCGTAGGTGTCGATAGTCTCACCCGTATGGGTAACAAATTGGAACGAGATGCCGCCGGATGTTGCCTCGATCAACATGGCGCCGTGCTGCGCTCGATACTGCACGACGCTGCCGGCTACTGGCTTGCCCACGGGATAGCGCGCGCCACCGCCGAGGCCGTTTACGATGTAGGGTAGGCCATCCCGCATGATGCGCTCATAGTGGTGATCGTGCCCGCCCAAGACGGCATCCGCGCCCCACGCTTGAAAGGGCCACTGCATCCACTCGCTTGAGCCGTGCAAGCCGGACGAGAAGGGCGCATGGTGCATATACACAATGTTCCAGCACGCCGTCGATTGCTCCAGCGCCTGGCGCAGCCAGACCGCCTGCCGCGAGTCCGGGGATACCCCATCCGGCTCTTCGGGATAACTATCCAGCGCAAATAAACGGACTGAGCCGGCGGTGACGGCATAATAGCGTTCATTGTCGGGCAGCGTGAAATAGTCGAGATATGGCTTGGCGCCGGCTGCCTCCCAGTCATGATTGCCTAGCACCGGAAAGAAGCGATTGCGGTCGCTGCCGGCACCGAAACGACCGTTGTACGGGGCGATGAAGTCATGGTAATACTGGCCCACATTCTGATCGATGGTTGAGCTGGCACCGTGCGGATAATTGTTATCTCCCAGGGTGATAATCACGTCAGGGTTCCAGCCTTTGACCAGACTTGCAACCTGGGCCGCTGGTTCGCCCGCCAGTCCATAATCCCCGATCACTGCTATGCGTGTCGGCGGCAACGAGGTAGGGGTGGGCGTTGGAGTGGCGGTTGGTGTCGGCGTTGGTGTGACCGTTGGCGGCAGCGTCGGCGTGCTGCGAAGGGTCGGGCTGGGCGGCACGATGGTTGGGCTAATGGACGTGGTCGTAGCCGTCACCGTGACCAGTGCAGCCGCGTTGCGCTGCGTTTCACGCGTGGATGTAGCACCACACCCGGCCAGTGTGATTGCACCCAACAAGACTCCATATGCCAACATATGCCGCGATCCAGGCCACGGCAACCGGGATCTACCATACGCACGCCGTGTGCGTCCGCAGAGGTTGAAGCTCAAAGGACGACTGCTGCTAGCCCTGCCCGCTGTCCGATACTGTTTCACCGCGCACCTGATTTTCCTCGATCACTGGTTATCATCTACTGGTCGACTCAGACCGGACCTGACCGTACGCCTGCATTTTCTCTGTGCCTACAGTGACTTCCAGCCTAGGATGACCGTTGCGAGTCGGAGCACGCTGCTGGCGACGAAGAATGCGACATAGGGATGAAAGTGCACGCTGGTCAAGGTTATGGCCTCAGTTCCGACGACACTCATCAAGGCGCCCGCTCCAAATGACGCCACCATGAACGGGACGCCCGTCGCGACGGCGAAGGCCGCAAAGTACGAGCACTGGCCGTCGGTCGGCGTTTGCTCCATCAACCGACTCATTTGCGTGACGGCGATGCCCGACCAGGCAATCCCGCTGAGGAGGGAGCCGACGATAAGGGGCCAGATATGGGTAGGTGTCGATAAAACCCACATCCAGGGCATGGGCACGACCAGCAGCATACACAGGCGCAATACGTAGCGGTGCCCCATCCGGTCGGCGAGCTTGCCCCAGAGTGGCTGCGTAAGGACACTTGTGAGCGCTGTGAGCGTTTCCGTCAGCGCCAGCATGTGTAATGGGAGCCGAAGCACCGTCAGGCCATAGGCGATCATGAAGGGTGACGCAACGCCCAAGGCAATCTGCCACAGCATAAAGGTGCTGGCGAAGCGTCGGAAGCGCGGGTTGTGGAACGGCATGCTCAGGAGCGCCGAAAGGCAGAGCGATGTGCTACGCTGCATGGCCGGTTCCGGTTGGCGGGCAAGCAAGATCGAGCCAAGGCTACCGCAGGCGGCCGCCAGGATCAGCAAGGAAGCATACGCGGGCGCGGCGAGGCCAACGGCCTCACTCCGATCGATCAACCACGCGCCGCCATAGCCAACGATCATGCCGGTGGCACTCACGAGCGCTCCACGCGTTCCAAAGTAACGACCGCGCACGGCGGCGGGTACGAGATCGGCCATCCAGCTTTGCCAGGCGTTGACCGCCAGCGCGAGCAACATTTGGCCAAGCGCGATCGCCAGAAGAAAGCACGCCAGCTTGATCGGTGCCGGAAGCGGCACAAACAGTAATATCGCCGGGACGAGCCAGAACTGCCTGCCCAGCGAACCAATCACGGTTAGGCGACGACGGCTACCATGCCGCTGGATCCACCATGCCGCTGGAACCTGCACCAATGCGCCGACAACGGGTAAGGCTGCAAGAATACCGAGTGCGAACGCATCGGCACCGAGCATCAACGCGAGTCCCGTACCGAGGCTGCCCGACGCTACGGACAATGAAACCTGTGATAATGGGCCTTCAAGCAGCCCGAGCGCCATGCCTTTGCGCACTTCACGCGCCGGCAGCGCTGTTTGCTCATGCTCCACGGGGGGCAACGCAACCGGGCGGAAGTCGCGTACCCGACGAGCAAGGACATTCAATGACACGGCCATTAGTTAACCCTTCTAACAGTGTTGTCTAGTACCTAGCGGCGTGTTAAACAGGCCGCTGAAGGGTGGGCGCAATAGCAACTGTTGTACCAGTGTGATCGGATTCACACCTGCATCCTCGCGAGGC
>JADDQF010000137.1:0-14207 GCA_016781505.1 bacterium
ACGTGCAGATGGGCATCGAGCTGATCGTGCCGGTGGCGATCGAAGAAGGGCTGCGCTTCGCGATCCGCGAAGGTGGTCGCACGGTCGGCGCGGGCGTCGTCACCAAGATCGAAGAGTAACTTGCGCAAGGGCACCGGGGGAACGAGAAGCGTTTCTCGTTCCCCCGCTCTTTGAGGAAACACATGGCAAAGCAAAAAGTTCGCATCCGGCTCAAGGCCTTTGATCACAAAATTCTTGATCAGTCGGCCCGCCAGATTGTTGAAGCCGCCGAGCGGACCGGAGCGCTTGTGGCCGGCCCTGTGCCGTTGCCGACCAAGCTCGAAAAGTTCAGCGTGATCCGGTCGCCGTTTATCGACAAAAACTCGCAAGAGCAGTTCGAAATTCGGACCCACAAGCGGCTGATCGACGTGTTGGACCCGAGCCAGCAGACCATTAATGCGCTGATGAAGCTCAACCTGCCGGCCGGTGTGGATATCGAAATCAAGTTGTAGAAAAGGCAACAGGCATCAGGCAACAGGCATCAGCTGATCGACAGATAATGATTTGTGCGAAATTGGATGCTGATTGCAAGAAATAGAAATTGGTTACCTGAAGCCTGAAACCTGAGACCTGAAAGCTAAAAAATAGCATAGCCAATGCGGCAGGTACGCTATAAGTCCGTATGCTATGGAGGTGCAGTGTGACTATTCATGGATTGCTGGGTCGTAAACTGGGCATGACGACCGTGTTCAGCGAGCGAGGCGAGGCTATTCCGGTGACGGTGATCGAGGCCGGCCCGAATCATGTGCTCAACATTCGGACCAAGGATCGTGACGGATACGAAGCCGTGCAGATCGGCTTCGGCGACACCAACCCCAGGAAGCTGACCAAGCCCGTGCTGGGTCAGATGAAGGGCGCGGGCGTTGCGGTGCGTTACATGCGCGAAATGAGCGCGGATGATGTCAGCGAGCACAACGTCGGCGATACGCTTGATGTTGATCTGTTCAACGCCGACGACCTGGTCGATGTCACCGGTACCTCGAAGGGCAAGGGCTTTGCGGGCGTGATGAAGCGGCATGGCTTCAAGGGTGGCAAGCGAACGCACGGTCAGTCCGACCGGATGCGCGCGCCCGGCTCGCTCGGTGCGGGTACCACTCCCGGCAAAGTTTGGAAAGGCAAGCGCATGGCCGGCCGGATGGGCAACGATCGCAAAACGATCCAGCGCCTGCGCGTCGTGCGGATTGATGGCGAGCGGCATCTGCTACTGATCAAGGGTTCGGTTCCGGGGGCCAAGAACGGCCTGGTTTATGTTCGCCGGACAGTGAAGCCGAAGAAGTAAATGGGTTACAGGCAATAGGCCACAGGTATCAGTCGATAGAGCCCGTTCAAGCTTAACTCCTGAAGCCTGAAACCTATAACCTGAAGCCTCACAAGGTGAGACACATGCAAGCAACACTGTATAGTCAGGCCGGCGCACAGATCGGAACGCTCGAACTCGACGACTACATCTTTGGGATCGAGCCAAATGTGCCGGTGATGCACCAGATGATGGTGCTGCAACAGGCGAATGCGCGGCAAGGAACACATAGCACGCGTACCCGCGGCGAGGTGAAGGGCTCGACCCGCAAGCTGTATCGTCAAAAGGGCACTGGCCGCGCTCGTCAAGGCTCGATCCGTGCGCCGCACCACTCGGGTGGCGGTGTGGTCTTCGGGCCCAAGCCGCGCGATTACACCAAGCGCATGCCGCGCAAGATGCGTCGGCTCGCGGTGCGCTCGGCGCTGTCGGCCAAGCAAGCCGCCGGTGAGATTCGCTTTGTCGACAATCTGGTGCTGGACACCATCCGGACCAAAGCTGTTGTCGAGCTGCTCCGCGGCTTCAACATCGGCAAGCAGAAGACGCTGATCGTGCTGGGCGACAAAAACGAGACGCTCGCGCGCTCGGCCAATAACCTGCCCAACGTCAAAACGTTGAACGCCATGTATCTTAACATTCGTGACCTGTTGAGCTACGACGTCGTCGTGTTCCCGCAGACGGCGCTGGACAAGGTCAACGTGTGGCTGGGTAACGGGGCCGCAGCGCAGGAAGAAGAGGAGGCCGAATAATGACCAACGCACACAAAATCATTATTCGTCCGGTGATTACCGAGAAGAACACACGCGTCAACGAGATCAATAAGTACACCTTTGAAGTAGGGCGTGACACCAACAAGATCGAGGTCAAAAAGGCGATCGAAGAAATCTTTGGCGTCAACGTCCAAGGTGTGAACATCGTCAATGTTAAAGGCAAGCTGAAGCGGCGGCGCACACGGCATGGCATCACCGAGGGCTATACCCGCGATTGGAAAAAAGCGATCGTGACCTTGACGCCCGACAGCAAGCCGATTGAAATCTTTGAAGGGGTCTAATCATGCCGATTAAACGCTATAAACCAACGTCGCCGGGTCGCCGCGGCATGAGTGTGTCGACCTTCGAGGAGATCACGAAGTTCACGCCCGAGCGCTCGCTGCTGGAGCCAAAAAAGCGCACCGGCGGTCGCAACAACACCGGCCGCATTACCGCGCGACATCGCGGCGGCGGCTCATATCATCACTACCGGTTGATCGACTTCAAGCGCAACAAGCAGGGTGTTCCGGCGACGGTTGTGGGCATTGAGTACGATCCCAACCGCTCGGCCCGCATCGCGTTGCTGGAGTACCAGGACGGCGAGAAGCGCTATATTCTGGCGCCGCTGGGCCTGAATGTTGGCGACACCGTCAACGCCGGTCCGACGGCGGATGTGCGCGTCGGCAATGCGCTGCCGCTGCGCAATATTCCGCTCGGCTCGCAGGTGCACAACATCGAGCTGCAGATCGGCAAAGGTGGCCAAATCGTACGCTCGGCGGGTGCCGCCGCGCAGCTGATGGCCAAAGAAGGCAACTACGCTACGCTGCGGTTGCCGTCGGGCGAAATGCGGATGGTACACCTGAACTGCATGGCCACGCTGGGCCAGGTCGGCAACCTCGACCACCAGAATATCGTGATCGGCAAGGCTGGCCGCAACCGCTGGCGGGGCATTCGGCCGCATGTGCGGGGCTCGGCCATGAACCCGATCGACCACCCGCATGGTGGTGGTGAGGGTCGCGCGCCGCGTGGCATGCCCCCTAAGACCAAGTGGGGCAAGCCGGCGTATGGCGTGAAGACGCGCAACAACAAGCGCACGGATAAGTTCATTGTGCGCCGTCGTGGTGACAAATAAGTAGTGAGCTGGCAGGGATAGAGGGGTGCGACCGCGGTCGCCGGAGGTGTGGGGCTGATGCTCCGCCTCTGCCTTCTCCCCTCATCGGGGCGCTTGCCCAAAAGGAAGGAATACATGTCTCGTTCATCCAAAAAAGGGCCGTATGTTGACCTGCGCCTGCTCGGCCGGGTTGAAACACTGAACAGGTCGAACGACAAACGCGTGTTGAAGACGTGGTCCCGTGACTCGACGATCTTCCCCCAGATGATCGGTCACACGATCGCCGTGCATGATGGTCGCCGGCACGTTCCGGTGTTTATTGCCGAAAACATGGTTGGTCACAAGCTGGGTGAGTTCGCGCCGACCCGCTTCTTCCGTGGGCACGGCGGCAAAAAGGCCGACAAGCGCGGCAAGATGAAGTAGGAGCAAGAATGCAAGCTAAAGCTGTATTGCGCGGCTTCCGCATGTCGCCGCAGAAAGTTCGGCTCGTTGCCGATGTGGTGCGCGGAAAGCGCGTTGATCATGCATTGGCGGTTTTGCGCAACATGCCGCAAAAGGCTGCGCATGAAGTTTATCGCACAGTGGCGTCAGCTGCCGCGAATGCCGAGAATAACTTCCAGATGGACCGTGACGGCCTGGTGATCAAGACGATCATGATCGACGAAGGACCGGCAATGAAGCGGTTTTTGCCGCGCGCGCGTGGACGCGTAAACACAATTCGCAAGCGGTCGAGCCATATCACGGTGATCGTGGACGACGGACAGGAGTATTAAATGGGGCGCAAAGTACATCCCATTGGTTTTCGCCTTGGGTATATCAAAGATCACCAGTCGAAGTGGTATGCGGATCGTAACTTCGCCGATTTGCTGAACGAAGACCGCGAGATCCGCGAAATGGTCAGCCGCGAGCTGGCTGGCGCAGGCGTGTCACGCGTCGAGATCGAGCGAGCTGCGAACAAGGTTGAGGTGACGATCTACACGGCCAAGCCGGGTGTGGTCATCGGCAAGCGCGGCACCAACGTCGACGTGCTCCGTGGCAAGCTGGAGAAGCTGTCGGGCAAAAAGATCAAGCTCAACATCAGCGAGATCCATCAGCCTGAGCTGGACGCCCAGCTCGTCGCGGAGAGCATTGGCGAGCAAATCACTAAGCGCGTGTCGTTCAAGCGCGCGATGAAGCAGGCCACGCAGCGCGCAATGCGTCTGGGTGCCGAGGGCATCATGGTGAAGTGCTCGGGCCGGCTGGGCGGTGCTGAAATGGCCCGCTATGTTTTCGATCAGCAGGGCCGGATTCCCCGCCACACGCTGCGCGCGGATATCGACTACGCGGTGGTGCATGCGCACACAACGTATGGCCGGATCGGCGTCAAGGTGTGGATCTACAAGGGCGAAGTCTTCCCTAAGGCTGATGGAACGCTCGAGCGCGCCGCCACGCCGGTTCGTCGCCAAGCGCCGCCGCCGGAAGATACGCGTGGCCGCGGTCGTGGCCGCGGTGATGGTCGCGGTGGTAACGATGCTGGTGGTGGCGGTGGTCGCGGCCGTGGTCGTGGTCCAGCCGGTGGCGGTCGCGGTGGCCAGCAAGCAGCCGCCCCAACCCAGACGAGCGACGAGTAACTGATAGCGAACAGGTATCAGCAATCAGCTGTCAGGGACGCTGACACACAAGCTGATTGCTGAAAGCTGAAAGCTGAGAGCTAAAGGTAATAGATCATGTTAATGCCAAAGCGGCTTAAGTACCGGAAAGTGCATCGTCAGGTGCAGAAGCGCACACAGCTGTCGGGGCGTGGCACGACGGTCGCCTTCGGTGATTTTGGGCTAATGGCGGTGGAGCAGGCGTGGGTCGATAGTCGCCAGATCGAGGCGGCGCGCCGCGCCATTACCCACTACGTCAAACGCGGTGGTAAGGTCTGGATCCGCATCTTCCCCGACAAGCCCATCACCCAGAAACCCGCCGAAACCCGCATGGGCTCCGGCAAGGGCGCCGTTGAATATTACGTCGCGGTGGTCAAGCCCGGCCGAATTATGTTCGAGCTCGGCGGCGTCCGTGAAGAGATTGCCACGGCGGCACTGCAGCGCGCGGCTCAGAAGCTGCCGATCAAGTGCAAGATCGTGGCAAAAGAGACATTTGGGGAGGTTACCCACGATGAAGGTGAATGAGATTCGCCAGCTTGATGGCGGGCGTCTCAACGACCGCCTGCGCGAGATCGATCAGGAGCTGTTTAACCTCCGTTTTCAAAAAGAAACCGGGCGCCTCACCAACAGTGCGCGCTTTGGGACGCTCAAGAAGGAATATGCCCGCATCAAGACCGTGCTGCACGAGCGCGAACTCGCGGCAACCGAAAGCGGGAGGTAACTATGGCAGAGGCACAAACCAGCGAGCGGGCAGTGATCCGCCGTGAAAAGGTCGGACGCGTCGTTTCAAACAAAATGGACAAGACAGTGGTGGTCGCGGTCGACTATCTCCGTCCGCATCCGATCTACCGCAAGACCGTGCGCCAAACCCATAAGTTTTATGCGCACGACGAGACCAATACGTGCCAGATCGGCGATACCGTGCGCATCGAGGAGACGCGGCCGCTCAGCAAGCTGAAGCGTTGGCGCGTGATCGAAGTGCTGGGCAGCAAGGATCAGCCGATTGCGCCTGCGGTGCCGGCGGACATCGTAGCGCCCAGGGTGGCCCAGGATAATGACGAGGATGAGGTGCAGGCGTGATTCAGCAGCAAAGTCGCTTGAAGGTCGCCGATAACACCGGCGCCAAAGAAATTATGTGTATCCGAGTGCTGGGCGGTTCCGGCATCCGGTGGGGCACCGTGGGCGATGTGATTATCGCCTCGGTCAAAGATGCCGCCCCGGGTGGCAACGCCAAAAAGGGTGAGGTTGTGCGCGCTGTGATCGTGCGCGTGTCGAAGGAATATGGCCGGACTGACGGCTCACATATTCGCTTTGACGACAACGCAGCAGTGCTGATCCGCCAGGATGGCAACCCACGCGGCACGCGTATCTTCGGGCCGGTTGCACGTGAGCTGCGCGACAAGCAGTTTATGAAAATTGTGTCGCTGGCGCCGGAAACATTGTAAGAAGATTTCAGCTATCAGCAGTCAGCCATCAGCGAGATACGTGAAAATTGGTACAATATGCTGATACCTGAAAGCTGAGAGCTTTGGAGAAGATATATGCATGTCAAAACGGGTGACGAAGTCCTGGTGATTGCAGGCAAGAATAAAGGATCGCGCGGCAAGATTACGCGTGCATTGCCTTTAGAAAACCGGGTGGTCGTCGAAAATGTAAACATGGTGAAAAAGCACATGAAGCCACGCGGGCCACGCCAGCGCGGCGGCATTGTGGAGATGGAAGCGCCATTGCATGTGTCCAATGTGATGATCGTCTGCCCGAACTGCGGCAAGGCATCGCGCACCGGCCACCGCATTCTGGAAGGCGACGGCAAGATCAGCCAGCGCAAGGTGCGGTACTGTAAAGTATGTGATGCAAATATTGACCAGCCCAAAAATGCTTGATGCGTTGCAAGCGGTAAGACGAGATTGGCCGGGCCAACATCCGCTTACTGGGCGTACATGAGGTTATACATGACAGCACGGCTGAAAGAAAAATACCAGCGCGAAATTGTGCCTGCGCTGACCAAAGAGTTCAACTATCGCAACCCGATGGAAGTGCCGAAGGTTGAGAAGGTTGTGATCAATATCGGCATGGGCGAAGCCTTGCAAAACGCTAAGTCGATGGACGCGGCGCTGTCTGACCTGACAGCGATTGCTGGCCAGAAGCCGGTCGTGACGCGCGCGCGCAAGTCGATCGCTAACTTTAAGCTGCGCGAAGGCCAGCCGATCGGGGCGATGGTGACGCTGCGCGGCGAAAGAATGTATGAGTTCCTGGATCGGTTGATCAGCATTGCGCTGCCCCGTATCCGCGACTTCCGCGGTGTGAGCCGCCGCTCGTTTGACGGCCGGGGTAACTACAGCATTGGTCTGCGCGAGCAGATTGTGTTTCCCGAAATTGACTACGACAAGGTCGACAAGCTGCGGGGCCTCGAGGTGGCGATCGTGACAACCGCCCGGAATGATAATGAGGGCTTTGCCTTGCTGAAAAATATGGGCATGCCGTTCCGTGACTAACATACACCGGAGCAAGCAACCGCGAGGTTGAGCGGCTACCGTGTGAGGAGGAATCTATCTTGGCTCGTAAAGCATTGATCATCAAGTCCCAGCAGGAACCGAAGTTCGCCGTCAGGCAGCGGAGCCGTTGCAGCCGCTGCGGCCGTTCACGCGCCGTGTATCGAAAGTTTGGGATGTGCCGGATTTGCGTTCGTGAGTTGGCACTGCGCGGCATGATCCCAGGCATGACGAAGTCGAGCTGGTAACTGCGGGTTTTGGACGGCGGGCTGCCCGTTTGCATTGATCAGCCCGTCCTTCAAAGACACAATATGTAAGTGGGGACTTGACCATGAGTTTTAATGATCCTGTTGCCGATATGCTGACTCGAATTCGCAATGCGTGCATGCAGCGTCATGTAACGGTTGCGATGCCGAAGTCGAAGCTCAAGGTGGCAATTGCCGAAATCCTGAAGCAGGAAGGCTTTATCAAGGACTTCACGGTGCAGCCCGTTGACGGCAAGCCGTACGAAAATGTTGTCCTGACGCTCAAGTATAGTGGTGATCGTGAGCCAGTCATTACCGGACTGAAGCGCGTCAGTCGCCCTGGGCTGCGCATCTACTCCAAGCACGCCGAGCTGCCTCGGGTTCGGGGTGGCATGGGCTTGGCCATCTTGTCGACCCCCAGGGGTGTGATGAGTGGCTATGATGCGTGGCGCCAAAATGTTGGCGGCGAAGTGCTCGCGTACGTTTGGTAGGAGCAGGCGTTGAGCTTCCGCTGTCGGCGAGCGCAACAGATTGGGGAAAAAGTGCGAGCCCGCAGGGTCGTGCTCATCACCTGAGGAGAAACAAAACAATGTCACGTATTGGCAAAAAGCCGATCACTGTGCCGAATGGTGTAACCGTAACCGTGGGCGAGGGCAACCTGGTCACCGTGAAGGGGCCGAAGGGTTCCCTAACCCAGCAGTTGCCGGCGGACATCACCATCAGCCAGCAGGACGGCACGCTCAATGTTGCACGGCCAAGCGACGAAAAGCAGCACCGCGCACTGCATGGCCTGACGCGCGCGCTGCTGAACAACATGGTCATGGGCACGAGCACCGGCTTTCAGAAAGTGCTGGAGATCAACGGCGTCGGCTATCGCGCCCAGAAGACGGGCAAGAATTTGACGATGTCGCTGGGCTTTTCCCATCCGGTGATCGTTGAAGCGCCCGACGGTATTACGCTGGATGTGGGCGAGCGCAACACGGTTGTGATATCCGGGGCGGACAAGCAGGTGGTGGGCGAAGTCGCAGCCAATATCCGCAGCCTGCGTCCGCCGGAGCCGTACAAGGGTAAGGGCATCAAGTACTCGACCGAAACGATCCGGCGCAAGGCTGGCAAAGCTGGCAAGACCGGCAAGGGCGGCAAAAAGTAACGGGGCGAGGATGCAGGCGTGTAGGTCGGATAGCTGTCCTGCTCAGCCTGTATCCTTGGACCTTTATTCTTCCCATCGGCAGTGGATATAATCTCTGCCGCAAAAGAGGAACATACATATGGCAAACATCGATCGACGCGCAGCTCGCGAAAAGCGGCGGCGGCGTATCCGAGCCAAAATTAATGGCTCCGCCCAACGGCCACGCTTGAATGTGTTTCGCAGCAATCAACATATCTATGCGCAAGTGATTGACGACGTGCGCAAGCACACGCTTGTGGCCGCCTCAACGCTGGATGCCGGCCTGCGTCCGCAGCTCGCCGAAAACACCAAGGTGGAAGAGGCGAAGCTGGTTGGGCGGCTGATTGCTGAACGGGCCCAGGCAGCCGGGATCAAGCAGGTAGTGTTTGACCGCGGTGGCTACTTATATCACGGGCGGATCAAAGCGCTGGCCGACGCAGCCCGCGAAGCTGGACTAGATTTCTAACAGTCGACAAGGTCGCAGGATTTGTGGCTAACGGCGAGGAACAGGCTGTCAAGGTATCCAATAAACTTTAGAGGTTAGCCCTGCCTGTGACTGTGGCTAAAGGTTCGGAGGAACTGTGGCGAATTCAAATACACGAATGAACGCCGAAGACATGGAGCTGGAGGAGCGCGTCGTCCAGATTAACCGCGTGGCAAAGGTGGTTAAAGGTGGACGGACGTTCAAGCTCAGCACCCTGGTCGTTGTCGGCGATGGCAAAGGCCATGTCGGTGTGGGCATGGGCAAGTCGGCTGAGGTGCCCGATGCAATTCGCAAGGGTGTCGAGGCGGCCAAGAAGAACATGATCACCGTGCAGCTTGACGAGCATACGATCCCGCACGAGATCAAAACCGAGTACAAAACCGCCCAGGTGCTGTTGATGCCGGCCGCGCCCGGTACGGGAGTGATTGCGGGCGGTGGCGTGCGGGCCGTGCTTGAAGCGGCGGGTGTGCGGGATGTCCTGACCAAGTCGCTTGGCTCAAGCAACAAGGTGAACGTGGTCAAGGCGACTTTTGAAGCGTTACGGCAGCTGCGCTCGCTTGAGCAAGAAGCTCGTCGGCGCGACTTAACAACGGAAGAGCTCCGCCGGCGGATGGGCCGCGCGCGACGCAGCGAGTAAACATATGTTGTCGCGACGGTCAGCGGCATGGATCTGCGATGCGGCTGAGACCAGCGATGGCTTGGGGAAGATCAATGGCACAGCTTAAAATTACCTATACAAAAAGTGTGATCGGCTATAGCAAGGACCAAAAAGCGACCGTTAAGTCGCTCGGCCTGCGCAAGCTCAACCAGAGCGTGATCCACAACGACACGCCGGTGATTCGCGGGATGGCGTTCAAAGTGCGCCACCTGGTCACGCTTGAAGAAGTCAACGATGCGTCGGCTGCAACGCCCGTCGTACGTACGTCACGGACGTATGCCGCAAATCCCGGCACCAGCGGCTCATCAGGAAGCGAGCAGTAAATCATGAAATTGCATGACTTAAAGCCGGCTGAAGGCTCAAACTACCAGAGCAAGCGGGTTGGACGCGGCCATGGCTCGGGCAAGGGTAAAACCTCCGGTCGCGGTATGGGTGGCCAAAAGCAGCGCGAAGGCCGGGTCGGCCACCGTGCCTTTGAAGGTGGCCAGAACGAAATTACGCGCGGCATGCCCTTCAAGCGGGGCGTCGGCTTCCATAACCGCTACCGCATTGAATATAAAGTTTTCAACATCGGTGATCTGGCCGAGTCGCAGCATGATGAAATTACACCTGAGCTCATGCTCCAAGCTCGCCTCGTCAAAAACCTAAAGAAGCCAATCAAGATCTTGGGTGACGGCGAAGTGACGCGTCCGATCCGGATCACGGCGCACCGCTTCTCGGCGAGCGCTCGACAAAAGATCGAGGCAGCGGGCGGCACGGTCACGGAGCTTGGCGCTCCCGTGGTCAAGCGTCTGCCTCGCCGCGGCAAATTCTAAGCAAGCGAGCGGCGATCAGCGCTCAGCCGTCAGATGTCATGCAAACGCGGGATTCGGTCGTGTTTGGCAGGCGCTGATGGCTGAATGCTGTTCGCTGTTGGCGTTTTATGTTACACTAAGAACACCACAGGGAGGGCATCGTCCCTCCTTCTCGCTATAAGGCGAACACTCGACCTCCAGGAGTATCTTCACCATGCTACAGGCTGTTCAGAAGGCATGGCAGATCGCGGATCTGCGGGCCAAAATTCTGTTCACGCTCGGGATGTTGGTCATCTATCGCGTGATTGCGCATGTGCCGGTTCCCTACACGGACCCCACCGTGATGGAGTCGTTGCTCCAAAACAATGCCTTGTTGGGTATTCTCAACCTCTTCTCGGGCGGCGCATTGCAAAACTTTTCGGTGGCCGCGATGGGCGTGTATCCGTATATCACGGCGTCGATCATTGTGCAGCTTTTGGTCCCGCTTATTCCGGCGCTGGAAGAGCGCAGCAAAGAGGGTGAGGCTGGGCGCAACTTTATTCAGCGCCTCAGCGCCTACATCACCGTGCCGCTGGCGCTGCTGCAAGCCTATGGCCAGACGCTAACCATTGCGCGCGGTTCGCAGGGTGCGCTCTTTGGCCAGGACTTCAACTTCAGCATCACCCAGAACTTTCTGCCGACCTTTACCATTATCGTGTCGATGACCGCCGGTACCATGATCTTGGTGTGGATGGCGGAGCTGATCGATGAGCGCGGCATCGGCAATGGTATCTCGATGATCATTTTTGGCGGTATTGTGGCGCGTTTGTATGCCTACGCCGGCCAATTTGTGCAGGGTGGCGCGGTTGCCAACAACGTGTTTGGTATTGCGGCATTCCTGGCCATCACGCTGCTCACAATTTTCGTGATTGTGATTGTGCAGGAAGGTGTGCGCCGTATTCCAGTAGAGTATCAGCGCCGCGTGCGCGGCAACAAAGTGTACGGTGGTCAACGCACCCATATTCCCTTGAAGGTCAATATGGCGGGCATGATCCCGTTGATCTTTGCCCAGTCGCTGCTGCTCTTTCCAGGCACGATTGCGTCATACTTTTGTGATCTGACGAACCCTACCGGCGGCGGCATCGGCAATCGGATTGCGTGTGGCCTGGTCAACAACTTGAGCCCGCAGGCCGCGACCGGCAGCCTGATCTACTCGGCGCTGTTGTTTCTGATGGTGGTCGGCTTTACCTACTTCTACACGGTTGTGCTTTTTGCGCAGCAAAACCTGCCGGAGTCGCTCAAGAACAACGGCGGCTTTATTCCTGGCATTCGGCCCGGCAAGGCGACCGAAGCGTATCTTGGACGGGTACTCAACCGGATTACCCTGGCTGGCGCGGTGTTCCTGGGAATCGTCGCCGTGTTGCCCTATCTAACGGCCGGCCTGACCGGTGTGGCCAACGTGGGAGTGAGCTCAACCGCGCTGCTGATCGTAGTGGGCGTGGCGGTCGATACCATGCGGCAGCTTGAGTCCCAGCTGATGATGCGCAATTACGAAGGATACCTGACCCGCTAAGCGGATGCAGGGGTGGTGGCAGAGCTGCCACGCCCCGCCGGCTCGCCGGGGAGCAATGGAGACCGACACGATGAACGTTATTCTGGTGGGGCCACCAGGGGCAGGCAAAGGCACCCAGGCTGCAGTCCTTGAAGAAAAGACCGAGCTCAAGCATATTGCCAGCGGCGAGTTGTTTCGCCAACATCTACGCGACGAGACCGAGCTAGGCTTGATGGCGCGCAAATACATGGATGGCGGCGACCTCGTGCCGAACGATGTGGTGATCGGCATGATTTTGGAGCGCGTGTTCCAGCCGGACTGTGAAAAGGGCGTCATCTTTGATGGCTTTCCGCGAACCAAAGAGCAAGCGGACGCTTTGGCGCGGTCGTTGGAGGAGCACAATCAGCAGATCGACGCGGTGGTGTTTCTGAACGCGCCTCGCGACGTGCTGCTCAAGCGGATTGTTGGTCGGCAAACCTGTCGTAACTGTCAAACGCCGTATAACATCTACTACTCGCCGCCCCGCGAAGAAGGCGTGTGCGACCTGTGCCATGGCGATCTGTACACGCGCTCCGACGACAATATGCAGACCGCGCGGCATCGGCTCGAAGTCTACTTTCAGCAGACCATACCCTTGATCGAGCATTATCGGTCGATGGGCCTGCTCCATGAAGTGGATGGGCTGGGTGATATTCATGATGTTACGGCGCGCCTGGTGCATGAGCTGGGCATCAAAAACGGGCAGGGCAACGCCCATGGGCACTAACCCATGGCCATTATCCTGAAATCCCAAAAAGAGCTCCAAAAGATGCGACGAGCCGGCCGGCTCGTCGCGGAGTGTCATGCCCTGGTGCGTGGTGTCCTCAAGCCGGGCATAACAACCCTGGAGCTGGACAGCCTTGTCGCCGAGCATATCAAGCGGCAGGGTGGTACGTCGCCCTTTCTGGGCTACGCGCCGCCGGGCATGACGCCGTACCCAGCTTCGATCTGTACGTCGGTGAACGAGGTGGTGGTGCATGGCATTCCCGGGCCGCGGGTGCTCCAAGAAGGTGACATCGTCAGTGTGGATATTGGCGTGACGCTGGATGGCTATGTAGGCGACTCCGCGTGGAGCTATCCGGTTGGCCGGGTGGCGCCCCATGCCAGCGCCTTGCTCGAGGTTGCCGAGCAGTGCTTGTGGGCGGCCTTGAAGGAGGCGCGTGCGAATCAGCGTTTAGGCGATCTGGGCGCTGCAATTCAGGGCCATGCCAAGCGGCATGGGTATGGCGTGCTGCGCGAGTTCGGCAGCCACGGCGTGGGCCGGCGGATGCATGAAGATCCGCATATTCCTAATTACGGTACAGCTGGTACGGGACTGCGCCTCCGGCCAGGCATGACCATGGCGATCGAGCCGATGGTGACCGAAGGCGATTACCGGGTGGCTGAGCTGGACGATGGTTGGACAATTGTCACAATTGATGGTAAACTATCTGCGCATTTTGAGCATACCATAGCGATAACGCCGGATGGTGCGCCGGAAATATTGACACAACGGGTGGAGTAATAATTTAGGGTATATGCCGCAATCGAAGAACTTAAAGAAAGATGTCCTTGAGGTTGAGGGCACGGTGATCGAGCCGCTGCCCAACGCTATGTTCCGAGTGCAACTCGACAACATTGAACAACCGATTTTGGCAAGTATTTCTGGTAAAATGCGGATGAATTATATCCGCATTTCCAAAGGCGACCGGGTGGTTGTAGAGCTGTCGCTGTACGACCCGACGCGCGGACGAATAACGTACCGCTACAGGTAACGCTCGATAACAAGATGCGAGGCTCGTCGCTCCTAACCAGCAACGGAAGGAGCGGGGAGCTTGTGTGTGTTTGTGAGGAGGCCCATTATGCAGGTTCGCGCATCGGTGAAGCGCCGCTGTGAAGACTGCAAAGTCATCCGGCGGAAGGGGATTGTGCGCATTATTTGCAGCAAAAACCCCAAGCACAAGCAGAAGCAAGGCTAGGACGCAGCCGTCAGGCG
>JADDQF010000137.1:14322-23132 GCA_016781505.1 bacterium
GGGAATACCTTGAAGCTGACAGCTGACAGCTGATAGCTGATAGCTCATTTGGAGGAGACATGGCTCGTATCAGTGGGGTGGATATTCCCCGCAACAAGACCATCGAGATCGCGCTGACGTACATCTTTGGCATCGGCCTGACGAGCAGCAAGCAGATCTTGAGCCGCGTCAACATCGCCGGCGGCACACGTGTGCGAGACTTGACGGAAGATCAGGTCAACCGCATCCGCACGATTGTTGACAGCGAGTACACCACGGAAGGCAATCTGCGCCGTGAGGTGCAGCTCAATATCAAACGGCTGATGGATATCGGCTGTTACCGTGGGCTGCGCCATCGACGTGGCTTGCCGGCACGCGGCCAGCGGACCAAGACCAACGCGCGCACGCGCCGCGGCAAGCGCGGCTCGGCGATCGGCATCAAGAAAAAGGCGACCAAAAAGTAACTTATTCGCAGTTCTCAATTCCCAATCCACAAGTGGAGCGCCCAACGAGTATCGCAGAACCGACAACACCGGCGACACCAGTTTGTTTATGTTTTGCATGGGGTTTGTGACGGGCTTGCGACGAGATTTGTGAATTGTGAATTGCGGGTTGCCCCGGTGTGGGCTTAGGAGTACACATGCCAAAGCAGCAACCAACCGCCGGCGCAGCGCGCCGGCCCCAGCGAGGACGGCGCCGCGAGCGCAAAAATGTGCCGCGCGGCCAGGCCTTTATCCAGGCGACATTCAACAACATTATTGTGACGATCACGGACCCGCAGGGCAACGTGGTGTCGTGGTCAAGCGCGGGTATGCACGGCTTCCGTGGTTCCCGCAAAAGCACCCCCTACGCCGCGCAGGTTACAGCCGAGAATGCTGCCCGCAAGGCGATGGATAACGGCATGCGGCAGGTCGAAGTGTTTGTGAAGGGGCCAGGCTCAGGCCGTGAGTCGGCGGTGCGCTCCCTGCAAGGAGCGGGCATGACGGTGCTCGCGATCACCGACGTCACGCCGATCCCCCATAACGGTTGTCGTCCACCAAAGCGACGCCGCGTCTAACTGTGACGGCACTCCTGCGGGAGTGCCCGACGACGTGTGCAGGATGAAGCGCCACGGGGCGTGTAAACTGCCCTGTAACAACTACAGAGGAACCAAAGAACATGGCACGATACAGAGGTCCCGTTTGCAAGCTTTGCCGACGGGAAGGCGTTAAGTTGATGTTGAAGGGCGAGCGCTGCTTGTCGCCCAAGTGTGCGATTGAACGACGAAACTTTCCTCCCGGGCAGCACGGCCAAGGCTTCCGGCGCCGCCAGGTCTCGGACTATGGCGTGCGGCAGCGCGAAAAGCAGAAGGTCCGCCGCATCTACGGCGTGTTGGAAAAGCAGTTCCGCCGCTATTACGGCATCGCAACTCGCACCAAGGGTCAGACCGGCGCCACGCTGCTCCAGCTGATGGAGCGCCGCTTGGACAACGTTGTGTACCGCATGGGCATTGCCGATTCGCGCAAGCAGGCGCGCCAGCTGGTGCGGCACGGCCACTTCACCGTTAACGGTCGCAAGACCGACATTCCATCGTTTGTGGTCAAGACCGGCGATGAGATCGGTATTCGCGAGGGTAGCCGGGCCCGGACATACTTCAAGGATCTGGACGCCAGCGGCATTCTGCGCAAAAAGTCATTGCCGGAGTGGATCACCCTTGATCCCGGCGCAATGACTGCACGGGTGCTGCGCTTGCCGGATCGCAACGAGCTTGACCTGTCGATCAACGAGCAACTGATTGTTGAGTTCTACAGCCGCTAATTAAATGGTTAAGGGTCAGCGGTTGCAGGCCAAGCGCCGCACGATAGCGCCGTGGCGATCATTGGTGATTGCTGACCTTTAGCTGTTGACTGGTTTTAGGAGGAAGGCAAATGCTGGATCTGGCGTTGCCAAAGATTGAAGCAGAGCGCGCGGCTGAAAACTACGCACGGTTTCGGATTGAGCCGCTTGAGCCGGGCTATGGTCACACGGTCGGCAATGCGTTGAGGCGCGTGCTGCTGTCGTCGATCCCCGGCTCAGCGATCACCAAGATCAAGATCGATGGCGTGTACCATGAGTTCAGTACGCTGCCGGGCGTGCGTGAAGACGTCACCGAGCTGGTGTTGAACGTCAAGGGTGTGCGGCTGCGCTCGTATGCTGAACGGCCGGTCAAGATTCATCTGTCGAAATATGGCCGGGGCGTTGTGCGGGCTAGCGATATTGAAGCGCCGAGCAACGTTGAAGTGGTTAATCCCGACCACTACATCGCGACTCTGGACGACGACAACGCGCGGCTCGACCTGGAGCTGACGGTGGAGCGCCATCGCGGCTATCTGCCGGTTGAAAACCGTGATCCGGTGCCGATTGGCGAAATACCCGTCGACGCGATCTTTACGCCGATTCCGCGCGTTAACTACGTGGTGGAAAATACGCGTATCGGCGGCGTAACCGATTACGACCGACTGATTCTGGAAATCTGGACGGATGGAACGATCAAGCCCGGCGATGCGCTCAGCCATGCTGCTCAAGTATTGGGCCAGTATAGCCAGACCATCGCGAACTTCAGTCGGCCCGAACAGCCAGCCGAAATTGCGGCGGCAAATAATGGCATGGAAGGCATTACGCCGGAAGTGTACGACACGCCGATCGAAGAGCTCGAGCTGACCACCCGCACCTACAACTGCCTTAAGCGGGCGGACATCACCCGGATCGGCCAGCTGCTCCAGATGGACGAGAAAGATTTGCTGTCGGTGCGCAACCTTGGCTCGAAGTCTATCGACGAGATCAAGGATAAATTGGTTGAACATGGCTATCTGCCCAGCTCCGCCGATGGCGCAGCGGCGGCGGCATAGCTACCGATGTTGTGCAGCTCGGAGCCGCCTGCAAGGGCGCGCTCCCGCTGCACGACCGAGAATTGATAATGAGGAGGCCATCCGATGCGGCACCGCGTCGCTGGTAAAAAGTTAAATCGGCATCCCAAGGATCGCAAGCTCTTGTATCGATCGCTGATGATTGCCATTCTGGAGCACCGCAAGATTACGACGACGTTGGCCAAGGCCCAGGCGATCCGGCCCGAGATCGAGAAGCTGATCACGATGGCGCGCAAAGTGCCGACGTTGCAGCAGATCGAGGCGGCAGCCGAAGCCGAGCGCGACGCACTGCGTCATCGGCGGGCCGAAGTATTTCGGCGTGGGCTGATGGAGCTCGGCAGCAACAAGGCTGCAGTGCATCGACTGTTGGAGCTGGCACCGAACTATGCGGAGCGGCCTGGCGGCTACGTGCGGATTACCAAGATTGGTATGCGCAAAGGCGATGCTGCTGAGATGACCGTGCTGGAGCTGGTCTAAACCCCAGGCTACCAGCAACTGTGAACATCCGGGCAGTTGATGTGCGTGCCGGTCGATGCTTGTTGCTCATGGGCTATGCGAAATATTGCACTGCAGCTGGAGTATGATGGCACGGCGCTGGTTGGCTCGCAGTTCCAGCTCAACGGCCGCACTGTTCAAGGTGAGCTAGAAACAGCGTGGCACCGGTTTACCGGCGAAGCGCTCCGTTGGAACTTCGCCGGTCGGACGGATGCCGGCGTGCATGCTTGGGGCCAGGTGGCGAACGCCCGGACGACAACGCAGCACGCGCTGGAGACCGTGCAGCGAGCGCTCAACGCCCTCCTACCCCCGGATATTGCAGTGCGACGGGCGTGGGAGGTGCCGTACAGCTTTCACGCGCGCTACAGCGCAACCCGGCGCGACTACCGCTATCTGCTGCTGGTGGAGCGGCATAGGTCGGCGCTGTTGTGGCAGCGAGCTGTTCACCTTGACCGTCCGCTGGACGTGCCGGCGATGGCCCGGGCGGTGCATGTGCTCAAGGGCGTGCATGATTTCGCGGCATTCGGCAGCACACCCGCTGGCCCGACCATTCGAGAGTGTTTCGTGGCGGAGTGCGACGAGCTCCTTGAAAACGGACGGCGGCTGGTGGCGATCGATCTGGCTGCGACCGGATTTTTACGCCACATGGTGCGGACCGTGGTCGGGACGCTGCTGCTGATCGGGCAAGGCAAGCTCGCCGAAGCAGCGATGGCGCGCATCCTGGCAAGTCGGGATCGGGCGCAGGCGGGGCCAACGGCGCCTGCACATGGCTTATATCTAATGTCGGTAACGTACCCTGAGAACGAGGGGTAAACGATCGGCAGCTCAGCTTCCTGGGCGATGGAGAGAAAACAGATGACAACAAAAGCGAACACGTATCATACCTGGAGTCCGAAAGCGGCCGAAATCGACCGGGCGTGGCAGATCGTCGACGCGGACGGCCAGATTCTGGGACGCCTTGCGACGCAGATCGCCATGCTGCTGCGAGGCAAGCACAAGCCAAAGTTCACGCCGCATGTCGACAACGGCGATTTTGTCGTGGTGGTGAACGCAGAAAAGGTCCAAGTGACGGGCAACAAGCCGAGCCAAAAGATTTACTATCACCACACTGGCTATCCCGGCGGCATCAAAGGCGAGCCCTACCGTTTGCTCTTCAAGCGTCGTCCCGACCGTGTGTTGAAGATTGCGGTTAAGGGGATGTTGCCCAAGAACCGGCTGGGCCGCAAGCTGATCAAGAAGCTGTATGTGTATGCTGGCCCGCGCCATCCGCACGCGGCACAGCAACCGCAGCCGTTTGTTATCAAAAATATTAAGAACGCTAAGTACGGGAGCTGAGCATGGCAGATCAGAAACGCTATTATCAGGGCACCGGGCGGCGCAAAACTGCGGTAGCGCGAGTGCGACTCTTCCCCGGCACCGGTGAGTTCGTGGTTAACGGCCGCTCGGCTCAAGAATTCTTTGGCGGCCGCGAGATGCTGCACCACACGATTCAGAGTCCGCTCCTGCTCACCAATATGCAGGATGCCTTCAACGTGCTGGTTAAGGTGCGCGGCGGCGGCAACAGCGGTCAGGCGCAGGCTGTGCGCCATGGCATTGCGCGCGCGCTGCTTGACTCGGATGAGACGCTGCGCCCGGTGCTGAAGAAGGCAGGCTTTCTAACCCGCGACCCACGCATGAAGGAACGGAAAAAGGCCGGTTTGCGCCGGGCCCGCAAGGCACCGACGTACACCAAGCGCTAATGCGTTTGCCCAAGCCGGATGCAAGAGCTTCCTCGCTAACCGAGGAAGCTCTTGTTGCTTTAATTCCGGCAATCGCCGTAGGATCCTGGGGCGCATGCCTTTGAATGACGCCGTATGTTCAACAGATCCGGTTATGGGAAGGAGGAGCAGACCATGATTGACCCTGGCCTAGCGCAACAGCTTAAGGAAGCAGGTCTGGAGTGGCAGCCGACCAAGCGCGACAATTTCATGATTCCCGGCGGAGAGCTGGCCAAGGACGTTTTCTCGCTCAACGACCAGACGATTTTGGTGGAGAACGTGAAGGGCCAGACGACGGTCACGTTTCACGGCAGCACGGAATGGGCGCTGGACGACGTCCTGCTCGCCGACATTGTGTGGTTGCCGACCGAGACGCAGCTGCGGGAGGCAGTCCAGCAGCAGATCGCCGGTGATGATGGCACGCTGAGCCTGGTGTGGAATGCGGACGGCTATCGTTGTGGGCTGCGCCGCTCCGACGAAGAGCGCGAATTTGTCGGGCAAACCGCAGAAGACGCATATGGCTATGCTCTACTCTTTCTGCTGCGTGCTGCCCAACAGGAGCGCAACCGACGCTGGATCAACACGGCGTGATGGATGTGTATCCTCCAGAGGGTACGTTGAGAACAGGTCCGTTTGGTGCGCGAGCTAACAGATCGTCCCTGCGGAGTCGGCTTTATCTCCTCTTCACCAGGTGTAGGGGCACTCATGCAGGTAGCGCTCGAGGAACACGTCACTGCCATCAGCCATTCGTTCGCTGATCCGACACGGCATGTTGACGCCGTCCACGCCGCATGAGTGAAAGTGCTCGCGCAGGTCCAGACAGTGGCAGGCGCGGAAGTGGCAGCACGGGGGATGGTTGACAGCATGACGGTCCAGGGAACAGAGGCAAGTGGACATACCGGTGACAATGCCTCCTTGCGTACCTGCAACTCGCTCTTATGGCAAAAGCGACCCTCAAGCAGTACCGCAACACTGCAATTTTGTTTTTATCCCTGTCCTGGCGGCTATCATGGCGATAGTGATTGCTACTGGGTCTGCCCATGGTCGGCAGTCGCCCGGTCTGGTGCCCGCTTGCGGGTGAAGCTGGCGTGCACGATTGCGGATCGTGCAATGGCGGAGCTTATCAGGCCGGCGCATCTGGCGGAAGCGCTGCAATTGCCGGCCCGACGGGCTGATTAACGCGTCAACAGGGAAGAAACGATCGGGTGCATGAGCAGCCTAGGCTTTTGATGCCCGCGTCCTCGCTGGCCGCCAGGTGTGACAGCCGGGTTTGCGATTGTTCCGAAGCTGTTCGCGTGGGACACCCATATGCATGACCGCCCGGCGTCGTCTCAGTCGCTTAACGCATCCGCAATTCCCTGCTCCGGCGTCATCGCCTGTCCTTCGTTCCAGGCCGCCGCGAATGTTGCGTCGTCAAGCTGGGCGCGAGCGCCAGCGAGGAGGCGATTGTAGCGAGTTCGTTCCACTGGGATCAGCGGCGCGCCGATCGCTTCGCGCATCCTCCACGTCGCGCAAATGCGTGAGTTCACGCATCACGCCGCTGGACGCTCGGCCGCGCAGGTGCTCGCTCGAGAAAAGCGGGGAACTCGTTTTGATCCAGACGTGGTGGGCGTGTTCTTAACGCTGGCACAATGCCCTGATTTCTGGTACGCGCTTGAGCATGAGCATGCGGAAGCAGCGATCCTTGCTATGAAGCCGTTCACATCGGCGGAGGGCACCCGCGAAGCCCAGGTCGACCAGGTCTGCGAAGGCATTGCCGACTTGGTGGATGTCAAGACGCGCCAAACCTGGAATCATTCGCGGGGTGTTGCCGAGGTGGCGCTAGCGATCGGGCAAGTACTGGGATTGGGGCCAGTGGAGCAGACCAAGTTGCGCCGGGCGGCTCTGGTGCACGATGTGGGGAAGGTCGCGATCCCCTACGGCATCCTAGTGAAGACAAACAATTTGTCTCCCAGCGAGCAAGAGATCGTTCGCCTCCATCCGTATTACACTGAGCGCTTGCTGGAGCGGGTTGTGCCGTTGCGTGAACTGGCGAAAGATGCCGGCGCACACCACGAATGGGTGAACGGGCAGGGCTATCATCGCGGACTAAGCGGCCAGCATATTCCGTTGCTGGGGCGAATTTTAGCCGTGGCCGACACGTATGTCCACCACAGAGCAAAAGGGGATCAGCCGATCGACGCCCGTGACGTTGTCCGTCGCATACGTGAACAGGTGGGCACGCACTTGGATCAAGTCTGCTACGATGCGCTGGTACAATCAGTCATTGGGATTGATCGGGTTGAAAAGCCAACGCGCCGCCAGCAGCGTGACGGCTTGACGGAACGGGAGATTGAGGTGGTGCGCTTACTGGCACAGGGTTTAACGAACCCACAAATTGCGCAAGCCCTCGTCATTAGTCGGAAAACAGTTGAACATCATCTTGAGCACGTTTACGACAAATTGAACATCTCGTGCCGTACGGCTGCGGTCGCCTATGCGGTGCAGCATCAACTCGTCTAAAGGAATACAATGTCCAATTTGGACAAGCTCTTCATACGTTTGATCTTCATGATGGCCTGCTTGACGAGTCCATTATGGGCCATATTGCTTCTTTGATTACCGGACTTGAACAGATTGCGTACGGTACACGGCTCGTTGCACTTGCAATTGCTTGGTTCGCCGGACTCCCTGGTTAGCTGGTCGTGGGGATGGCAATTGCGAATATGGTCATCGTCGTTCGGGTATAGGGATACTTTTCCACCACATAATCCGCTGTACGGTTACGCTCCATTTGAGTATCACTACTTGCCTTTGTTCACTGGTGCCATTAAGTTGGGTGTCGACTTCGTTACGGCGTTGAGCCTGCAGAAGTTCGTGTGCTCGGTCTTGGTTTGGTTAGCATGTATGCTTTTGCCCGATTTGCTGTTAAGCAACCGTCAGGGAGCTGACCGAGCCGCTTACAGCTAAGCTGCGGCTAGTACCTGCCTACACCGCGTCATACACCCAGTAGGGACCCCCCGTTCTTGTTTCCCAGCTGCGCTCCTTGTATACTGCGGCCAACATTGTCGCCACGAGCCCCACCCCAGGAGCTTCCATGTTAGCCAAAGTGTACAGCTGCGCCGTGCTTGGTCTTGAAGGCGCATTAGTCGAAGTTGAAGTTGATATTGCACGAGGTCTGCCGGCTTTTAATCTTGTCGGCCTGCCCGATACCGCCGTCCAAGAGTCGAAAGAACGGGTACGCTCAGCGATTCGTAACTCGGGCGCCAGCTTTCCCATGAACCGCATCACCGTGAACCTTGCGCCGGCCGATCTACGGAAAGCAGGACCCGCCTATGACCTGCCGATTGCGGTTGGGCTGCTGCTGGCTGCGGAGCAGGTTGTGGCCGACGTTTCCCGATCAATCTTTATCGGCGAGCTGTCGCTTGACGGAACTATCCGCCACACCGAGGGCATGCTGCCGATGGTGAGCATTGCGCTCCGTGAAGGCATTGCCACGGTGTATGTGCCCTTTGAGGACGCCGCCGAGGCCGCGCTGGTCGACGGCTTGACAATTATTCCGGTGCGCTCACTGGCCGAGGTTGCCGCCCACCTGAACGGCGAACGATACATCTCTCCCTTCGTCGCAGCGGCCAAGCAGCACCACGAGGAGGCGAGCTACCCGGTCGATTTCCGCGACATTCGGGGCCAGGAACATGTGCGGCGGGCGCTGGAG
>JADDQF010000065.1:0-21080 GCA_016781505.1 bacterium
CATATGATCTTCGATCCGAGCTTTCATCCCATGCTTGATCCATGGGTTGGGCTTGCCGCCGTTGCCCTTAACACCAGTCGCGTGCGTATCGGCACGCTGCTGACGCCGCTGCCTCGCCGTCGTCCCTGGAAGCTCGCCCGTGAGACGGTCTCGGTTGATCGGCTTTCGGGCGGGCGGCTCATCCTGGGAGTTGGTATTGGCGATCCGGTGCAGTGGGAGTTTGGCTGGTTTGGTGAAATCACCGATGCCAGAGTGCGGGCCCGGCAGCTGGACGAGGGCCTGGAGATTTTGACTGGCCTGTGGCGTGGCGAGCCCTTCAGCTATCAAGGCGAGCACTATCACCTCCAGGAGATGACCTTTCTGCCCACGCCAAGCCAGTCCCGTATTCCGATCTGGGTCGGCGGTAACTGGCCCAACAAGCCGCCGATGCGTCGGGCTGCCCGCTGGGACGGTGCCGTTCCTTCTGGTCGCGACCGGCCACTAACGCCGGATGATTGGCGTGAAATTAAAGCGTACATCGAGCAGCATCGGCAGAATGACGCGCCGGTCGAATTAGTACACGGCGGCCCGACCAGTGGTACCGACCGGGCTGCCGCTGCCGCGGTCGTTGCGCCCTACGCCGAGGCGGGCGTAACCTGGTGGATCGAAGGAGTCGACCCGTGGCGCTTTGGCCAGGATTGGGAAGCGCAGTGGTCGGCGCACTACTCGGAGCTGATGCGCGAGCGGGTCCGCAACGGCCCTCCCCGAGGGTAACAGGTGTTGCGGGCGCAACAAAAACGGCGGGACGCAATCGCGTCCCGCCGCTTGCTTGGAGGTCGCCGGACTTAGAAGTCCATGCCACCCATGCCACCCATGCCACCCATGCCGCCGCCTGGCATCGCCGGAGCTTCCTTTTCAGGAATATCCGCGACCAGCGCGTCGGTAGTCAGGATCATGCTGGCGATCGAAACGGCGTTCTGAACTGCTGAGCGGGTCACCTTGACCGGGTCGATCACGCCCTGCTCCAACATCGAGCCGTACTCGCCGGTCATGACGTTGTAGCCGATCGCGTTGTTGCCCTGCTCCTTCTGGTAGCGGCGGACCGTATCGATGATCACCGCGCCATCCTCACCGGCATTGCGGGCCAGCTGGCGGATCGGCTCCTCAAGCGCCCGGCGCAGGATTGAGACGGCAGCGCGCTCGTCGTCGTTCGCCGGCTGGACGTTCTCCACCGCGCTCACGACGTTGATCAGCGCCACGCCACCGCCAGGGACGATGCCCTCTTCCACGGCGGCGCGGGTTGAGCGCAGCGCGTCCTCGACGCGGTGCTTCCGCTCCTTCAGCTCGGGCTCGGTCGCGGCGCCAACCTTGACCACTGCCACGCCACCGGCCAGCTTGGCCAGCCGCTCCTGCAGCTTCTCGCGGTCGAAGTCGCTGGTCGTGGTCTCGATCTGCGCCCGGATCTGGTCGATGCGGCCCTTGATCGCGCCCTCATCGCCGTAGCCCTCGATGATCGTCGTGTCGTCCTTGGTGGCGACGACGCGGCGGGCGCGGCCAAGGTCTTCAACTGTCGCGCTATCGAGCTTGCGGCCGATCTCCTCCGAGATCACCGTGCCGCCCGTCAAGATCGCGATGTCCTGCAGCATAGCCTTGCGGCGATCGCCGAAGCCAGGCGCCTTGATCGCCAGCACGTTGATCGTGCCGCGCAGCTTGTTGACCACCAGCGTCGCCAGGGCTTCGCCGTCGACGTCCTCGGCAATGATCAGCAGGTTCTTGGTGACCTGCAGGACCTTTTCGAGCACCGGCAGCACTTCCTGGATCGAGCTGATCTTCTTGTCGGTGATCAGGATGTAGGGCTCGTCCTGCACGGCTTCCATGCGCTCGCTGTTGGTGACGAAGTAGGCCGAGATGTAGCCGCGATCCAGCTGCATGCCTTCGGTGTACTCGGTCTCGTAGCCGAGGCCGCGGCCTTCCTCGACGGTGATCACGCCGTCCTTGCCGACCTTGTCCATCACCTCGGCCAGCAGTCGCCCAATCTCCGGGTCAGCCGCCGAGATCGCCGCCACGTTGGCAACTTCCTGTTGGTCGCGCACCGGCTGGGCCAGATTCCGTAGCGACTCGATGATCGCCGCCGCGCCCTTGTCCAGGCCACGCTTGACCAGCATTGGGTTCGCGCCCGCTGCCACCAGCCGCAGGCCTTCCGTCACGATCGACTGGGCCAGCACGGTTGCCGTGGTGGTGCCGTCGCCGGCTACGTCGTCGGTCTTGGTCGCCGCTTCGACGAACAGGCGCGCGCCCATGTTCTCGAACGGATCCTTCAGCTCGATCTCTTTCGCAACCGTCACGCCGTCGTGCGTCACCGTGGGCGAGCCGAACTTCTTGTCGATCGCCACGTTGCGGCCGCGGGGGCCAAGTGTCGTCTTGACCGCGTCGGCGACGATGTCCACGCCACGCTTCAGCGACCGGCGTGCATCCTCATTGAAAACAACCTGTTTTGCCATATGCTCCTCAAATAGTGAATAAGGTAGTGGGTACGCAGCTCGCGTTACTCTTGGACAACCGCCAGGATATCCTTCTCGGCCAGGATCAGGTAATCGACGTCGTCGAGCTTGATCTCGGTGCCCGCGTACTTCGCGAACAACACGCGATCGCCCGCCTGGACCGAAACCTGGACGCGCTTGCCGCTATCGTCTAAGCGACCCTCGCCCACAGCCATCACGGTGCCTTCTTGGGGCTTTTCCTTGCTGGCGGTGTCAGGCAGGAAGAGCCCACCCCTGGTCTTCTCTTCACGCTCCACGGCTTTGATCACGACGCGATCAGCCAACGGACGAATGCGGAAATCCATACTGGTCCAACCTCCCATGGTTGTGATTTGAGGCTTATCTCCGTTTAGCACTCAGGTTGAGTGAGTGCTAACTGGCCTCTATGGTATTCAACTCTCCATATTTTGTCAAGGGAGCGTTGGAAGCAGAGGTGATTTACGTCGCGGGGGCAAGATACAAGCTGCAAAGCGCAGCTTGCGTGCAAAAGTGTAAAACAATTGTTGCCGCAGGGCTGTTAACGTCTTGTTAGATTTTAGCAGATAATTGCGAGGAGTGCTAATCGAGGCTGTTTGTGCTTAAGGGAAGCCCGGATCCGTCATTGGGCAGGCACAACAAAGCCGTCCATTTCCACGGTGATCCGCTGGTACCCCCCACCAAGCGGTGTTACATCTGCGCTCCCACCATTGCTGGTAAACGGCTCGACAACAGCTGTGCGCCGGGATACTGGGCCTGAGCTTGCTTAAGATATTGTTGGCGCAGTGCGTTGATGGTTTCTTCCTGGCTTGCGTTTTCCACCACCTCAACTGTTACGATGTTTCGGAGCTGAATCGGATCAACAACTGCTGGCACGTTCGCTGGCTATGGCGCCGGTTGCGCCTGCTCTCCCAAATATTCCTGCACCGTTGTGGTGACATAATCTTGCACCGCGGCCACTGTTTCCGGGGCATATTCCAGGGCGCCAAAATACAGGCCCGTCGCAATCGCGGCGGTCGCTACCAAGCGGCGTACAGCCCGGCCTAAGCCACCCCTTCGTCGCCGTGGTTGGGTCTGTGGCTGCGCTGCCGGCTGCCGCGCTTGCGCTGGGTGCGGCCGAACGGGAGCAGGTCTCTGCCTGGGGGGAGTGGGTTGCGGCCGGGGCGCAGGAACCGGTTGCGCCCGCCGGGATTGTTCGGCTCGTGGCTGCGGATCAAACAAGCGCGTTGGTCGCTGCTCGCCCGTCGGTATCGGCAGCGCTGCCCGAAACGCGCTCACCGTTGGAAAGCGGTCGCCCACCTCCATCTGGAGTGCTCGTTCCAGCGCCTGGCTGGTTTGTACCGAAATATCTGGACGCAGCTGCCGCGCCGGTGGAAAGGAAAATGGCGGCTCGTCCCGCGGATCACGTCCGGTCAACAGATGGTGCAGCGTAGCCGCCAAGGCGTACACATCCGATTGCGGCGTTGTCAAGCCCTGGTATTGCTCCGGCGGCGCATAGCCGGGCGTGCCCAATATTGTTCCCCGCTGGCCCGGCTGCAGCAGCTTCGCAATCCCGAAATCGACCACCTTGATATTGCCGTCCTGTGTGATCATGACGTTGGATGGCTTCATATCACGGTAGATCAAGCCGTGGGCGTGCATAAACTCCAGCACATCGCACAGCCGATCCGCCCATTGCAACACCTGGGGCTCGGGAAAGCGCTTCTGCCGCTTCAAAATATCTTCAAGGTCTTCCCCAAAGATAAATTCCATCGACAGGTAGTAGCGGCCCTCGTCGATAAACGAGCGATACACGCGCGGAATATTGGGATGGCCACGCAGCGTGCGCAGCAGCTTGGCTTCGTCAATAAAGTGTTCAATGCCTTCTTGCCGGTCTTCGGCGTTGGTGAAGCGATCATGCATCTCCTTGACCGCGTACACCTCGCCGTCCTCGTCGACCGCCTGATATAGTACGCCCATGCCGCCTTCTTTGATCACCCGCGTAATGCGGTAGATGCCGTCGAGCAGCACATCATTACCGCACTGCTGGCAGAAGCGTGCATCGGGCCGATTCGCCGACCGGCAGATCGGACACAGAATTTTTTCAGCTACGCTACGTCGTTCCACGTTCGCAAACATTGCCTTGTTGGCCAATTCAGGTTCAAGCATAGCATCCCGCGATCATCCCGGCAACCACACTATCTACGTTGCGGCAGAGCCAATTGTTGCACACACGCGCTGGTCAAGGATGCCGTTCGCCTTCGCTTCAGCAGGAACAGGACCGCAGCATGAAACTTGCAGCAACACCGCCGCATGTTTCGTCGTCAAGAAAAACCACGTGTTGTCCGCTTTGGCGAATGCAAGTTCGTGTATCGCGAGATCGGCAGCGGCCCGCCGCTGCTCCTTGTGCACGGTCTGGCTGGCTCCAGCGGCTGGTGGCGGCATAATGTGCCCGCCTTCAAAGAGCACTTCACCGTGTATCTGCTCGATCTGGTCGGCTACGGCAGCAACTGGGCTTGGCGGCCCATGGGTATCGCCAGGGTTGCCAATTGCTTGGCCGAGTTTATCGGGCAGTTGCCCGCCGGCAAAGCACATGTGGTGGGCCATTCGATGGGCGGCCAGATCAGCACCCATCTGGCCGGCGAGCATCCGGAGCGCGTTGACCGCCTCGTGTTGGCGGCCGCCAGTGGCATGGTCCGCTCTGATCTGCTGCGGATGATGCTCCGCCTGCCCAATACCGGGCGCTATAGTCGGCTCAACTTCATGCCCACGCTCGCCTACGACTCGCTCCGTTCGGGGCCGATCAATCTGCTGCTGAGCGCGCTCGACATCCTGTCCAATGATGTGACCCATGCGCTGGCCAAGATCGTCGCGCCCACCCTGCTGATCTGGGGTGAGCAGGACAGGCTTGTGCCGGTCGAGATCGGCCAAGCCGTGCACAAGGCGCTGCAGCGTGCCTGGCTCGAAGTTATTCCCCAGGCCGGCCATGTTGTGATGTGGGATCAGGCCGAGGCCTTTAATCGCCTCACCCTTGATTTCCTGCTGGCGCCCCAGCCGGAACGGCCCGCGCCGCTCGCCAACGCCGAAATCCGTGAGCCACCCCCGGCGCCGCCACCATTACCGGCAGCTCAGCCGACGGCGTAATGCCGCACGCGTTGCTAAACGCTTGTTGCCCTGAGGGAGTGCCTTTTCGGCCAAGCGTCGCGCGACCCGCGCCAAACCCTAGCTGCCCATCTTCATGCCCAGGTGGCGTAGGCGGCCTTTGCCCGCTGCGTAACCGGAACCTCCGCCCACAGCTGCTACTTATGCCAGTGCCAGGCCACCCTTGGCTTGGTAGAACCCAGGCGGCGCAGGCGGCCTTTGCTCATGGGTAGCCGGGGGCTTCAGTCCCCCGGCCTGTCTCCTGCCATAGACCGCAGCCCAGCGAGCGCAACCGCCAAAGCCTCCTCTAGACGGCCAACGTCCGGCCCGCCGCCTTGCGCCGCGTCCGGCTTGCCGCCGCCACGCCCCCCCACTACGGCAGCGGCTTCTCGGAGCAGCCCGCCCATGTCATACGGCACCTGTGGCCCCCGCGTAAACACCAGCTGCGCCTTGTCGGCCCGCAGGCCCAGCAGCGCTACGCCGCCCAGCTCCGCGATCTGACGCGCCAGCTGCCGCAGGTTGTCGAGTGTGCGGTCCGCAAACGCACCCACGACGATGGGCACAGCGGCAATCCGCTCCGCCCCGGCAATCAGCTCGTGCGCCTCGTATCCCCGCAGCCGCGCATCCGCTTGCTCCAGCTGCTTTCGCTGCGCTTCTTCGCTTGCGCGTAGCCGCGCAACCGCCGCCGGCAGCTCGGCTTGGCCCACCCGCAGCTCACCCGCCAGCAGCCCCAGCAGCTCGTTCTGCTGGCGATAATCGCGCAGGGCCCGCTGGCCACACACAAACTCAACCCGCACACCGCCCTTGTAGCGCTCCCAGCGCCGAATCACCACGCTGCCAACCTCGCCCGTTCGCGCTGGATGCGTCCCGCCGCAGGGCGAGTGGTCGAAGTTGCCGGCCGACACAATCCGAATACGGCTGTAAGCCTGGGGCGGCTTGCGCAGCGGCAGCTCGCGCAGCTCCTCCGGTGACACAAACCGCGCCTGCACTGGCACATTTGCCCAGATCATCATGTTGGTGCTGGCTTCTAGCTCCCCGACCTGCTCCGAAGTGAAGCCGGGATACTGCAGATCGACCGTGCAGGTTGCTTCGCCCAAATGCACCGCCAACGTCGTTGCGTCGAAATGCTGCTCGGCCGCCGCGCTCAGCAGGTGTTGGCCGTGATGCTGCTGCATAAAGTCGAAGCGGCGGGCCCAATCAACTTCACCCTGCACATCCAGCGTGGTCAGCGGTTCCGCCAACACATGCCACACATCGTCGGCCGCATCTGCCTGCGTGTCCAGCACCGGCGCGCCGTTGAGGGTGCCCCGATCCCCCGGCTGTCCGCCGCCCTCGGGATAAAACGCCGAGCGATCAAGTGTCACGGCTGGCTGATCGCCATAGCTGCCCTGCTGCAGAACGCGCGCCGTAAATGTTCGCAGATACGCGTCCGCAAAATACAAACGTTCGGTTGCCATGCTCCACCTTTCGGATGCAGACCCGCCGTTACCTAGCAAATACCGAGGACCAGCATTCGCATGCCAACCCTCGGTACCGCTGCTCCCCTGCCGACCTCATAGCTCGTGTCTCGGGACCTGTACGCTGCCAGACAGGGCGACGCAGCTGTCCTGCCTAGCCTTCGATCAGTGCCATCTCGGCCGAAAAGCCCGGCCCGAAAACGCACAGCAGCCCGCGGTCGCCCGGCTTGATGGCGTTGTTTTGCAAAAAGCGCTCCAGCACAAACAACACCGTCGCCGACGACATGTTGCCGTACTCACGCAGCACCGCCCGGCTGTGCTCCAACGCATCAGGTGCCAGCTTGAGCGCTCCTTCATAGGCTCGCAGCACTTTGGCGCCGCCCGGATGGTAAATATGATGCGTAATATCCTCCGGCGTCAGCTGCTGCAGCGTCAAAAACTCCTCCGCCAGCTCGGCATAGTGATGCGTCACCACCGACGGGATGCGCGTCCCGAAGATCACCCGAAACCCGTCGTCGACAATATCCCAGCCCATCAAGTCGAGCGAGTCGGGAAACAACGTCGAGCGGGTGTCCACAATGCGCGGCCCGCGGCTTGGCTTAGCGACCGCGTCGCCTTCAACCAGCACCGCCGCCGCGCCATCGCCAAACAGCGACAGGGCCACCAGATTGCGTTTGGTGCGGTCGTTGAATTGCATGGTCAACGTACACAGCTCAACCGTTACCAGCAAGCAGCGATGCGTGGGATACGCCCGCACATACTCTTGTGCCCGCTCCAGGCCTCCCAAACCGCCCGCGCAGCCCAGCCCCCAGATCGGCGTTCGACGCGTGTGACGGCCCAGCCCCAGCAGGGTGATCAAGCGTGCGTCAATGGACGGCGCTGCCAAGCCCGTGGTCGACACAAAAATCAGATGGTCGATATCTGCCGCCGCTACGCCCGCCTGCACCATGCAGCGCCGTGCCGCATCTTCCCCCAGCTTGCACGCCATGTCGATAAAGCGATCATTGGCTTCACCGAAGCTATGCCCGTCCGGCTGCATAAACCACTCTTCCGGCGCGGACAGGTAGCGCGTGTCGATCTCCGCGTGATCAAAGACGGTAAGATACCGATCAACATCTTCGATATTGGATCGAAATACTGCGCCAGCATACTCACGAACACGTTGCTGGCTGACCTTGTGCGGGGGTACGGCGGTCGCCACGGAAGCGATGATGGGCATTGCCGACATCTCCAATCTCTTGGCTCACAAGCATCAACGCTTCTGATGCTTATATAAGTCATACCACAAAATGCTCAGCGCGACCGCTTGGTTGCTTAGTTGTGTGGCCGTTCCCCCAGCTGCGCTACGGGCCTGCGCTCACGCTCCCTAGGCTAGCCGTCGCTCGCTCCAGGCGCGCCAGCGTCTCGTCCCGTCCCAGCGCGTGCAGCGTTTCAAACAACGGCGGCGACACCTTGCTGCCGGTCGTGGCTACCCGGATGGCCATAAACAGGTCTCCAACCTTGAGGCCAAGCTCCTCCGTCAGCGCGCGCAGCCGTGCTTCGATCGTTGCAACCTCCCATTCCGGCGCGTCCCGTAAGGCCGCTGTCGCCGTGGTTAGCGCTTGTGCCGTCGTCACCGCATCCAGCTTCTTGGGCACCAACAGCGCCTGATCATAGGTTGTTGGTGTCTCGAAAAACAACCGTAGCAGCTCGGGCGCCTCGCTCAGCACCACCAGCCGCTCATGAATCAGCGGCACCAATTCTTCAACTCGGGCCCGTTCCGCTGCCGTCGGCTCCGCACTCACCAGCCCGGCCTCGGCTAGATACGGCAGCAACTGCTCCGTCAGCTCGGCTGGTGTCATCTGACGAATATAAATGCCGTTGAACTTGTTGAGCTTTTCGATGTTGAGCACGCCGCCCGATGGCGAAATCCGGTCCAGGGTGAAGCGCTCGATCAGCTCGTCGCGCGTCATGATTTCGGTCGTCTCATCATAGCCCCAGCCGATCAGGGCCAGAAAATTCAGCAGCGCCTCCGGCAAATAGCCCTTGTCCAGATAATCGGTGATCGATGTGTCGCCGTGCCGCTTCGACAGCTTCTTGCCGTCCGGGCCAAGCACGTTTGGCAGGTGGACCCAGACCGGCTGTTCCCAGCCAAAGCATTGGTACAGCAGCACATGCAGTGGCGATGTCGCGATCCACTCATCCGCGCGCATCACATGCGTGATCTGCATTTCATGGTCGTCCACGATTGCGGCCATGCCGTACGTCGGGAATCCATCGCTCTTGATCATGACCGGATCGTTCTGGAGCGCATTCTGGAACCTGATCGGGCCGCGGATCAGATCGTTGACCACGGTCTCGCCGTCCAGCGGCACGGCCATCCGAATAACGTGGGGCTTGCCCGATGCTTCCTGGGCGGCGCGCTCCTCCGCGCTCAGCTTGCGGCAACGGCGATCATAGCCGGGCGGCTCTTTGCGCGCCTGCTTCTCCTCGTTGACCTGCTTCAAGCGCTCGGGCGTGCACCAACATTTGTAGAAATGGCCTTTGCCTAACAGTTCCTCGGCGTACGTATGATACAGCGCCAGCCGCTCGGATTGTTTGTACGGCGCGAACGGTCCGCCAACGTCCGGGCCCTCATCCCACTCGATGCCCATGCGCCGGATCGACTCCTTCAGCTGCTCTTCGGCGCCCTCCACATACCGGTTGCGATCCGTGTCCTCGATCCGCAGCAAGAACCGGCCGCCGGTGTGCTTGGCCCACAGCCAGTTAAAAATCACGGTCCGCATGCTGCCGATATGCACATATCCCGTTGGGCTTGGCGCGAAGCGCGTGCGTGCCGGCTGCTCGTTTTGTGTCATTTACTCCTCCATAATCGGCTGCTCCGATTATACCAGCGGTCACCCCGTCGACGGCTGCGGGCGCTTACAGCGCTGCCTGCCTGCCGGCCCGCCGTGGGTACACCGCTTGGACCCTTTGTTATCGGGTGTCGCACGCGGCAGAACTTGGGACTATCGGGCTATGGTTCGGCTCAAGCGCGCTTTCTATACTAGCTATACCCCCAGAAGGTGCAGGAGTGCGCAGCTATGAAGCGTCTTGTTCGTGGGCAATCAATCGTTGAGCTAGCGTTAATTTTGCCATTTTTGGTCTTGATCACGGTGGGCACCATGGAGCTCGGATACTACATCTATACCTATTCCGAGCTCGAAAATGCCACTCGCCGTGCTTCGGAATGGGCCTCGGAAACACCACCCTGGACCGTTCAAATCTGTGATGATGTGCTGCCCCCCGCGCAAGCTCCCAGTGGCTGCACCTTGCCGAGCACCGCGATGCAGCGCGATGAGTGTGCCGCCTTGATCAAGCAAAATGCGATCGACGGCGTTACCCTCAGCCGCTTGCAGGCTGCCAACATCACGATCAGCTATCCCACCGGCAGTGTGCGCCGCGTGGGCGATCAGGTGCAGGTGCAGGTGCACTATCAGGGCGATTGGCTGTCGCCGATCGGCCGCCGCTTCTTCGGGAATGCGTTGCGCTTCTCGTTTATTTCTCGGCGCACGATCATGAGCACGCGAGCGCCCGACGGCCGTAACTACGATTGTACGACGTAAGCCTTAATCCATTCTGTATGGAGCATATTCATGCACCCTAACGTTCTAGCTTCCATGCGTCGCTTCAATCCCTGGAAACTGTTGCGGCGCGAACACCGGTCATACCGCCGCTTCGCCGGCCAGGCCATTGTCGAGCTGACGCTCGCTCTGACCTTTCTGGCCTATTTGTTCGCGGCGGCTGTTGATCTCGGCCTGGCCTACAAAGCCTACCAAACATTGATCAATGCTACGGCTGAAGCCAGCAGCTCGTTAAAGATCGAGCCTCTGATCTCATGTTCCGGCTGCAGTCCCGCGGCTGCGGCCGATTCCCAGGCCCGCACGCGCTTCAGGGGCGAGCAGGGCAATCAAATGGGCGGCATGGCATCAACCATGGATTTGAATGCCAATGGCAAAGACGATGAGCTGGAATTTACCACGACCGCGGCCTGGAATAACTTCATGGAAACATGGGTCAGAATCGACCCGGCCGACCAAAGCCAGGTTACCACCACCAACAGCGAGTTTGCCGTTGGCTCCTCCTTCCAGCCAACGACCAAGCCAGCGTGCGTCAACCGTCATTCGGTCTACTTCGAAGGCGCCGAAGTGAAGCAGTGTTTCCTGGTCGTACGGTCGAAAATCCAGTATCGCCCGTTCGCGCTCGCGCCATTCGTGGGCGATACCATGACCATCACGGCTATCTCGGTTGTGCCAACGGTGGGCATGAACTAATCAGTCGTTTCACCCCGCTCCGAGCATTTCACGTTTCGTCGATCCACGTCGGAGGTTCCCCTATGCAGTACCCGCTCCGAACATCGCAGCGCTCGTTCACCTTTAGCGGAGATATTCGTATGCGACGCATTGGTCGTCGCCGACAAGCAGGCCAGAGTCTGCCGCTGATTGCGGTTATGTTGGTCGTGATCATTGGCATGGTTGGCTTGTCGGTTGATGTTGGCAACGCCTATGGCCAGCAGCGCCGTGTCCAAAATGCCGCCAATGCCGGCGCGGTGGCAGCCATGAACCTGGCTAACCGCAATTCCTCGAATCCCAATGTGTGGGACAACGTCAAGCGGACACTGGCCGCCAACCGCATCGATCTTAACAGCGGCTATTACGATGTGCGCGCCGAGTACATTTTTGATAATGCCGCTCCACAGCTCATCGGTGAGTGGCATGGCAAGTATGAGTCCGACTATATTCCGACCGGCAATCCCCCGAAAAACTTCACGCGCATTCAGGTCACGCTGACCGAGCGGATGGATACCCACTTCGCCCGGATTGTTGGCCGCAAAGACCTGACGGTGAATGCCAACGGCAGCGCCTGCGTGGGTAAGTTTGGCCTGGGAACCTATCCGATTGGCGTTCCCATCAAGCTGAACTCAACCGTGCATGACATCTTGAATCCAGGGGCGTCGCTCACGGGCACCTATCCGAATGGGCCCTATCCCACCACCCATGCGCTGTGGAGCCAAGTGCAAAGTGGTGTCTGGACCAACATGATCGATCGTGAAATTGTCCTTCGCTTCCGCAACAAGCAGGGCGGCAGCGTGCCGGCCGGCTCCCACATCGGCTGGCTGACCTGGGGCGGTAACGGCAACAGCTCCATGGCCGCCAGTCTGACCTTTCCCGGTAACTTGCAGGACGGCTTTACCGAAGCTACGCCCGGAAATGGCGAGGCGCTCACGAACACTCCCAATGGCTATCTTGATCCGCTCGATTGGGCCGACGGCAACACCGGTGTTCAAATGAGCAATGGCATCATCAATGCGCTCCAGCCCTTCACCACCCATCCCGAGCGCATCATGACCCTGCCGATGTATCTCAAGACTAATAACCAGTCTGGCACCAATGCAAAATTCTTTATCACGATGATGGGCCAGTTCCAGCTGATTGGCTTCAACGCCAACGGTGAAAACAACAGCTATCTGCGGCTGCGTTACAAGGGCGAGGCCAAAGCTCCAGCGGTTAACTGCACCGGCGAGCCCATGTTCACGGTCGAGCCGCGGCGCTACACTGTTTCGGGTGTTGCCCGGCTTAATCGTGTGTATCGTGAGCAACCAGCCAGCCCCGTTACCCATGACATTGTGCTGGTGATGGATACCTCGGGCTCGATGAACTTCGACTGGAATGATCGCCGTCCGGGCGCCTACACCGAAAGCGGCAATCCCGATCCTGGCTATCAATATCCCCGCTTTGACGATGCCAAACGGGTCATCAAAGAGTTCGTCCGTAACTACGATCTGACGACCGATCCGGATGCGCGCATCTCGTTCATAACCTTTGGCGGCTCCGGTACGCTCGAGCAATCCACCAAAATTCAAGATAACTGGATTCATGCCTGCGTTACCTATCCTGCTACCTTGTGCCCGACAAATCCTGCCTTGAAATGGCCCACCATCCAGCTCCATGCCGACAACTTGACTGCTACCGGTGGCACACCCGGGCCGTACGCCTTTGAGCGCGTTATCAGTCAGCTGCAAAATAGCGCCAGCACGCGCAATGGCAAGCCGGTCCGCAAAGTCGTTATTTTCGCAACGGATGGCGTGTTCAACATTTGCGGCACGGAGCCCAACACCGCTACCTGTCCCAAGGGCGACAATGTATGCCCCGACAGTCCATTCGACGCACGTGAGTCGTGCCTCAACGATCCGCAGTACCAGGCGATTAAGCCGCGTCCTATCTGGCAAGCTCAGCGGCTCGCCAGTCGCGTGAAATTGCTGGGAGCCAGTGTGTACATGGTTGCCGTCGAGCCGACGTGTACGCCTACCAGCGGACACTATTGTTTCAATCCCTACGGATTGGCCGAGATGAGCAGCGGCGGTGATGCCACCAGCGGCAATAACTATTACTTCAGCGCACACGACAAGGATGGGCTCAACCATGTGTATAGCCAGATCCTGGGCTCGTTGGGTCCTGATCGATGCGTCCCGCTTGAGCAAACCGAGCTTGCCGGCGAACTTGTGGTCGAGCTTCGGAAGTCGGATGGCTCAACCTGGAGCCGCACAACGACCAGTGCCGACGTTACCGGCGAGTACTCCTTTACCGATCTCGAGCCGGGTGAATATTATGTAACCGTCGCGCCAAAGGAAATTTATAGCCCGGAAGACCAAATTACCCGCCGGTACAGCCGGGTGCGCAACCCGCTTAATGCAGGCGAGCAAGGCCGGTCGTCCGTGTACATTAACCCGCAGTATCCGGAAGGCGCCGTTGTGTACACGGAAACCATGCTCGCGCTCAAGCTGGTCAACGGCGTACCGCTAAACGGCTGTTCAAACCCAACGCTTACCTATAACTAACGCATCCGGTCCGAGCAGCAGCGAGCTATGCCTCGCTGCTGCTCCCAACTGTTAACCATGTTGCCAACGCTCAGATACGCTTCTTGCAATGTACCACTACCTCGACAAAGCGTCTGTGCGCCCCGTGCGCGTGTTTCGCTTAGCAGCGCCGACCCGGCAGCGCTTCGCTGTAAGGTCGTTCGTCCGTCCAATCGTCTCGCTCCACCATCCGTGGGTGCCAACCAAATAAGCTTTGTCGAGCGTGGTACGCGCTATCGACCGGGCGAAGGTAGTTAATCAAGAAGGAACTGTCATGAAGCGAACTGTCCGACACCCATTTGTGCTGACGACGTGGCTCGTCCTGGTTGTGGTAGCACTGGGCGCTAACCTGCAGCCAAAGCCCGCGTCAGCTGCAGTCGCGTGGGTCACCCTGGCCGCAACCAATCAAGACTGGAGCTATGGCCGGTTTTTTCGCACTGGTCTGGCTGCATCCGCCAGTGGTGGCGGCGTCCAGCTTATTCCAGCCAAGGTCCATAGCCAGTACGAACCCAAGGCAAATCCGCTGCCGATTCCCTTGAGCGGCCATGCCAGCGTCACCTATCGTGACCGAATTTTTGTGGTCGGTGGCAACACTCGCTCTGGAACTACCTCCAGCTTGAGGTATAGATCGGCGCAATTCTTTTCCGCGCGGCTCGCTGACCAGGCTACCGGCACGCTTACCGCTTGGCAAACACTGCCGCCACTGCCGGAAGAAACCACCAATCCCCAAAACCTCAATCCCCCGCCCCGGTTTGCCGTCTCCGATGCGGCGGCTGTTGTGGTCGAGGTTGCGGGCAAGCCCTATCTCTTTGTTTTGGGTGGCTACCTTGGACGTGATCGACCCGACTCCAACCTAGCTCAGGATACGGTCACCACCAGCCGCATCTTCTATTTCCCGCTTGTGTTCACCGCTGAGGGGAATGTCGACGCCAGCCAGGTGTGGCGCGAGATCGACAATAACGGGCGACTGCCGTTCCTGCGGGATGACATTAACTATGAAAATATTTCCCCGCCCATCGAAGGCTCGGCCGGCGCCGGTGCGCGCGACCTAGGTGCAGTGTCGGTTGTTGTCAACAACCAGCCCTGGATCTACACATTCGGCGGCAATAGCCGCACCGTCGTCGTGGGCACATCGCGGGAGCGCTATTCCAGCCGCGTTAATCGCGCCAAGGTGTTGCCCGGCGCGAACGGTACGCTGACGCTCGAATGGCAGGATGATTTCGCCAACGCTGATTACAAGATCAGGGGTGTGGATGTTCAAGAGGCGTTTCTGGCGGACGCCGCCACGGTCAAGTCGGTTGACCCCAACACTGGGAATACCGGTGTGTATGTGATCGGTGGTAAGCGCTGCGCTACCAACTGCCATGGCGAGAACAACACCGACGAGCCGGCATACACCGATGACGCCAACGCGTATGTGGTCCGTATCAACGGCGCGACCGGCAGCCTGATGTGGCTGACCAGCGGCGATATGTCGGCAGGGCGCTATGGGCACGCGGCCTTTGAGACCGAGGGCCAGATCAACATCTCGGGCGGTCGCGTTCGCACCAGCGCAGACGCGCTGCCGACCTTTGCGGAAGGCTACGTCAATTATCCCGAGCTGGACCTGTATCAGGAAGACAGCGCCGCGAGCTTTATCCACGAGAACGGGCCGCTCGGCGAGGATGGACGTGTGTATCACACCATGGAAACCCTGGACGGCGGCATGTATGGCGACTGGGCCTATATTCTCGGCGGTGCGGTAGGCGCCGCTGGAAATCAGGTGCCGGTCAGCAGCGACGTGTTGGTTGGCAACATCGACACGCCGCCCTTGATGTTTGATCGCTACGTCGCGTCCGGTAACTATTACTCCAAGGTATATGACTATGGCGCAAACGCGCGCTTCTTCCGCTTCCGCTGGACAGCGGTAGACGAGGCGGGCAGTCCCATCCAGATGTTGTACCGCTACAGCCTTGCCGACGGCTCCATGACGGACTACATGCCCATCCCAGCGTCCACTCCCGTTGCGGATAGCGCGGGACGCCCAACCTACACGTATCAGTTTCCCAACGTGATCAGATCGCGCTATTTCCAGTTTATGGCCAAGCTTGCCCGGCCCGCCCTGCAAAGTTCGCCCCGGCTGCAGGTGTCCCAGCTGGAAGTTGAGCGGGCCGGCTATCCGAACATCAAGGTTGCGCCTGGCGGGGCGAGCATGATGCCGCGTGAGATTACCAGGACCGGCTCCATTGCGCCGGTTGTGCCGCTGGTCAATACCGCCTACCAAAAATCAACGGGCGAAATCGTGCCGGCACTGCCGGCTAACTGGGATGGCGAAGGCTCGTTCTTTCTTGTGCTGTATCTGCAAGGGCCGAACCAGCCCAGGCCTCCTTTCGGCGCACCAGTGATTGGCACGGTTGAGCCGGTTGCGTATGCGATGGTCCAAAAAGCGTCGCTGCCGGTGATGTCGCCTGGCCAGCAGTTCCTGGTACCGCCGACAACCTGGTATAGCTATGCGGATGGCAGTGCCGCCGATACGGCGTTCTGGCGGGGGCTGTTCCGAAATGTCGGGGAGTACACCCTGCATCTGGTGGTTGACGCGACGGATGATGCGCGCTTTCCGCGTGGCCTGGTGCATGAGGCCTTGGAGCCCGGCGTCGACGGCGAGTCGGACAATGTGTCTTCCTTCACGGTTACCGTGGTGGATCCCTTGAAGCGCACCTACGTGCCGCTGGCTCACGGCAGCTCAAGTAATACCGTTAAGTCAGCTCAGGTTCCGGTCACGCCGCATGGCTTGCCGAAGCTGCCCTGATAGCCCCTTAGCACGGCTGCCCGGCTGCCAAAGTACCAAGCCGGTTTGGGGCTAGGGCATGTGTAAGCCGGAGCTGCTTCTCCCTATAATGCCAGAGCAACACATCTCGTGTTGCTCTGGTCTTGTTTATTCACTTGTAGTTGACCAATTGGCTTACCTCGTTCGACCAATCCACATCTTACGAAAGGGACAGGTAGTTCATTATGCGTCGTGGCAGCAGTAGTTTGCTCATCATCATCGGGTTGTTCTTGCTTCTTGCGGCAGGCGCCGGCGGCGTCTTAATCTTCTACATGCCGAGCCTGGTTACTCCGGCTGACGCCCAAACCTTGCCTCCGACGCCGGAGCCACAGGTTTCCCGGGTCAAAGCCGAGCTGGATATTCAGGCCGGCACGGTGTTGACAACGACGGAAGGCTTTTTGAGCACCGAAATGGTGCCGGCAAGCCAGTTCATGGCCGGCGTCCACCTCAGCAGCGTCGAGGAAGCGCGCGACATGGTGGCCACCGGAACGATCAGCGCCAGCGAGCCCGTCCGCAAGGATCAACTGCGCAAGGCTGGCCTGGCCCAAAAGATGCCGGCCCCGAAAGAGGGCGAAGCGCCGGTCAAGGCGTTTCCGGTGCAGGTCAATAGCTTGTCGGGCGTTGCCGACCTTGTTCAGCCTGGCGATTTTGTCGATGTGCTGGCGTCGTTCAACCTCGACGTGGCCACCTTTACGCCCGGCGCTCCCGCTGCTGGTGAGCAGGGTACGACCCAATCGATCATCGAGCGCCCCACCAACGAAGGCGCCACCAAAGTGTTGCTGCAGGATGTCGAGGTGTTGGACGTGATCAAGCCCGCTCCGCCGCAGGCCGAAGCATCGGCTGCACCGCAGCCCGAAGGCCCGCCATCCGAAGCCGATCCGGCTGCGCCTGTGGTTCCGCCTACCGCTGGTAACACGCTCAATCCCGGCCAATGGGTCTTTGTGATCGCCGTGACCAACCAAGAGGCTGAGGTGCTGCGCTTCGCGCTTGACCGCGGCATCGGTATCACCACCATTCTGCGCCGCGCTGGCGACCACACCACTGAACGCACGGTTGGCGCGACCATGCGCATCCTGGTTGACAACTATGGCATGCCGATGCCAAGCTTCCCGCAGGTGATCCAGCAGCCGGCTGGCGTCAAGCTCGAGAATGTGCCGGAGCTGCCTCAGGTGAAGACGCCCGCGTTCGCGCCGACTGTTACCACCAATCCTTAATTCGCCCGCGAAGGATGGAGAAGCTTATGGCTGAACATGACGACAAGATCAAGGTCATCATTGCCGACGACGTAGCCGAAACGCGCGAAATTCTTGAAAAGGCGCTGTACTTCGAAAAGGATATCGTGGTCGTCGGCAAGGCCGCGAATGGACGCGAAGCTGTGCAGCTGTGCAAGCAGCACCAGCCCGACGTTGTGTTGATGGATATCAACATGCCCGAGTTGGACGGCATCGCGGCGACCGAAGCAATTATGGCCCAGGTGCCCGGCACGCAGGTGATCATCATGAGCGTGCAGAGCGAGCAGGAGTACCTGCGGCGCGCGATGCTCGCCGGGGCGCGCGAGTACCTGATCAAGCCGCCGGACACCGATGAATTAGCGCGCAGTATTCGACACGTGTACAAGCTGGGCGCTGCCGGTCCGCGGCTCGCGGGTGGTGCGGCCGAAACCGCAGCACAGCGCACCGACCAGGGCAAGATCATCGCCGTGTTCAGCCCCAAGGGTGGCTCCGGCTGCACCGTTGTGGCAGCCAATATGGCCGTGGCACTCAAGCAGATTACCAACAAACGCGTGGCGCTGGTTGACGGTAACCTTGTGTTTGGCGATGTCGGCGTGGTGATGAACATCGTTGCCAACAAAACCATTATCGACTTGGCGTCGCGCGTACATGATCTGGACGCCCAGCTGATCAGCGATGTAACGGTGCCGCACGCTTCGCAGGTCCGGGTATTGTTGGCTCCGCCCGACTCACAAAGTGGCGAAGCGATCACGCCCGACCAGCTGCGCGCGGTGCTTGAAGGCCTGCGTAACCAATTTGATTACGTCGTTGTCGATACCCAAACGGCGTATGAAGACCGCACGCTGACGATTTTGGACGTTGCCGACCGGATCATCGTGCTGATGACCCTGGAGCTGCCGGCGATCAAAAACGTCAAGCAGTTTTGTGAGCTGGCCGGCCCGCTAGGCTATAGCGACGACAAACTGATGCTTGTGCTCAACAAGGCTGACTCGCGGCTCGGCATTCGGGCGGAAAGCATTGAAAGCCAGATTCGGCACAAAGTGTCGGCCCAAATCGGCAATGCAGCCTATGAAATGACCTTGGCGCTCAATCAAGGCGTTCCGCTGGTTATCGACCGCCGCAATCACCCGGTGGCCCGTGATATTGTTGCGCTCGCCGCACTGACTGCCAATGCCCTTAATCCGGCGCAAGCTGAAGCTGCCAAGCCAGGTGGAGCAGGAACGGCAACCGTTGCGGTCACGCCCGTCGCCGAAAGCAGTCGAGGCTTGTTCGGCCGGCTGTTAACCAAGCGCTCATAACACCCATCTCGGCGAGTTCGTTAACGTGGATCATCATCATAGCGCACCATCTTTCCCACGAGGTACCACATGTCGTTGTTGAAACGGATAGGTGAGCCAGGCGGGCCGGCCCAAACGCCGCCCGCCGCCGTTCCACCCCAGCGGCAAGCTGCTGTAGCAGCCCCGCCCGCCCGGCCCTCCGCCTCGCGTGAGCCCGATCAAGCGAAGACGGCCGACATCCGCCGCAAAGTCCAGGAACGCTTAGTCGAAACGCTTGATCCGCGGGCCGACACCAATAATACGGGAATGATTCAGCGTCAGGTTGACGAGCTCTTGTCGGGGGTGCTCGACGGTGAGGGCGTGGTGATGGGCCGCCAAGAGCGGGCGCGGCTGCTTGAAGTCATTCTCCACGACATCACCGGCCTGGGGCCGCTGGAAGATTTGCTGGCGGAAACAGATATCAGCGAAATCATGGTCAACGGACCCAAGCAGATCTATGTTGAGCGCAAAGGCAAGCTGCAAAAAGTTCCCACGACCTTTTTGAACGACGAGCATGCCGCGCGTATTATCGACCGTATTATCGCGCCGTTGGGCCGCCGTGTGGACGAATCATCGCCCATGGTGGACGCCCGCCTCAAGGATGGCTCGCGCGTGAACGTGATTATTCGGCCAATCTCCCTGCTCGGCCCGGTGATCACCATTCGTAAATTTGCCAAAGAGCGCATCACCATCGACGACATGATCCGCTTCGGCACGGTCACCCGCGAGATGGCGGATTTGCTGAATGCGTGTATCAAGGCGCGGTTGAACGTGGTTGTGGCGGGCGGTACCGGCTCGGGCAAAACTACGACGCTCAATATTTTGTCGGGCTTTATTCCCGACGACGAGCGGATTGTCACCGTGGAAAACGCGGCCGAGCTCCAGCTGCGCCAGGATCATGTTGTGACGCTTGAGTCGCGGCCGCCGTCGGTGGAAGGCACCGGCGAGGTCACGATGATGGATCTGATCGTTAACTCGCTGCGGATGCGTCCGGATCGGGTGATCGTCGGCGAATGTCGCGGTGGCGAGACGCTCGCGATGTTGCAAGCGATGAATACCGGTCACGACGGCTCTTTGACCACCTTGCACGCCAACACGCCGCGCGACGCAATCTCGCGCATCGAGACGATGTGCATGATGGCCGGCATGGATCTGCCGATCAAAGCGATTCGCGAACAAACCTCATCCGCGGTTGATTTGATTGTGCAGCAAGCGCGGCTCAAAGACGGCTCGCGCAAAATCATCAATATTACCGAAGTTGTCGGCATGGAAGGCGACAACATTCAGCTGCAGGATATTTTTGTCTTTGAGCAGACGGGTGTTGATGAGCGCGGCAAAATTGTGGGCCGGCTGCGACCGACGGGGGTGCGCCCCCGCTTTGTTGAAAAGTTCGAGGCCTACGGCATCTACTTGCCGCCCGGCATCTTCGGCAGCGGCGACCGCTTCGTCTAGTGTGCACGCTTGTAGCCGAGCTGGCTATGTTCGACAGCGTATGAGCTTGTTCAGGATCTTGATATGAACTATTTGCCATTTATTCTCCTTGGGCTGGTCGTCTGCATCGCGCTGGGCTTGTTCCTGGTGGTTCGGATGCTGACGAAAGGATCGGCCAACGTCGACGACCGGCTGGCGCAATTCACGGGCGGGTCAACCGCAGCCCAGGCTACGCCGGACCTGCGCGCCCGCGTCGACGCGGCAGTGACCAAAACCGAGCGCGGCTCACGCATTGGCCGCGACCTGGCGCGGGCTGATCTTAAGCTGACCGCTGGCGAGTTCGTCCTGC